>NZ_RAWA01000166.1 GCF_003611675.1 Corallococcus sp. CA053C
GCCCAACGCCCGTCCCACGCACTGCTTTGCGACCGCGAGCCCGGGAGCCCCGAAGGCTCCGCGCCCGCACTCGCGGAGTGGCCGGACCGTCATCACGGCGCCGTTGATCCACAACCGGGGGCACGCCTGACTGTTCGCCACCTGTCGCATCAGGCCTGTGTCCCACCCCTGTCATGTGTTCACCACCGACCGTGCCACCCCGGGAGGGCTCGCCGTGGGGCTGCCGGAGGTCCCGCCCGCGCCTCCGCCGGGAGCGCTCGCGGGATGAAGGGCGTCGTGCGTCTTCGGGTACGAGACGAAGTCCACCCTGCGACAGCTTCAGCTCCGCGGACCCTTCGAGGTTGAAGGGATGCGATCCGACCGATGGCATCCTCACGCGGACCGACCCCGTGCGCGTGGCGGAGGTGCGGGTCCGCTGCGAGCCGGTGATGCGCGGGTAGCTTTGGATGTATCGCTTCCGCCCATGTGCCGAGTCAGGCTTTGGGCGCGGAGTGGCGGGCCTTGCCCGGTCCTCGTATTGAAACATCACGGTTCATAGACTGTCTTTCCCCCTCAGTTGGAGAAAGACAGACATGGAACCTGGTTCCAGCCAGCCCGAGCGCCGCGTGCGCGTGGAGTCGCCGGAGGCTGTCGCATTCCTGCTCGTGCCGGAGTCCCTCCTCCCGGAAGTCGAGCACCCGTGCCTCATCCCGGTGAAGGACGTGGAGGAGGCGGAGTTCCTGGCCGCCGTCCTCCAGGAGCACTGCGGCCTCTACCTGGGCACGCGCGCCGCTGAATTCAGGGAGCTGGCGGAGTGGGCGGACGCCACGCCCCTGGGCGTGCGCGTGGGCGGCCCCTGGCGCAAGGACCCGCCGGAGAACATCTCCGAGCTGCTGGCCCGGGTGCCCGTCCGCAATGCCGTCTCCGAAGGGCGACAGGCCTTCAGCGAGGAGGAGCAGTCCCGGCCGCTGGAGCGCATCGACGCGGGGCTCGTGCACAAGCGAGACCCCGCGAACGTGCTGCTGGCCAATGCCTGCCGGGTGGGAGCGCTCCAGCAGTTCAACGCGGTGACCGAGTCCCCGGAGTTCCACTTCGATCATCCCTCCGAGCACGTGCAGGGGATGCTCCTCACGGAGTTGGCGCGGCAGGCGAGCATCGCGACCATCCACGCCGTGGGGCTGCCGCGGGACTGGGCGCTCATCATGACGCGCCTGTCGCTGGAGTTCCGCCACTTCGTGCGCAACGACGTGCCGGTGATCATCCGCACCTTCGTGAGCTTCCGGCTCCCGGAGTGGGCGGAGCCGGTGCGGAGCGTCGGACGCCGCGGTCGCATGTGGATCGCCGTGCAGGGCTGGCAGCAGGACATCTGCTGCTTCTCGGGGCTCCTGGGCGCGCACAGCGCGAAGGCGGCGTCATGAAGCACCTGCATCGGTGGATGCCCACGCTGCTGCTGGTGACGGGGGTGGGATTGCTCATCCCGCTCGGCCTCCGGCAGGTCCTGCGCACGCCGGAGGAGAGCCGGCCCATCGCCGCCGTGATGCTGGGCGCGTACCTGGCGTGGATGCTGTTGGAGAGCCGGGTGACGCTGCGGGAGACCCGCAAGCCCACGGCGGAGCGCGACAGCGCCACGCTCGAGCTCTATGCGATAGGGCGCCTGGCGACCCTCCTGCTCGCGGTGGCGTTCCCCACGCTGGAGATGGGGCCCGTGCCGCGCGCGGTGGGCTTGCTGTGTTTCATCAGCGGTGTGTCGCTGCGGCTCACGGCCATCCGCACGTTGGGGCGGGCGTACTCGCACCGGGTGCGGCTGCCGGACGCGAGCCTGCTCGTCACGGGCGGCGTCTACCGCAGGCTCCGGCACCCGGCCTACACCGGCATGTTGCTGGCGCACGTGGGCTACCTGCTCGTCTTCCCGGCCGTGGCGGGCATCGCGGTGTTCGCGTTGCTCTTCATCCCGGCCGTCCTCCTGCGCATCCGCCACGAAGAGCGGCTGCTGCTGGGCTCCTTCCCGGGCTACGCCGAGTACGCGGCGAGCCGAAAGCGATTGGTTCCATGGCTCTGGTAAATACGCCCGGTGGCTTCGGGGTCGTGCTGCTCGGCGCGACCAGCATGCTGGGACAGGCGTTCCTGCGGCATCGCGGCACGCATCCCGTGCACGCGCTGGTGCGCACGCCTGATGGACGTGATTGGGGTGACGGTGTCCACGTCGTGCAGGGAGACCTGCACAGCCTCCCCGACGCGCTGTTCCCTTCGTACCCGTATGTCGTCCTGCACCTCGCGACGAAGCAGCGGGACTCGGACGGCACGGGCTTCGAGCGGACCAACGTGGAAGGAACGCGGCTGCTCCTGGAGCGGCTCACGGGAGACTGCCGGGGTGTCCTCTACGGCAGCTCCATGTCCGTCTACGGCCTGGGGCCCCACGAGGGCGTGACGGAGGACCATCCCCTGCGGCCCCACACCGCGCTGGCCCGCTCGCGCGTGGCGGCCGAGGCCCTCGTCATGGAGCACGCCGTCCAGCGGGGCCTCCACGCGGCGCTGCTCCGGCCGCGCTTCCTCCTCGGGCGCGGGGACCGATTCGTCCTGCCCGCGATGGTGAAGCTCGTGAAGCGGGGCGTGCAGGCCGGTGACGACGCGGTGGCGTTCTCGTTCATCGACGTGGATGACCTGGGCAGCATCCTCTGGAGGCTCGCGCGACGGATGGTGGAGACGCCGCGTCCCGAACAGCAGGCGTTCAACGTCGGCTATGCGCAGCGGCTCGCGCGCTCGGAGTTCCTGGGCACGCTGGCGCAGGGGCTCGGCCTGCCGGATCCGACCGTGAAGGTCTCCGTCCCCGACTGGCTCCTGCACGGCCTGCGGGAAGACTCCAGCAAGCGTGCCCGGGCGGTGGCCGAACGTCTGGAGTTGCTGACCCGGTCACAGTGTCTGGATGTCACGCGGCTCGCGGCGGTGCCCGGCCTGGAGGACCTGGTGTCGCGGTCTCCGGTGGACGCCCTGCGCGGCGCGCTCAATGCCTTTCGTTCCTGAAAGCCCCAAGCCATGACTGCCCCCCTTCCCCTTGTCTCCATGACCGAGGCCGGAGATCCGCGCCACGTCGGCCAGAAGTTCGCGCGCCAGCAGCACCTGGCGCGGGAGGGCTTCCCGGTTCCGGAGTTCTTCTGTCTCACCACCACGATGTTCCAGGAGGTGGCGCGGCCCCTCGTCCCCGCCATCGAGCAACTCACGTCCACGGTGGACCGCACGTCCCAGCAGGACATCCGCCGCGTCGCCGAGGAGCTTGAGCGGCTCTTCGTGGAGGTCCCGCTCCCGGCCGGAGTGGAGGTGTCCATCCTGGACGCGTTCGACCGGACCTTCGGAGCTGAAGCGATGGTGGCGGTGCGCGCCTCCGTCGTGGCCCGAGTGCTGGGGGAGAGCGAGGACTCGGAGACGGATCCGTTCGCCGGGGTGAGCTCCACGTTCCTCTACGTGCGGCGTGACTCGCTGCTGGAGCGGATCCGTCGTTGCTGGGCCTCGGGGTACACGCCGGAGGGGCTCATCTACCGGCTGTCGCAGGGGCGCGACGTGCAGGGGCTCACGGTGGCGGTGGGCGTCCAGCGGATGATTCCGGGGCGCCGTTCGTTCGTGCTCTTCACGTGCGACCCGAAGACGACCGAGCGCAAGACGCTCGTGGTGGCAGGGCATGGGATTGGAGAGGGCGTCGTCCAGGAGAAGGTGGGCGTGGACCACTACTTCATCCATCCGCAGACGGGGCACATCGACCGGGAGCTGGGACACAAGGCGGAGATGCTGTGTGAGAACCCGGTGCCCGGAGGCGAGCTGCTCAGTCGGCCCGTGCCGGAGCCCCTGCGGGACGCGCCCTGCCTCACGGACGCGGAGCTGGGCCGGCTGGCCACGTTGGGGCAGGACATCGAGCGCACGTTCGGCGTGCCCCAGGACATCGAGGGCACCTTCACCGAGGACGGGACGCTGCATGTGCTGCAATCGCGGCCCATCGCGTTCGACTTCCGGAAGATCCGCGTGTGGAGCTGCGCGAATGTGTCGGAGAGCTTCCCGGGCGTTACGACGCCGCTGACGTACTCGCTCGCGAGCCACTTCTACGAGGTCATCTTCTACGACTGCGTGCGCCGCATGTGGGGCGCGGACGCGCGGGCCCTGCATGACCAGACGCCCGCGTTCCAGAACATGCTGGGGTTCATCGACGGGCGCGTCTACCACTCGCTGTCGAACCTGATGCACGTCAACGGCATCAACCCGTTCGTCGCGCTCACCTCGATGCGGGACCTGGAGCACGTGCTCCAACTGGACGCCTCGCTGTTCATCCGGCTGCCCGGCCACCGCGACAGCTTCCCCAGCACCGCGAGCTATGCGTTCGCGCTGGGCCGTTCTGTCGCGGGAGCTCTGAAAGTGACCGCGACGTTCCAGCGGGACTTCGACGCGTTTGAGTCGTGGTGGAAGAAGACGCTCGCGGAGGTGCGAGCCCTGTCCCCGGCGAGGGAGGATCCGCTGGTCCTCATCCACCACTTCCGGAACATCTGGACCGGAGTGGGGAACTGGTGGGGGCTGACGCTGATCAACCACTGGTACATCAACTCGTACTACGGGCTGGCGAGCCGGATGCTCCGAGCGTGGACCCGCGAGGATCCCAGCGCGCTGCTCGTGGGACTGCTGTGCGGAGCCCGGCCGGACGCGAGCACGCACGCGCTCCTCTCCGCGGTGGCGCTCGCGGAGACCGTGCGCGCGGACGTGGCGCTGTCGAAGCTCTTCGCGGAAGAGGAAGCGGAGGAGGTGTGGCGGAAGCTCGCCGCCGGTGAGGTCGCCCCCACATTCGCGCGGGCGTTCCGCGAACACCTGGGTGAGTACGGCGACCGGGGCGTGCAGGAGCTGAACGTGGAGCGCCCGAGCCTGCGGGACACGCCCTGGGAGCTGGTGCGCGTCGTCCAGTCCTACGCGCGCACGTCCGTCACGCGGGTGGAGCTGAGGGCCTCCGACCTGGAACGGCGCAAGGAGGCGGAGGCGCAGTTGGCCACGCTCCTCCAGGGACACCCGCTGCGGAAGCTGGCGCTTGAGCAGATCCTGGAGCGCCTGCGCCGGGTGATTGGCCTGCGCGAGGACAGCCGGTTCTGGCGTGGCCAGCTCTTCGGGTTCAGCCGGCAGGTGTTCGCTGCGCTCGGCCAGCGCATGGCGGAGCGGGGCGCGATCGATGCGCCGCTGGACGTGCATTACCTCACGATGAAGGAGGTGATGGACCACTTCGAGGGCCGCAGCGTGACCCGGAACCTGGGCGAGCTCGCACGGCTGCGACGGCGGGAGCAGCAGGACAACCAGGAGCGCCAGCCGCCGAGGGACTTCACCACCGTGGGCAGCGTGGCGGATGGCGTGCCGAGGGCCGTGGAGGTGGCGAGCGACGACGCCTCGTTGCTCAAGGGCCTGGGGTCGAGCGCGGGAGTCGTCGAGGGCTTCGCGCGCGTCGTGACGGATCCCGGCGCGGTGGGTTCACTGGGCAAGCAGGACATCCTCATCGCGAAGGAGACGGATCCCGGCTGGCTGTTCCTGATGCTGGCTTCGGGCGGCATCGTGGTGGAGCGAGGCAGCATGCTGTCGCACACGGCCATCGCGGGCCGGAAGTTCGGCATCCCCACGGTGGTGGGCGTGGCGCACGCGACGACGCGGATCCCGGATGGCGCCAGGGTCCGGGTGGATGGCTCCACGGGCATCGTCACCCTGCTGGGGGAGCCATGATCCGGGCCGTGGTGCGCTTCTCCGTGCAGCGCTATCCGCCGCTGTTCTACCTGGTCGTCATCTCGCTCTGGGGCGTGAGCCTGGACGGGATGTTCCAGGTGCTGGACGGGCAGGGACTGAAGCTGTCGCTGGACCTGCTGCACGTGGCGCTGAGCATCTTCGGCGTGGGCTACTTCATGCGCATCGTGGATGAGCTGCGCGACTACGACTACGACCGGATCCACAACCCGGACCGGGGACTGGCGAAAGGAGACGTCAGCTTCCAGGACCTCTACGTCGCGCTCTCCGTGTGCGCCGTCCTCCTGCTCGGGACGAACCTGGCGGTGTCGTGGGTGAGAGCGCTCATCCTGCTCGGCATCATGGGGCACAGCCTGTTGCTCTGGTGGCTGGAGAAGCACAGCGCCGCGTACCAGCGGAGCATGTTCTTGATGATCGGCATCGCCATCCTGTTGCACGTAGGCCATGGCCTCTACGTCTGGGTGGCGCATGCGGAGCGCACGGGTCGGCCATTGAACCCGGCGGGGCTGATCGCCGTGCTGGGCCTGATGTTCCTGTACCTGCACTGGGAGGTGATGCGGAAGACCGCGTGGCCCGGGACGACGAAGCCTGGAGTGAAGCTGTACTCCGACGAGGTGGGGTCCGTGGCGAGCAGCCTCATCGCGTTCGCCATGGTCGCAGGCGCGGCGGGGCTCTACTTGGGCCTCACGCGCCCGTGGCGGGCGGAAACCCTGTCACAGGCAACGGCGTGGTTCTTCCTGCTGCCCGTGGTGTTGGGAGTCCTCAACCTGGTCCTGTTCTTCAAGACCCGGAGCCCACGAAGCCGCTCGGGGCGGCTGGCGGCTATGAGCTACTTCTCGTTCCTCCTTGCCATGCTGGGCCACAGCGTCGCTGAAGCTGCGCGGACTACCTGGCTCGGGCGGTGACCTGCCAGCAGGCAGCGGTGAAGCGGACTTCCGCTCCGTGCACATAGGGGGCAAAGGCAGCGCGGACCGTTTCGATGACCTGCGTGCGGGTCTGGTCGTCCGCCTCTTGTAGGAGCAGGCCGACGGGACCGAGCCGGGTCACGTAACCGAGTAGCTCCTTCTCGGGGAGGGTGCAGGCGACATCGATGGGCTGGAGCTCAATCTCAGCCCAGCCGCTCTCTTCCAGGATGGAGGAGCCCCGATTCCGGTCCGCGAAGGCGAACTGCCCCGGTCCCCCCGGCTTGCGAACGGGGAGGTTCGGCAGGAGCGGTGCCGCGGCACGTTCGGCGGTCGTCATGAACGGATTGTCCGCGGCACTCCGCCAGGCGATGAACCGGAGCTCGGCGTCGTGCCTCGCGGCACGCCGCAGGTTCTCGAAAGCCCGGACCGGGTCGTCGAAGAACATCACGCCGAAGCGCGAGATGATCAGGTCGAAGCTCGCGGGCTCGAACGCGTGGTTCTGCGCGTTGGCGCGGATGAAGCTTGCCGTCGTGCCTTCCCGTTCAGCGCGGACCCGGGCCAAGGCGAGCATCGGCTCCGAGATGTCGATGCCGAGGCAGTGGCCCTTCGCTCCCAGCCGCCGCGCGACGGCGAGCAAGGTGCTGCCCGTACCGCAGCCGACGTCGAGCACCCGACCTCCGGACTCGGCGGAGACCGCTGCGACGAGCAGGTCCTCGAACGGTTTGAACATCCCATCGAGCACTTCCTGTGCGTCGACCCAGGCGCGTCCGGCGCGTCCGTTCCAAAGCTTCGTCTGTTCGTCCTCGTTCGGGGGCGTGGCATCCATGTTCGTCTCCTCCTGCTGGCTTGCCTTCGTGAAGTGGAGATTGCACTGTGCCACTTCAAGTCAACTTGAGGTCAAGCGCATGGGAGACCTGGACATCACGGAGGTGGCGAAGCGGTCCGGCGTTCCTGCCTCGACGCTGCGGTTCTACGAGGAGAAGGGGCTGATCACCTCCATCGGGAGGAGGGGGCTGCGCCGTCTGTTCGATGCGGACGTGCTGGAACGATTGGCACTGGTCGCGTTGGGGCGCGACGCAGGCTTTTCGCTCGACGAGATCGCGCGGATGTTCGCGTCGGATGGACGACCGCGCATCGACCGAAAGATGCTCGCGGCCAAGGCGGAGGAGCTGGACAGGACGCTCCTCAAGCTCACCGCCATGCGCGACGGCTTGAGGCATGCTGCTGCCTGTCCCGCGCCGAGCCACATGGAATGCCCCACGTTCCGCCGCCTCATGAGGGCCGCCGCGTCAGGAGCAATGAGCGAGCGAACGAAGAAGGCTCCGCAGCCGCCGAGACGCTGAACTCTACTCCGCGGCCTGGGGCCAGGTCTTCAGGACGGCCTTGGCGGCCGCTGCCTGTGCCAGGGCCACCCGGCCAAGCAGCATCTGGGAACCCATCTGGATGCGAAGCCACATCCAAGCGGGCGGACCCGGGACATGGCGAGCCTCTTCCGCGGACCGGAACAGTCCTCCGGTGGCGGCCACCACGCGCGCGACACACGCGTCAAACTCTGACGCTGGCAGCCAGCGCAGGGTGTCCAGCACCCGTTCCAGGTCGAACCGCGGCAGTGACGGAGCCTTGCCCGTGAGCGCCAGCAGGGCCTGACGCTCCTGGCCGTCGGGAATGAAGGACACGCCCCCGGGGCGCAGCACTGCACAGCCCTCGCGCTTTCCCAGCTTCGCCGCGAAGACCACGGCGTTCTCGACCTGCACCCCCGCTCGGGCTGCTCCGAGCAGCGGCGGCTGACGGTGCAGCTCCAGCAAGAGCATCACCCTCCAGGCCTCCGGGACCAGGCGCGCGTGCAGCCGTCGATCTCCCTCCACGCGCACGTCGAGACGGGACCGGTCGAGTTGGACGCCATCATCCGGAATGGACGCCAGCCGCACGGACTGGGGTTCGCCCAGGTGCGGAAGCCAGAGAAGACGCTCGCTCGTGAGCAGCAGCCGACCCGAACGCAGCAACGGCACCCACCAGCACGCCATCCCGACGCCCAGGACGAGGAACGCCGCCACCCGCTCAAGCGCGGGAGGCGCGACGAACAGGAGCGGCAACGTCAGCAGGATGCCCAGCGCCACCCCCAGCAAGTAGCGAAGAGGCACCTCGATGTCGGACTTTTTCGTGGAGCTTCGATCCGAGTGCCTGCGGGTATTGGTCTCGAAGACAACGACCTCTCCTGGAGCCAGCTTCCTGCGAACGGGCTCACGCACCAGCGCATCCAGCCGCGTCAGTGTCTCCTCCAGGGACAGCTCCGGAGGCGCCACCGCCAGTGCGTCCAGCCTGCGAAGAGCGAGCCCCGTGAGCCGCGCTCGCCGTGCCACCAGCTCGCGGGTGTCTTTCCAGATGGCGGTGTCTTCGGTCCAGCCCTCCGCCACCGCGCGGCGACTCACGCGCTCCAGCGCCTCCGGCAGCAGGTCAGCGTGCCCCACGAGCGTCTGGATCAACTCCGGCCGCCGTTGAAGTCGACGGTGCCACCGGTGACTGCTCAGCAGCGTCTCCAACTCCGCATGAGGGCCCAGGGCCGCGGCGATGACCTGCGCGCGGCCCTCGAGCTGGCGCTCGGGGTCGGTCTCTAGCGGCGACGAAGATGCCAGCGGGGGGCGGGGACGTTCAGCCATCGTGCCGGGAGGATAGGGACTTCACCTGGCACCCTCAAAGCCACCCAGCCGCCACACCGTGAACGTGTGCATGCGCCGTCCGCGGAAGTCGACCGCGAGCTCCACCGGGCCCTCCACCAAACCGGAGCGCTGGACCAGTTCCTCCGGGGGCTCCACGCCGTTCTCCGAACACCACAGCACGTCCTGCCCGGGCTGCACTTCCAGCGGAGGCCACACGTCGTACTGGCTCTTGCGCCGGGCCGGGCCCACCGTGTCCGTCTCCACGCCCGCCGCGTACGCCACCTGCGAGGCCAACTGGTACGAGGGGGCGTACACCACCGTGCGGCCCGGCTTCATGTCGGGGAAGAGCAACTCCGGCGTCGCCAGCTTCTCCAGCGGACTCCAGCCGTGCGTCCGTGACAGCAACACGTCCCGCTCGAACGTCAGCACCGGGAAGAGCAGGTGCGACGTCACCGCGAGCGACACCGCCATCCCACTCCACGCCGCCGCCCGCTGCCACGCCGGCCGCATGCCCGCGACCCCGACGCACGCCGCGAGGTACGCCGCCGCCGGCCAGTTGGCCTCACCCCGCGTCCGCGCCGCCGCGTAGCCGAAGAACACCAGCGGCACCACCGTCGCCATGCGCAACAGGAACTGCTCGCGTGGCCCGCGCACCGCGTACACCAGCGCCAGGGGAAAGAGCACCGGCCCACCCAGGGCCAACTGTCCCGCCAGGTACTCCCCGAACGTCGCCCACCCGCCGCGTCCGCCCAGGCCGTGGTTCAACTGGAACGCGAACCCCACCCAGTCATGGCTCGCGTTCCACAGCACCACCGGCAGGAAGCACAGCAGCGCCAGTCCCGCCGTGAGCCACGCTCCCGCCGGCAGCCTCCGCGCCCGCAGCGCCGCGAGCATGAACGCGAGCCCCAGCAGCACCGACGGATACTTCGACAGCAGCGCGAGCCCGCACGTCAGTCCCGCCAGCACCCACTTCTCGCGGTAGAGCGCCCACAGCCCCAGCGCCCAGAACAGCAGCATCGGCGCGTCAGGCGTGGCCCAGACTCCGGCGACGATGCCCACCGGCACCGCGCTCCACAGGGCCGCCGCGCGCCAGGCCGCCTCGCGCGTGCCGTGCACGTCCCTGGCGAGCCCCCACACCGCCACGCCCGTCCCCAGGCCGCACAGCAGCGCGGCGCCCCGGAGGCCCAGCGCGGAGATGAGCCACGCCACCATCGGGGGATGGTCGAAGTACCCCCAGGCGGGGTGCCGCGCCCATTGCCAGTAATAGGCCTCGTCGAAGTAGACGTCCGTGCCCAGCGCGAGCGCGAGTCGGACGGCCACCCCCACCGCCACCAGGACGATGCACGCCTTCATTCCCGGGCCGGGGCTGGAGTGGGCGGATGCACGCACGCTCCCTGGACAAAGCGCACCCGAAGGCTGTTGGCCAGCGGCGAGTGAGACCATTTCGGCTTGCGAGCAGGCACGCTGGCTCACAATGTGAGGCGCATGGCCAATGATACCCCCGCGGGCCCCACCAACCGTCTGGCCCGGGAGCCGTCGCCCTACCTGCGCCAGCACGCCACGAACCCCGTGGACTGGTACCCGTGGGGCGAAGAGGCCCTGGCCCGCGCTCGCGCGGAGAAGAAGCCCATCCTGCTCTCCGTGGGCTACTCCGCGTGCCACTGGTGCCACGTCATGGCCCACGAGTCCTTCGAGTCCCCCGACATCGCGCGCCTGATGAACGAGGGCTTCATCAACATCAAGGTCGACCGCGAGGAGCGCCCCGACCTGGATCAAATCTACCAGGGCGTCGTGCAGCTCATGGGGCAGGGCGGTGGCTGGCCCCTCACCGTGTTCCTCACCCCCGACCTGCGCCCCTTCTACGGCGGCACCTACTTCCCCCCCGAGGACCGCTACGGCCGGCCCGGCTTCCCCCGCCTGCTCACCGCGCTGCGCGACGCGTGGCTCAACAAGCCCGGCGAAATCGAGGACCAGGCCCAGCGCTTCCAAGAAGGCCTGGGTGAGCTCTCCACGCACGGCCTGGACGCCGCCCCCGGCCACCTGTCCGCGGAGGACATCGTGGCCATGGGCCATGCGATGGCGAAGCGCATGGATCCGGTGCACGGCGGCTTCGGCGGCGCCCCCAAGTTCCCCAACCCGATGAACGTGGCGCTGCTCCTGCGCGCGTGGCGTCGCGGCGGCGGGGAACCCCTGAAGGCCGCCGTGTTCCGCACGCTGGAGCGCATGGCGCTGGGCGGCCTCTACGACCAGCTGGGCGGGGGCTTCCACCGCTACTCGGTGGACGAGCGCTGGCTGGTGCCGCACTTCGAGAAGATGCTCTACGACAACGCCCAGCTCCTGCACCTGTACGCGGAAGCGGAGCAGGTGGAGTCGCGCCCCCTGTGGCGCAAAGTGGTGGAAGAGACCGTCGAATACGTACGTCGTGAGATGACCGACCCGGCCGGCGGCTTCTACGCCACGCAGGACGCGGACAGCGAAGGCGAGGAGGGGAAGTTCTTCGTCTGGCGCCCGGAAGAGATCCGCGCGGCGCTGTCCCCAGGGCAGGCGGAGACCGTGCTGCGCCACTTCGGCATCACCCCCCAGGGCAACTTCGAGCACGGCGCCACCGTGCTGGAGGTCGTCGTCCCCGTGGCCACGCTCGCCACTGAACAGGGCCGGCCCGTGGAGGCCGTGCAAGAGGAGCTGGACGCCGCGCGCCGCCTCCTCTTCGCCGCGCGCGAGCAGCGGGTGAAGCCGGGCCGGGACGACAAGATCCTCGCGGGCTGGAACGGGCTGATGATCCGCGGCCTCGCGCTCGCCTCGCGCGTCTTCGACCGGCCGGACTGGGCGAAGCTCGCGGCGCGTGCGGCGGACTTCGTGCTCGCGAATATGTGGGACGGGACGCGGCTGTTGCGCTCGCACCAGGACGGCCAGGGCCGCATCGACGGCTTCCTGGAGGACTACGGCGACCTCGCCTCGGGGCTCACCGCGCTCTACCAGGCGACCTTCGACGCGAAGTACCTGGACGCCGCGGACGCGCTCGCGCACCGCGCGGTGGCCCTCTTCTGGGACGAGGAGAAGCAGGCGTACCTGTCCGCGCCCCGTGGACAGAAGGACCTGGTGGTGGCCGCTTTCTCTCTCTTCGACAACGCCTTCCCGTCCGGCGCCTCCACGCTGACCGAGGCGCAGGTGGCGCTCGCGGCCCTCACCGGCGACGTGGCCCACCTGGATCACCCGGAGCACTACGTCGCCAAGCTGCATGATCAGCTCGTGCGCAACCCGCTGGGCTATGGGCACCTGGCGCTCGCGGCGGATTCCCTGCTGGATGGCGCGTCCGGCGTCACCTTCGCGGGCACCCGCGAGGCCGTGGCTCCGCTGCTGGCCGCCGCGAACCGCACCTACGCGCCCGTGTTCTCCTTCGGGTGGAACGACCCGGGCACCCCTCCGCCCGCGCGCCTCCAGGAGCTCTTCGAGGGACGCGACCCGGTGGAAGGGCAGGGCGCGGCGTACCTCTGCCGAGGCTTCGTCTGCGAGCGGCCCATCACCGACGCGGCCACGCTCGCGGAGCGACTGGTGGCGGCCCCGGGCCACTGACAGGCCCGGGAGCTGCCTCCAGAGCCGGGAACTACTTCACGTCCGTGACCTGGAGCGCACCGATGAGGGGCGTGATCTCCGCGTTCCCCTCGTAGCCCACGGCGAAGTGGGTGGCGTCCGCGACGGGCTGGTTGAAGGTCGGGTCCAACTGGGTCCACTCGCCCACGTACGCCTCCACCCACTCGTGCCAGTACAGCGCGGGCACGCCGTCGGAGTTCACCATGTAGATGACGCCGTCCACGCGGCGCGCGGGGATGCCGGACGCGCGCAGCATCGCCACCGTGAGCAGCGAGTGCTCCGTGCAGTCGCCCTTCTTCTGGCGCAGCACGTCCGTGGCCCGGTCCGCGCTGGCGCCGTAGTCCTTCTGCAGGTTGCTGTACACCCACGCGGACAGCATCCGCGCCGCCGTGTACGCGTCCTTCTCCTCGCGGATGATGCTCTTCGCCTGCGCGAGGATGGCCGGCGCTTCGGACTCCACCGCGAGCGTGGACTTGAGGTTCTCCCCGCCGTCGGGGTCCGCCACCGGCCGCGGCTTGCGGCCCCGGGGTGAGGGCGGCGCCGCCATCAGCGTCACCTCCACGCGGCCGTCCGGCAGCGCCTTGTACTTCTGCCGGTACGTGTCCTGCTGGAACTTCGCCGGCAGGTTCTTCATCACCAGCTTCACCTGGCCGGGCACCTCGCGCGCCTTCGCGGGCAACGGCTTCGGCAGCACCACGCGCGTGAGGCCGAACACCTCCACCAGGTCCATCCGCTTCGCCACCGTCTCCGACTCGGCCCGCGCCTGCATCGTCTGGCCGAAGTCCACCCGCACCATCTTCCCGTCCGTCGTCAGGAAGGCCGCCACCGGCACCTTCTCCTTGTCCGACAGCGTGCTCACCCGCGACAGCTTCACCTTCACGCCGCCCAGCACCTGCTCCTCCGGCGCCTCCAGCGTGGTGACGGTGCGGTAGCCCTCCAGGTCGGTGCCGTCCAGCGGCACGCCCTCCACCTTCTGCCCGCGCAAGAGCGCCACGCGCGCCTGATCCGCGTCCTCCACCGTCTCCTTCGGCGCGGGCAGCGGCTTGAGCACCTCGTCCGGCTGACCCGGGCGCTTGCGCACCACGCGGAAACCCTCCGCCGTCGCCGTGCCCACCAGCTCCTGGTCCCCGCCGTCCCCGCGCTGGGTGACGGTGAAGGACAGCAGGCGGCCGCCCGGCTTCGCTTCGTAGACGCGCACCTCGCGGTGCACGCGCTCGGACACCCGCGTGCCCACCTGCGCCTTGAAGGTGAGCTCGTTGATGCTCTGGGCCTTCCCGCCCGGCAGCGCCGTCAGGTCGGTGAAGAACCAGCCCACCTTCTTGTCCATCAGGTACAGGCCAAAGTACTCGCCGCCCTTGGGGCGCGGGGCCTTCAGCGCGTCGGAGAGCTCCTGCGCCTGGGGCGCGGGGGCCTTCGTCTTCGCCTGGGCCTTCTCGGCGGCCGCCTTCGCCTGGGACTTCAGCGCGGAGGCGGAGGGCGCCTGGGCCCAGGCGGGGGCGGGTGCCCCCGTCAGCAGGGCGAGCAGGCTCAACAGTCCCAGACGGGTGCGTCGCATCGGTCGGTTCGTGGAAAGCATCTGCCCCCTCCTGACGGGGACCCGGGCGGCGGCTTCACGCCCAGGGGTGTGACGGCATGCCGCGGACTACAGGCGCTTGGTCAGGATGATGAGGTCGTCGCCCACCTTGTAGAAATCCCGCAGGCGCGCCTCCTCACCGTACTTCATGGACGCGTAGAAGCCGCGCGTGGGGCCGTAGGCCTCCGTGGCGCTCGTCTCCACGCGCACCAGCCGCCCACGACGGCGGCGCAGGTCGCCCTCCATCGCGGACACCAGCGCGGCGCCCACGCCCTGACCGCGCACTTCCGGCGCGGAGGCGATCCAGTACAGGTCGTGCGTGTGCTCCGTCATCGGCGTGGGGCCGTAGCACACGTAGCCCACGAGGCCGCCTTCAGGCCCGCGGTCCGCCACGAGGATGGAGTAGTCCCGGTTGCCCGCGGTGAGCGCGGTGTCAACCAGCTCGATGGCGCAGTCCTGCTCCTCCTGCGAGAAGGTTTCGATTCGCCGGATCAGCGCGGCGAGCGGTTCCCGGTCCTTTCTTTCGAGTGTGCGGATTTCCATGGGCTCTTTCGAGAGCGACCTCCACGAGTCGTGACGCCAGGGTCGCGTAGTCCATCCCAGCGGCAAGCGCCGCCTTCGCGAACCCAGCGCCCGGGTGAAGGTCGCAGTTGGGGTTGATGTCGATGACGTACGGCACACCTTCGGGCGACACCCGAAGGTCCACGCGTCCATAGTCCTGGCAGTCCAGCGCTGCAAATGCTTCCAGCGCCGTCTGGACGCAACGGGCTTCCTGCACTGCGTCGAGCCGCGCCGGTCCGGTGGGCGAGTCCCTGCACTCCGGGGACTCCGCCTCCCACTTGGCCCGGTACGACACGATGTTCGGGCGGTTGTCGAACGCGCGGCCGAAGTGGATCTCCGAGAGCGGCAGCGGCTGTCGCGGGTTGTTGCCCAGCAGCGGCACGTACACCTCGCGCCCGGCAATGAACTGCTCCACCAATGCCGGCTGGTGGAAGGTCTTGAGCACGGACTCGCACGCGCGCACCAGCGCCGAGCGCTCCGTCACGACCGAGTCGAAGTCCACGCCCACGCTCGCATCCTCGCGCGCGGGCTTCACGATGAGGGGCCAGGGCAGGTCCACCGCCAGGGCGTCCTCGCGGCGGCGCACCACGCAGGAGGCGGGCGTGGAGACGCCGTTGGCGCGCAGCAGCTCCTTCGCCTTGGGCTTGTGCAGCGCCAGGCCCAGCGACAGGGCGGACGAGCCGGTGTACGGCAGCCCCAGCGCGTCCAGCAGGCAGGGGATGGCCATCTCCCCCCGGCTGTCGGCGGCCAGCGACTCGCAGAGGTTCACCACGAGGTCGGGCTGGAGGAAGCGCAGGGCCTCCACGAAGTCCAGCCGGTCCCCTTCGATGGCGAGCGGCTCGGCGTTGACGCCGTCCCGACTCAGCGCGTGGGCCAGGCTTTCGGCGACCCGGACCACATCCTCGCGGGCTTCTCTCCCGGGGTCTTCTTCCAGCAGGTCGTGGTCACGATTGTGCAGCAGGATGATGTGCATTCGGAGTGACCGAAGGGTTAGCACGTCCCCAGGGACCTTCCCAGCCTGTGACATGGTGGCTGGTCGGCCCCTCACGGGGCTACCGCCCGCAAGGGTCTGCGGTACGGTAGGTGACCTCCAAGGTGGGCGACCGCCCGGAGGAGGTCCGGGATTCCAGAAGCCCGGCAAGGACGACATGCGGATTCGCGACCCCATCCACGGCGTCATCCCGGTCAGCGACCCGGAGAAGGCCGTCATCGACAGCCGCTTCTACCAGCGGCTGCGCTACGTGCGACAGCTGGGCTTCGGCGACATGGCCTTCCCCGGCGCCACCCACACCCGGCACGCCCACAGCCTGGGCGCCATGTTCGTCGCCTCGCGCGTCTTCGGCGCCGTGGCCAGCCGCTCCGACCTGCCGGACGATGTGCGTGAACATTTCTGCGAGGCCGTCCGCCTGGCGGTGCTGTGTCATGACCTGGGGCACATGCCCTTCTCGCACGCGTCGGAGCGCATCGCGCCCCGGCGTTCGCTGCTGCGGCTGCCCGGCTGGCTGGATTCCGTGGCGGAAGGGGAGCAGGCGAACCACGAGGACTTCACCGCCAAGCTCATCCTGGACAGCTCGCTCACGGAGATCATCCAGCGCGAGTTCGGCCCGCGCGGCATCACCCCCATGGCGACGGTGGCGCTCATCTCCGGCGCGAAGCCGCCCAAGGACCCCGGCTTCACCTACAAGGGCGTGGACTGGACGCCGCTCTTGCGCGCCATCGTCTCCGGGGAATTGGACGCGGACCGGATGGACTACCTGTTGCGCGACTCGTTCTACACGGGCGTGAACTACGGCCGGTACGACCTGGATTGGATCGTCTCCAACCTGAACCCGGCGGTGAAGGACGGCAAGGCGGTGCTGGCCCTGTCGCGCGCGGCGGCGTTCGCGTTCGAGGACTTCCTGCTCAGCCGCTACCACATGTTCGTGTCGGTGTACCTGCACCACACGTCGGTCAACTTCGACCACATGCTGCGCCGCTATTACGAAGAGACGCCCGGCGAGTTCGAGATCCCCGCGGACCCCGAAGCCTTCCTCCTCTGCGACGACGCGGCGCTCTGGTACACGCTGCGCCGCTCCAAGAACCGCTGGGCGGAGCGCATCAGCCGCAGGCAGGGCTTCAAGCTGCTGGCGCAGTTCACCGAGCGCGACACGGGCTACGACCTGGAGGTGCTCAACAGCGCGCTCACCAGCGAGGGCTTCGAGCACTACACCGTGCAGTCCAAGGGAGCGCTCAGCAAGTACGTGGGCTCCGCCGGGGGCAACCCGGGGTTGTTCATCCTGGACGTGTCCACGGGCCGGCTCACGGAGGTGGCGCGGTACACGCCGCTGTACCAGCGCTACAGTGGCGCGGTGCGACTGACGCGGCTCTATGTCCGGCCGGACCAGGCGGAGCGGGCGCGTGAGATGATGGGCCGGCTGCTGGGCCAGACGACGCAGTCCTGAGAGATGGTGCAGAAGATGAGTGAGCTCCTTCCAGGCATGGGTCTCCTGCCGTCCCACACCCCCGCGGAGCCCCGCGCCTCCTCGGTGGTCATCCTCTACCGCCGCGCGCGCGACGGCGTGGGCGTGGAGGTGTTCTGGGTGAAGCGCGAACGGGCGCTCGCCTTCGCTGGCGGCTTCTACGCCTTCCCGGGCGGGAAGCTGGACCGCGACGACGCGGACGTGCCCGTGCAGGGCGCGCAGGGCGAGGAGGCCGCGCTGCGCTCGGCGGCGGCGCGCGAGCTGTTCGAGGAGGCCGGCGTGCTGGTGGCGCAAGGCGCGCGCTCGCTCTCCCCGGAGGCGCTGGTGGAGGGAAGGCAGGCGCTGCTCGCGGGCTCGGTGAAGTGGAGTGCGTTGCTCGCGGGCCACACGCTCTCGCTGCACGCGGAGGACCTGCGGCCCGCGGGCCGGTGGATCACCCCGCCCTGGGCGCCGGTGCGCTTCGACACGCGCTTCTACCTGGTGGAGCTGCCGGAGGGCGCGAGCGCGAGCATCATCCCGGGCGAGCTGTCCGAGGGCGCGTGGATCCGCCCCGCGGACGCGCTGACGCGCTGGAGTGAGGGCACGGCGCTGCTGCACCCGCCCGCGCAGCACGCGTTGCAGGTGCTGTCGGAGTTCACGGACGAAGCGGACGCGCGCGCCCGGCTGTCCACGCCGCCTTACTGCCCGGGCTACGTGGCCCAGCGCATCGAGTTCCAGCGCGGCGTGCGGGTGGTGCCGCTGGAGACGCCCACGCTGCCGCCCGCGACGCACACCAACGCGTACGTGCTGGGCACGGGCGACCTGCTGGTGGTGGATCCGGGCTCCTCCGACGTGAAGCAGTACGCGAAGCTGCTGTCGCTCCTGGCGGGCCTGAAGGCGGAAGGGATGCGGCCCGTCGCGGTGGTGCTCACCCACCACCACGGCGACCACGTGGGCGGAGCGCTCGCGGTGAAGGAGCGGCTGGGCATTCCGCTCTGGTGCCACGCGCGCACGGCGGACCGGCTGGACTTCCAGGCGGAGCGGCTGCTGGAGGACGGCGAGGTGCTGGAGCTGGGCGGCCCGCTGCCGCAGCGCTGGCGCGTGCTGCACACGCCGGGGCACGCGCAGGGACACCTGTGCCTCGTGGACTTCCGCAGCAAGGCGGCGGTGGTGGGGGACATGGTGGCCAGCGTGGGGTCCATCGTCATCGACCCGCCCGAGGGCAACATGGTGGACTACCTCACCCAGCTGAAGCGGCTGCGCGACTGGCCCGTCACCACGCTGTACCCCGCGCACGGCTCACCGGTGCCGGACGGCCCGGGCAAGCTGAATGAGTACCTGCGCCACCGCGCCCAGCGCGAGGCCCTCATCCTGGAGGCGGTGCCCGCCACGGGCGCCACGCTGGCGGAGGTGGTGGCGACGGCCTACGCGGACACGCCGCCGCTGTTGCACCCGGTGGCGGAGCGCAGCGCCCTGGCCACGTTGGAGAAGCTGGTGGCGGAGGGCCGCGTGCGCGAGGAGTCCTTCACCTGGTTCCGGGTCGGCGACGGGGCCTAGAAGCTGCCCAGCAGGGCCAGGCGCGGGCCCTTGTCGCTGTACGTGGCCACGGGGAGCAGCCGCACCCCGGGCGTGTGGGCCTGCGGTGCGGCGGCCTCCTGCTGGAGGGCGTTGGCGTGGGACAGCTCGAAGCCCACGCTCGCGCCCACCACCGGCAGGACGAAGAGCGCGATGTTGACGGCCGCGGGCGCGTCACTGCCGCCGCTGTTCGCCAGCGACAGCCCCAGCAGCGTCGCGCCCCAGCCCACCATGCTCCCGGCCACCGTGGCGCCCAGCCTCCCGCGCCCGTTCATGAACCGACCGCCGCCATACGTGCCCACCGGGATGCCGATGAGCGCGCCGGCCGCCGTGCCCGCGACGGCCACCACCAGGCACTCGTCACACCCCACCGTGGCGGAGCCCAGCAGATACCCGAAGGAGCCCAGCACGGTGGCGCCCACGACGCCGCCCGCTGCACCGCCCAGCAGCTCCATGCCCACGCGCGGCACCGGGTCCTTCGCGGGTTGCGGCCGCGTGGACGGCAGGGCCCCGGCGGTGACGGCGGGGTGGGAGGCGGACGGCCCGGCTTGGGGC
>NZ_RAWA01000167.1 GCF_003611675.1 Corallococcus sp. CA053C
GTATAAGAGACAGCTCCCCAGCCACGCCTCGCCAGGGTACAGATTGCGGGTGGGCTCCCACGGAACTCCGCCAAGCCCACTCTGGGAGTGCCGTGCTGGGCAGTCTTACGGAAACGGCGCTCGACCGGGTTGGATCGCTCTCGCCAGAGGCTCCGAGCGGCGGGTTCGATTCCCGCCGCTCCCAAGCAGAGCACCCCACCGCTTTCCACGCGCCACCCTCTGAAGCAGGGGGCGGCGCTTGCATTTGGGGACCCAATCCGTTCTTGGCGGACCGCCTTCTCATGAGGAGGCGGCAGGCGACAGACCACTGCTGCTGCAGACTCAACACCCCGCGTTCTGGGGTGGCCCCCGTGCTGGGGCCAGTCTCCCAGGCAGCGTGATGCCTGCGGACCCATTCGGGTTGCTCACCAACGCGTTGGCGAAAGCCGTGATGACGCTGTTCAGCGAGGCCTGGGTAGGCAGGAGGCCGGGATAGTATGCTCTGTGCCGCGTCTGGTGGAGCCGCGTTGCCGCAGGCGCTCGAACCAAGGACGGCCAGGGAAGCTGTCAGCAGATGCCTGTAAAGCCGCGTCATCCCCCTGCATTGAAGATTGACATTGCACAAATCGCCGACGTCATCGTCGGATGCGTCTTGAGTTGAAAGAGGTATTGGGCGGACTGGGCCGATTTCGGCAGTCCTGATCCTGGGCGATCCCGTCATTTCAGCAAGCAGGGCCGAGCTGGAAAGAGGGAGGCTCCTCGGCGAAACCAAACCGAGATAGTTGTGCCTACCCAAGATTCGGCCGCCGCATCATGAGCGCGTCAAGGCCCAATGCGGCGGTGCGTCAACGCGAGGAGAGGACGGACACCGGCACCTGCCCCAAAGCCCACTGCTCTCCGCCCCTCCTCCCAGCCAACTACACACGTTTTTGGGACTTGACCAATGGAAGGAGACCCTCCGCGAACGTGTCGTGTGTGACGGGGAATTCCTCCCCAAACTGCTGTGCCTCCGCGCCTCGAGAACTGGCGCTCGCGGGCGCGCTAGCGCTGCTCGGCGGCTGGCGGAGTCTCCGCGCGAAGGTCTGACGCCTGGCCGCGCTCCCGAGGCTCACCGGCGCTGTCGGCGGTGCGCTGCCCTTCCCTGTCACGGCCCCATCGATTCGCGGAGGCCGGCAAAGCATGTCATGGACATTCTATCCATGGTATTCTAGTAATTCCTGGCTGGTGGCCGGAAGACGTTGGCCATCCGCGTGTGCGCGCCGAACCGTCGCGAGCAAGAAGTGGTGTTGTTCATTCCATGGGGGGGACGGTCCATTCCGGACTTCATCCTGCTCTTTGGGGGGAAGACAATCGATGCGAAGCCGTCCTGGTGTGCTGTGGTCGTGGGGACTGGGCGTGACGCTGGCCTTGTCGCTGGGGGCATGTGGTGTGGAGTCCCTGGAGGAGAAGGTCCGTCCTCCGGAGGATGGAGTGTCGCAAGAGGACGACGGGGCGTTGACGCGTGAGCGTTCGGAAGCCTCGTTGACGAGGGACCCGTATGCGGACGCGGTGGCCTCGGGCACCACGGCGACGGTGCTCAACGCGAGCGCGGCGCTGGGCGCTCCGGATGGGCAGGCCGCGACACTGCTGGGCTTGCTCAACACGGCGCTGGTGCTGGACCTGGGCCAGGGCGAGGAAGGCACTGGCGACCTGCGCGTCTATTACCAGGGCCTGTCGTTGGCGCTCGTGGCCCAGGTGGACTTCCTGAAGGCGGATGGGACATTCATTGGCTCCAGCGCGCTGCAGCTGGTGGAGCTGGGCCTGGGAACGCATGTGGCGGTGGCGACGTACCCGGGGAACCAGCCCTATCGCTACGTGCGCCTGAGAGGCGCGGTGCTCGCGCTCTACCTGGTGGATGCGGTGGAGACGTCGCTGCAGCCCATCTGTGGTGACGGGGTGATTGGTGGGGTCGAAATCTGTGACGACGGCAATGCCACGGCCGGAGACGGCTGTAATTCCACATGTCAGGTGGAGGGCGGCTACACCTGTGCGGGGGCACCCAGCGTCTGCACCGACATCGACGAGTGCGCCGACGGGACGGCGAACTGCCAGCCGGGTGAAATCTGCGTCAACACGCCCGGGAGCTACACCTGCGAGCCCGACCTCTGCGCGGGGGTGGTCTGCGCGCCTCTCGACGCGTGCCACACCGCGGGCACCTGTGATCCGTCGACCGGGCAGTGCTCTCATCCGGTAGCTCCCAACGGAACGGCGTGCAACGACGGCGACGCCTGCACCCAGCCAGACACCTGCCAGGACGGGGTCTGCGCCGGCACCCCGGCCGGCAACACGACCAGCAACCTGGCCCACCGCTGGACCTTCGACGAGGCCAGCGGCAGCACGGCCCTGGACTCGGCGGGCACGTCGAACGGAACGCTGGGCAGCTCGGCGTCGCGGACGGTCAGCTTCGACGGCTCCAGTGCGATCACGCTCACGCCCACCCAGCAGTGCGATCTCAACGCCCACGTCGACTTCGGCCTCGCGCCCGGGCAATTCGGGACGGACGCCTTCACCGTGAGCTATTGGCTGAAGACGACCTTCAACGGCCCCAGCAGCGGAGATCTCATCGGGAACCGGGTGGCCGGGAACGCAGGCAACTACCTCTCGGCAAGGCTCCGCGGCAGCACCTCGGTAGCGTCGCTCGAGATCTACGAGGACGCGGCAGGCACCAACGGTGCAGGCGTCAACGTCTCTCCATCGCCGCTCAACAACGGCAGCTGGCACCACGTCGTCTATACCCGCGGCGGGACCTCGCTCAAGGTGTACATTGACGGCGTGCTGGTCGGCTCCGCGACCAGCGCTGCGCCGACGAACCTCACGGGCGCCAATTCGTTCCGCATCGGCCGCAGGCTGCCGACCTGCCTGAGCACCTTCTCCAGCATTCCGGCTTCGTTCGACGATGTCCGGACCTACAGCCGCGAGCTCACCGCCTGCGACGTCGCCGTGCTGAACACGCACTAGCAACCAGGGCCGCGCCCCGGCGACGGTCGAGCCGGGGCACGGTCATGGATTGCCGCCAGCCGCGTTACGACGGAGTCTCTGAAACAGGTTCGAGCCAGCCTTTGTGTGCCAAACGCGCGACGAATGGAACCCTCCGTGGGCCTGCATCCGCCCGGTGGTGAAACAGGGTCGGATTGGGTCGGCCCAGGTGGGGACGGCAAAACATTGTCACTCCACTGTGGAAACCCAATGACGGAATAGTCTAGAAATGAGGTGATAGCAATAAATACCGCTCTAACTGAACTCGCGGCTGCAAGAGGGAGAAGGATGAAGAAGCGATTCGTGATGGCTGTCGTCGTGGGTGGAGCGCTGGTGTCAGGGTGTGGCGGCGTGGGAGAGCCGAGTGCCGCCCCCGAGCTGTCTCCAGGGGCCAGCACGTCCGTCGCCTCCGCCCGCCAGGAGCTCCTCTCTCCGGCGCTCGAGGCGTCGCTTTCGTGCGTGCGGGGGTATGCCGTTGCGGGCACCTGCGATTGGTCGCATTGGAGCGAGATGTGGACCTCATGCCAGACCTACGAGCACCAGGAACTCGACGACGGGCTCTTCCTGGATGAGGTGAAGGCAGGAAACTGCACTTCCGCCAACTGGCCTGCGTTGCGTGCGCAACTCGTCGCATCGCGCACGCCCCTCGTCAGATTGCGAGTCGATTGCGATGGCGCCTCCCAGGTGATGCAGGAGGCCGAGCTTGATGGCTGCTACACGGTCAACGGTGCGGATGCTTCCTACGTCGAGGTGCCTGGGGGCAAGACCGTGACACTCCATGCGGGCGTGGGCTGCACTGGCGATTCAGCCACCCTCCAATCCGACGCGAGTCTCTGCGAGACGTCGTTCGCGAGCGGTGCGGGCGCGGACAATGCCGTGCGCTCGTTCCGGGTTCAGTCCACCGCGGAGATACCGTCGCCTTCCAGCTATCAATGCGCCGACGACGAGCCGACCTGCGTCAAGAACTACAACCTCAATCTGAGCGAAATCAACAGGACACACACGGTCAGATTCGTCCAGGTCCTCGTCGCCGGTCGCGATACGCCGTCGATAAATAGCATCAGGGACAGCATCAAGCAGATGTATGCCATTTTCGCCAAGGCGTCGCACAATCAGGTCGCCCTGCAGCTCTACAAAGAGGCGGGTCAGGCCGTGGTTGTGAGTAGCAGCGACTGCGAGAAAGCGAAGCAGGATGTCCTCGCCAAAACCCAGAACGTGGGCGCGTTCCTGAACGTGTACGTGATGCCCCGGGGCATGTGTCCCACCTCGAATGGCAATGATCGCAGAATCTTCCTCAATGATGGTCTGCTGCGATCCTATGTCCATGAGACCGGGCACGTCCTGGGTCTCGGGCACGGCCACCGCACCGACGAGAATGGAGATCGCGAGGACTACGGCGATCCGAGCACGTTCATGGGCTCGATGCCGTCGGACAACTACAACCTCCCGCAGTTGCACTGGCTGGGTTGGACGCGGAAGGCCGACCTCGTGAAGGTCAACTCGGAGCTCGAAAGCAAGGGCTTCCGTGACGTCACGCTGCGGCCGGTGGACCTCAACCTCGACAACGGCAGTGGCCTCCCGCTGGGCGCCGTCTGGGAGGCCCCCGACACCGAGACGCGGATGTTCGTCGCCATCCCGAAGTCGCGCACCAACGGCGTGAACCGGATCGTCGGCGGCAATGTGATGGTGTACACCACCGATTGCAAGGCCTGCATTGGCGTGCAGGTGAGTACGGTGCAGGAAGGGCGGTTCGCCGTCAAATCGGGCGCGAGCCACATCGTGAAAGACCTCCTCATCACGCCGGGGGGCTACGTGAGCCATTCGATCCAGGAAAATGGGAGCAGCGTCGAGGTGTTCGACTCCATCACGCTGCGCATCAAACGGTCGGTTCCGGCGGTTCTTACTCCGGCCGCCGGTTCGGTGACGACAGACAAGACGCCGACCTACAGCGGTAAGGCAGAGGCCGGTCTCCCCGTCACGGTCTTCGTGGATGGAGTCAAGGCGGGCACCACCACGGCCACCGCCCTGGGGACCTGGAGCTTCACTCCGGTCGCGTTGCTGAAGGTGGGAGCTCACTCCGTAAGGGCCTCGGTGGCGGATGCGGCGGGCAACACCAGCCCGAGATCCACCGCCAACGCCTTCACCGTGGCCAATCAGGGGAGCTGAGCCTCCACGGGAGGCTCCGGGCGGCGCAACCCGCCCCAGGTGCTGGGGGGTGATGCGCCACCGGGTGCTTCGGCAGGCGGACGAGGGGGGGTACTCGGAAGAGCCCGCGTCGTGTTAGGTGACGAAGTGCGCAGGGCGAGTGACAGCTCCAGGGTCCAGGGGTGTTCGTCATTCCTGATACGGCCCGGCGGGGAACCGCCGTCACTCCGCCATGCAACGGGGACCCCTATGTTTCCTGAATCCGGGCTCAACACCCTCGCTGCCGTCGCGCTGACGACCGTCGCGACCCTGGCCTCCGCGGCCGGGACGCCCCTCCCCTCGCAGTCCGCCTTCTTCCTGTCCCGGAGCGAGAACCGGAACCAGGTCCACTACGCCCTGCGCCTGGACGAGGCCTGCCGCCCCGTGGGGACGCGTCCCGTGCAGGTGTACTGGCGGATGTTGGAGCGCGGGGCGTCGGAGGTGGAGGAGCTGCTGGAGGTCGAGCAACCCGTGTATGGGCTGGAGGACCCGCAGCAGGTCGACGCCACCGCGGAGGGCTGGCGGGTGCGGGTGCGCCTGCGGGCCTTTGCCTCGCGCCCCATCGACATCACCACCGCGCGGGTCGGCGGCGGATGCCAGGTCCAGGCGTGGACGAAGCTGGGCAACAGCGTCTGCCGGCTGGAGCACGTCTTCGTGAAGACGTCCTGGCCCTTCTCGGTCGACTTCGTGCGGCTGGATGGCGTGGGGCCGGATGGGCAGTCCGTCCATGAGCTGATTCGCGAGTGAGGTTGCTGTCTGACGGGCCCGGGGCCTCACCAAGGATGGGCTCCCGCTCGCGGCGCAGTGGGGTGTACCGGCTCTACGTCGCCTTCACAACGCCGAGCCTGGTAGGACCGAACCGTCGCTGCGCCGCGTAGGTGATGCCGGTCAGCACCAGCAGTACGCCAGCGGGCACACTGCTGGCGACGGTGTCATTGGAGGCGACGTGAGAGAAGATCGCACCGCTGAGATTGAAGAACAGGCCCGCGAACGCCCATTCCTTCAAGCGCGGCCAACGCGAGCCGAACACCAGGGTGACCGCGGCGAGCAGCTTCCAGACTCCGAGGAGCGTGGCCACGTAGCCGGGGTAGCCCAGACGCGCCGCGACCTGCATCACGTTGGGCTGGTGAGTGACGTTGAAGGTGCCGGACATCAGGAACATCGCCGCCAGCAAGCCGGTAGGCACCCAGTACAGGAGTTTCGTTCTCATGGCGCTTGCTTAAGCCTGGGCGCCGACCTGGGACAACGATGCAAAAATTGGAATGATTCGCTATGATTTGCTCCAAATGGACGACCTACCGGAGACAGCCGAGCTGATCGCCTTCGTGCGTGTGGTCGACACGCACTCGCTCTCACGCGCCGCGAAAGAGCTGCGCCTGCCACGCTCGACCGTTGGACGGCGCTTGCAACGGCTCGAAGAACGCCTCGGCATCCGCCTCCTCAAACGCACGACCCGAAGACAGGCGCTCACCGACGCGGGCGCCGAGTTCTACCAGCACGCGCGCCACTCGGTCGAAGCACTCGAGCGTGCGCGCGCCATCGTGCAGCGGCCGAGTGGCAAGGTAGAGGGCCGGGTGCGCATCTCCGTTCCTACCGGAGCTCCCGACATCCTGGGGGAGCTCTTCGGTCAGTTCTCGTTGCGCCATCCCGACGTTGTCCTGGAGGTGGACGCCAGCAATACGCACGTCGATTTGATTCACGGCGGATTTGACCTCGCGCTGCTCGCCGGTCCCGTCGCGTCGACGCCGCTCAACCTGGTGTCACGCAAGTTGGGTGCGAACACGCTGGTCTGCGTGGCGACGCCTGCGTATCTGGCAAGAGCAGGAACTCCCAAGCGCGCCACGGACCTGCGCAGGCACGCTTGCTTGAGTCCGTTCGTGCGCGGAGAAACGCCCTCGCTGAGCTGGCCGCGCCTCAAGGGGGGCAGCGTGCGCATTCATCCGCGCATGACTTCCAACGACATGTTCGTGCTGCTCGGCGCGGCACGCACCAGCCTTGGCATCGCGCTGATCCCCGATTTCCTGGCGCAGGCAGAGGTCGCTGCCGGCACGCTGGTGCGGGTTCTCGCCAAACACATCGGCGCGCAGACGCCCCTCTCGATTGTCTACCACGAGCGCGAGCTGATGCCGTTCGCCGTGCGCACGCTCATCGACTTCATCGTCGAAACGGGGCTCCCCACTCGCCAATGTGAAGAGGCAGGTGTCGCGCGCGCGAAAGACCCGCAACGCCCGCGACAGCGCTGAACGAGCTTGGCCTTCGGCCGTACCCCCTGTGTCTGGGAAGTTGTCGCCTCGGCTGACCGGCCGGGATGACCACGCCCCGGGGGCGAGAGCAGGCAGGACGTCGCGCCCCTGCGGGCCTTCATGGCCCGGCACGGCGTCCCGCTCACGGCCGCACGGACAGCTGGAACCCCGCCTTCAGCGCCCTGCCCTGATGGCGGATGACGGCCGACGGCGCGTCACACCCCAGGCGAGCATCATCAGTCCTCCCCAGCTGAGCCCCCGGAGGTTCCGCTGCTCGCGCCACAGCCGCAACCTCCGCTGGGGAGCGGTTCGTCGGGAGGCGGCTGGACGCGCGCGGCCACGCTCACCGGGAAGGTGCAGGTGGCGCTGTTGCCCGAGCCATCCGTGGCCGTGACCGTCACCTGCGTCGTGCCCACGGGGAACACCGTGCCGGTGGCCTGGCTGTAGCTCAGCGTCGGGGTGGAGGCCGAGTCCTGCGCGATGGCCGCCGGGTAGTCCACGGCCACGCCCTCCGGCGGCGCATCCGCCTTCTGGACGGGCGAGGGACACGTGAGCTGCGGCGCGGTGGTGTCCCGAACCGTGACGGAGAAGCCGCAGGAGGCCGTGCGCCCGAAGCCATCCACCAGCCTGGCGGTGACGGAGGTACTGCCTGGCGCGAACTCACTCCCGGACGCCTGGCTGTACGTCACGGAGAGCGGAAGCACGCCCGTGGCACTGGCGGCCGGGTAGCTCACGGGCGCGCCCGAAGCACGGGTGGCCTCGGCCACCACGTCCCCCGGGCAGGTGATGCTCGCGGACGGATAGGTGCACGTTCCACCCCCGCACGTTCCACCCTCGCACGCGCTCTGGCAGCAGACGTCCTCCACGCAGAAGCCGCTGGTGCAGTCCGGGCCCGTGGCGCACTTCGCCCCGTTCACGGGGTCGGACACGAGCCGGAACTTCATCCGGAACTGGGCGTACGTCAGGTCATAGGGCTCATACGTCACGAGGAAGCGCCCGCGGCCCCAGGAGGCCAACGTCAGGCGTCTTGGCCTTCGAAGTACGCTCGAAGAATTGGCGTCACCCACTCGATGAAGGCGCGAACGCGCTTCGCTAGAAATCGCCTCTGGGGGTAGACGATCCTGGCGTTGCGGCCTGGCGCGGGTCGAAATTTCGGCAACACTTCGACCAACTGCCCGCGCCTGAGATACTCGCGAATACCGATTCGAGGGTTTTGGCAGATGCCGAGGCCCGCCAGCGCCGCGGCTTTGTACGCGTCGATGGTCGCGACGGTAATCACACTCTTCATCTTGATCTGACGGCTTCGCTCCCCATCGAAATACTCGAACCCGTCGGGCACCTCCCCCATCACGGTCGCGTAGTGCACAAGGCGGTGGTTCTTCAAATCGTCGAGGTCTTTCGGCCTGCCGTACTTCTTGAGGTACACCGGGCTGGCAGCATTGACGATCGTCACCTCGCCCCAATCGAGCTCGACCGCGCTCAGACCTGGCTCGAGCGGGCCGCCACGAATCGTGCAATCGACGCCCTCTCGAATGAGGTCGACCCTTCGGTCGACGCCGATGATCTCGACTTCAACCTCGGGGTACATCTCGAAGAACTTCGGGAGCTGGGGAATCACGACGTCTCGTGCCAATGAGCTCGCCATGTCGATTCGAATCTTGCCCCGGATCTCAGCCGAACCGGTCTGAAACATCGACTCCATCTCTTCGATGTCGCTCAGCACGTCCTTACAACGCTCGAAGAACGAGAGACCATCAGGAGTGAGTTCGACCTTTCGCGTGGTGCGATTGAGCAGCTTCGCCTGTACCAACGCCTCGAGGTCTTGAACGGTCGTCGTCGCCGTCGCCTTCGGCAGGCCGAGTTGCGCAGCCGCCTGCGTGAAGCTGCGCAGCTCGGCGACTTTCACGAAAACGCGCATCGCTGCATATCGATCCACGGAGGTTCTCCTCTGGAATTGTTCGGCGATGACGAACACTCAATTCAGTTCCGGATCATTTATCCGCACCGATGAACTATTTACTCTTGGCGCATCATGACGACAACCCACCCGGCGTACATCATCACGGGCCCGACATCGGGCATGGGCCGCACCACGGCGCTTGAACTGGCGAAGCACGGCACGGTCGTCTTGGTGGGTCGCGACCGCGCGAAGCTCGACGAGCTCCAGAAAACCATTGAGCGCAAGGGGCAGCGCGCGGTGTCCGTGGTCTGCGATCTGTCTGATCTCGACAGCGTGCGACGCGCGGCCGCCGAGATTGTGGCGCTCAAGCTGCCCATTGCCGGCCTGCTGAACAACGCGGGCATCATGCAGCAGCGGCCCACGAAGAACGCACAAGGGTGGGACTTGTCGTTCGCGACCAACCACCGTGGGCCGTTCGTGCTGACCGAAGCGCTCGTGCCGCATCTCCCCGATGGCACGAACGTGCTGTTCGTTGGCTCGGCCGTCGAAGACCCCGAGCGCAAGCCCGCCGTGGCAGCCGGGTTTCGCGGCGGTCGCTACCTCTCGGCCGAGGCGAGCGCACGCGGAGAGTGGAAGCCAGGAGGCTCGCAGAGGCCGGGAATGGACGCTTACGCCACTTCGAAGCAAGCCACGATCGTGACGGCCCTGGCGTTCGCTCGAGAGACGCCACGACTGCACTTCAACGCCGTCGAGCCGGGCTTCAACCCGGCCACCGGTCTCGGTGGTGCCGACGCCGCCGCATCCGTGCGCTTCCTGCAGAAGTTCATCGTGCCGATGCTCGTGCCGCTCCTGATGCCGTTCGTGAAGATTCTGACCACCTCGAAACGCGCAGGCCGCGTGCTCAGCCAACTGCTGATGAGCACGTCGGGCCAGACCGGCATCTATTTCGATGAAGGCGGCACGCCGATGCGCGGCTCACCGCAACTCCAGGACCCCCAGTTTCAAGACCGCGTCGTCGCCGAAACGCGCGCCTTCCTCGCCGCACATCGCAAGTAGAGGAGGACATGCGCCGCGGCATCAACCCGCTCGCCTTCCAGGCGGATCATCCCGCCGTGACGCAGGAACCGGCCGCCGGGGGGGGCGGCCTCGCCGCTTGCTGCTGGCTTTCTAGCCCCCTGAAAGACGAAAGGCGCGGACCCGAGGATTTCTCCTCGGCTTCCGCGCCTCTTGAATGGTCGGGGAGACAGGATTTGAACCTGCGACCCCTTGGTCCCGAACCAAGTGCTCTACCAGGCTGAGCCACTCCCCGATATCCGGTGCTGCGCCAGGAACAGCCACGCATCGGGCGAAGAGAAGGCCTGTGGAGGGTGGGGGCTGGAGCAGAGGTGCCGAAGAGGGACGCTGACGGGTGCCGCCGAGCTGTGCGCCAGGCCGGTGGAGAAGCCGTGCAGCCCTCATGGGGCACACGCCCGCTCAGGCCGCGCTCCCCTCAGGGGCGCGGGCGACGGGTAGACATTGCGAGCGCCGAAATCAGGAAGTCAATTTCATTCAGACAAACTGGAATATACTGCAATCTATCCGATTCCGGTTTCAGTGCTTGCGCGACGCAAGGAAGCGCTGGAACAGCTTCGGATGGATCCAGACCGTCATCCGAGCTTGGCTCGGGGCCAGGTACGCACCCGAGTCCACCCAGGTCGTCCCCATGAGCAGCCGGAGCCCCACGCTGTTCAACCGCTCCTTCGACTCCACCGTGAGGGGAAGGACGCCTCGCTGGACTACGGTAGGAGGGCCCGGGAAGGAATGGGAAAGGACTTCCACCTTCATCCCGGCAGGGCCTTCCAGGCGGAGCGCCGTCCCCTTCTCTTCGGCCCCCCATTGAATCTGGATGCCATCCCGGCTGCTTTCGAGCGCGAGCCATTCGCTCCGCGCATACCGCTCCGCATCCGGGGCGACGTAAAGCCACCACAGGCGCCACAGCGGTCTCACGCGGTTCCAGTACTCCTGCTCGGTGGCGGCTTGAAAGCCTCCCTGCTGCCGCAGGCTGTTGATGAGGTCCATGGACAGCCATCCGGCCTTGGCGGGCTCCTCCACGGTGGTGAGTCCGCCAGCCTTGAGCCATTCGGTCAGGACCTCCTCGATGCGAAACGCGATGGGGTCGTCCGCCGTGTATTCGCGCTTGTGCGCATCCAGTGCATCCACCAGCAGGGATGCACGCTTTGACAGCAAGACCTTCGACCGGTGCCGCTCGCGATCCGGTTGCCCGTCCAGCGACGTCGACTGAGCTTCCAGTTCGACCGTCCCCGGATCACTGCGCAACCGGGTGAGCGTCGCCGGAGCCGGACGAAAGCCCAGCTCGTCGGCGATCACGATCCCCTGGAGCCGGACGTTGGCGGAGGGTGAGGCCAGCATCCGTTCGATGCCGGGGCGAGCCAGCCCGCCCAGTGCCCACAGTGAGTTCCTCAGCGCCTGGAGCCGCGGTCCTTCAATGGACAGCCACGTTGGCGGAAGCGGAGGCGTCCCGCATAGCTCGAACGGGAAGTGCTCGACGAGTTCATCCTTGCTGGGAGCCTTCTCCCACGCGGCCACGAGCTTTCGGCCCCGGGCCAGGTCCTTCGCCGCCAACGCGCTCAGCGCTGGGGAGTCGCCCAGCATGTCGGGCTCTACCCGGTGCGCGGTGAGGAGCCGGAGGAACTCCAGCAGCGCCTCTTCGGTCTCCGGTTCACGGCGCGCCAGCGCCTCCAGCTTCGGAAGCAGCGCCGCCCCCAGGGGCAGGAGCCGGATCTGCGCCTCGGCCTGCTGAGCGCGGTCGCCCGACATCAGCCAGCGGATCAGCTCGCCTTCCTGCTGCGAACCCTTGTCGGCCTCCCATTGTCCAGGGGCCACCCAGCTCCACGGCGGTTCGGATCCCGAGCCGCTCTGCTTCTTCACGGCGGCCGGGGGCCGCGACGCGTAGATCCCCACGGCGGGCCTCGGAGCGGCGCTTGCCGTGGTAGCCAGGACCATGCAGACCGCGAACACTCCCGGCATCGTGTGGCGCATCCGTCGTCCACCTCCAGGATGTCAGTCTACGCGCAACCCGGTCAGGAACGCTCGGCGCCTTCATCCACGCGGCGATGCGGACTTCGTGGCCGGGAGTGCCGGAGCCAGCCGCGAAGCCCTAATCGCGGAAGTGCGTCTCCGCGATGGAGGCGCCCCAGCAGCAGGCGTCCTCTCCCGCCTCTTCGGCGGGCAGCGTCGTGTGGAGCGGGGCGCCAGCCTTCACGTCCTCGAAGTAGAAGAGGTTTCGCGGGAGGAGGACGAGGGCACGGTCCGCCTTGCGCGTGCGCAGGGTGAGTTGTCCCAGCGCCGGGTCGGCCACGTCCACGGGCCCCTTCGGGAAGAACGCTTCCCGCTTCGGCGGAACGCCCGAGCCCTCCGGGAAGCAGCCGCCGTCCTCCGTGGAGACCTCCACCTCACGCACGCGGCAGCCCTTGCCTTCCGCGAAGTGGAACACCGCCCGCACCCGGGTGAAGTAGCAGTCGGGGGTGCCGCAGTCCTCGCTGTGGACGTCCGCCAGCACCGACAGGCGCACCTTGTTGCCGGGCAGGGACTCCACCATGCCGCTGCGTGCGTAGCGCTGGAACAGGGGGGCCTGGGCGCAGGTGGAAACGCATAGGGCGAAGAGAAGGCCTGTGGAGGGTGGGGGCTGGAGCAGAGGTGCCGAAGAGGGAGGCTGACGGGTGCCGCCGAGCTGTGCGCCTGGCCGGTGGAGAAGCCGTGCAGCCCTCATGGGGCACACGCCCGCTCACGCGTGTCGGTGGAGGAGTACGCGCGGCTGATGAACCTGCCGTACGACGCGCCGGAGGCCATCGCGCCGGAGCCGGGCACGTTCCGGCTGGCGGAGATCCACGAGCACCACCGCAAGTACGCGGGCGCGTAGTTCGGGACCGGTTGGGTTGTCTTCACGGGCGATGCGCGCGGACTGCGTGCATCGCCCGTGCTGCGTCAGGGGTTTCTTGATTTCCGCGCCTGAGCAAGACTGCTAGCGTTCGCCGCCAAGGGAATTCCACCCCGTTGTCCCTGGGAGTCGTTCATGAACGTGCAGCGGCTGCGTCGGCTGTTCTCCCATGCCTTGACGGTATCGCTGGCACCGTCCCTGGTGATCACCGGCTGTCAACAGGAGCCCGCCAAGGAGCCCTCAAAGGGGCCTTCCAAGGTGCCCGAGGTGAGTTCCAAGGTCGATTGCGGTAAGCACGGTCCCGAGTTCGACAAGCTGTCAATCACTCCCGCGCCAGACTTCATCGAGCTCCACTCCTTCACGACCGCGTTCAGCGAGCCGGGCGAGCCACGGTCGGAAGCCACGCACGGGGAGGCCTGCAAGACGGCTTCCGACGCCCCCGGGTGCCGACTGGCGCTCGGGCGTCTGAAATCCACCGAGGGCTTCGGCAAAGGGCTCGCCCATTACTACCTGACGTCCACCCGGGGGGACGTGGTCAGCGCGTACTCCACGCGTGAGCAACTCATCACGTTCCTCGGGACCATCGACGCGCCGCAGGAGGCCGCGCTCGTGGCCTTCGCCTCGGGCTACCAGATCTGCAAGGACGGAGACGCTCGCGGCAGGGTCGGAGCCAATCCCGCTGGCGGCTTCACCGTCATCGGCGAGAAGGGCAATGGCTGCAATTCGGATGTGACCCGCCACACGTTGAATGTCTCGGCTTCGGGCCAGGTCACCGAAGTGGAAAGCCAGCTCATCCAGGAGCGACGCGCGGGCTGCTCTGTCGGCCGGCGCCCCGCCGGGCTCCAGGACGCGGAAGGCGGCGCTTGCGAGGACGCCCGGGGACGCTATTTCGCGGACGTGGCCCACCTGGAGGCCGCGTCCATCCATGCCTTCCTGCGGCTTCGTGAAGAGCTGGCCCTGCACGGCGCGGGCGCAGAACTCCTGGACGCCGCGCTCGCCAGCGCCGCGGACGAGGTGCGCCACACCGACGTCACCTCCCGGTTGGCCCGCCGCTTCGGCGCGACGCCTCCGCCGCCCTCCGTGGAGGACCTGCCCTTGCGTCCATTGTCCGACGTGCTGCTCGACAACGCCGTGGAGGGCTGCGTGCGCGAAACCTATGGCGCGCTGGTGGCCCACCATCAGGCCCTGCACGCACGCGACCCCGAAATTCGCGAAGCCATGCTCCGCATCGCCGAGGACGAGACGCGCCACGCGGGCCTCTCGTGGGACGTCGCGGACTGGGCCCGCCCCCGCCTCTCCGCCCAGGAGCGGACCGCGCTGCGTGAGGCCCAGCGACACGCGGTGGAAGTCCTGCGCGCGGAAGTCGCCGTGCCGCTCGACGCGCGACTCACCGCCGATGCCGGCCTGCCCTCTCCCGAGGTCGCCCGCGCCCTGCTGGATTCGCTCGAACAGGAACTCTGGGCCTGAGCAGCGTACCGCCGCGTCCACCGCCACGTGATGGCCGAACAGGACCCCGCCACCGATGGCGTCGCGGAGGACTGGCATCCTTCCGCCGCCACGCACCAGAAGATGGCGGAGTCCCTGACCCGGTTCATCCGGGACGCCGTGCTGCCTTGAACCGGACCCTACTGCCTGACGCGCAGCGTGACGGAGGTGAATACCTCGACGCTCTGCCCGTCCACCTGGACGAAGCTGCTCGTGTAGCCCACCGGCGTGATGAAGATGCCGCTCGCTTCGTGCTCATTGATGGATTTGGCGCCGAACCGCGCCATCTGCATCGTGCCCATGGCCATGCCCGTGCAACCCACGCACTTGGGAGCGCGGTACGCGAACACCGTGCCGCCCTCGATCTGGTTCGTGCCGGTCAGGCGCGGCTTCGGCACGGCGATGAACAAGCGCTGGTCGGTGCCAGGAATCTCCCAGACCGCGCCCATCGGCAGGGGGTTGGTGCTGTCGGCGTTGCTGCCCACCGGACGGAGGGTGATTTCGGTGAAGCCATTGCTGGCGATGGCCGAGTTGATCTTGACGATCTCCTCCTTCTTCGTCCACCCCAGCCAGTGGAGCTGCGGGAGGTTGTAGTTGTCCGACGCGAAGATGCCCATGTACGTGCTTGAGTCGCCGGACGACTTGACCGTGCCGGTAGAGGGGTCACGCACGTTGCCGTGCGCGAGGCCGAGCACGTGACCGACCTCGTGGGCGTAGTCCCGGAACAGGGTGCCCTTGAGGTTGACGCTGCGCGAGCCGGCGTTCGAGGTGGAGCACACCCCGCCAGGCAGCACATACACCGTCAGGAACGCGCTCGAACTGGTGGCTTTCTGGCGGGCCTGGGTCTTCGCCGTCGCACAGTTGGTGCTCGTCACCGCCACGTTCTGCGAAGCGATGACCTCCAGGCTCAACTGGTTGCGAGACGCGACTGCGTAGTAGTCGGACAGATTGCTGATGGTGTTCTTGATGGTGGTCAACGCGGGCGTCGTCTTGCCATCAAGCGTCATGCGGACGATCTTGACGGTGAGCTTCTTGTTGATGGCGGCCAGTCTGCTGGCGTTGTTGTGGTTCTCGACGCAGGTCGACTCCCCGCTGGCACAGTCGTAGCGATGCGACGAGGGGAGGACTTCGACGTCCTGAACCCGGAACGAACGCACCTTGTCGTTCGCGCTCGCGCCGCTCCCGAACGAGGTCTCACAGAGGTTCGTGTCGGTTTCGACAGTCACCGAGTCGCCGGTGCAGTCCCCAGCGGCATGGAGCGTCACGGTCTTGCCGACCGGCACGTCGACGAAGGAGGCGCCCGCGGTCGGCGCGAGGGTGTAGCAGCCGTTGGACGCGGCCTCTTGAATCACCTGGGAGCCGCCGTTGCAGCTTTCGCGCACGAAGACGGACGGCGGGCGCGGGGCGAGGAGCTGCTCGCGCAGCACGGACCAGTTGGCCGCGGTACACTGGCCTGACTGCACCGCATCAATGAAGACGCCGTCCTCGAGCTCCGGGTGCGCATAGGTCAGGCACGTCTCCACCAGCTCGCTCCAGTGCGCCCAGTCGCAGGTCCCCGCGGTGGCATACGTCTCGGCACACGCGAGCGACGCCGCGAGCTCCGGGGAGACGATCGCCTGCCGGGTGGACGCGACAGACGCCTCCGTGCCGTTGCCGCCGGGCTGTTCGTGGGACGAGGACTCCCAATCCTCTCCCTGGCACCCTGACACCAATGCTCCGCACAGCATGACGGTCGTCATGGACAGCTTCCGCATACGTTTCTCTTTCGCAGCCCGTGGCCGCATGACACTGCAACACCGCGCAGTGGAGCATCTGTTGCGATTCAGTGGACGTTCCAGCCTCTCGGCTGTGCAATCAGGGCTGTCTTGCCCGCGGGTTGCGCGGCCAGCGCCCTTCCTGTTCCAAAGACTCTTACGCGAATTTCACGCGATAGTGACAATCAGTGAGATATGTTTTCTTGACACATCACCCGCCGGTCTTGGCGCATGAGAATCCGGATTGCGCGGCGCATCAGCCGGCTCGCAGGAATTGTTCACATGCCCTCGTGGGTGAGTCCAAGCCCACCCTTTCTGGTCAAGATTCCCAGGACATCCCAACAGGTTGTCCATGCCATCGTGACAGGAATTGCCAGGGGTGCGCGGAGTCTCCATGGACGCTTCGAACGCCCCGAGGAGCGGACGATGGGCGACCACGCCGGCGTGGGCGGCACCTTCTTCTTCCGCGACGCACCCCGCCGCATGCGTCCTCTTCTACTGAACCGCCAAGGACCTACCCCTTCAGGGGGGCTGTCGGAGGACCCCGCCCGCACGCCCAAGACGCGGAAGCTCCCGGGTTTCATCCAGGCGAGCCTGTCCCCCATCGTGGTCCCGGACGGAGGCGGCTTGAAGCTGAACGGCGTGTTCTGACGGCGCGCGTTTGGCTTCAGGCCCCGCCTGGGGCCTCATGGGAGGCCACAGGCGGCGGGTTGTGTCGGATTACAGCAGGCCGTCCAGCCAGGTGAGCTGCGCGTCAATCGTCTCCGAGATGGCGAGCGGCTGCTCCGACGCGCTCGGGTCGGTGTACGGGTTGCCAATCTCCTTGTGCTGCCACTTCACCCAGGTCTGCTTGTACCAGCCCCAGTCCAGGTTCGTGCCCGTGGACGGAGGCGTGGTGCCCGCGTACCCGGAGAAGGCGCGGATGCCGGTGGCCGGCGCGACCTCCTGGCCTCCCACCACCTGATACAGGTGCAGCCGCTCGCGGCGGGGGAACTGGTCGGGCAGGGGGGTGGCCCAGGCGCCGTAGAACGTGCCCCAGGGGCGCACGGGGTTGTTGATCTTGGTGTCCTGCGTGCCCAACTCGCCCTGGCTGTTCCTGCACACGCCATCCAGCGACGACACGTAGACGGTGATGCCATCCAGCGCCGTGTTGGCGCGGAGCGCCTGGGCGATGCGCATCACCAGGCACCCGCCGCGGGAGCTGCCCGCCAGGTAGATGGACCGCGTCTCCGGGCGGACCTGGGCCTGGAGCCAGAGGACGAACCCGTTGACGATCCGCTGCTTCGTGTCGCTGTCGAACAGGTGGTCGAAGTTGCTGTCGTTGACCACGGACAGGTGTGTCCTGCCCGGAGGAAACCAGCCCAGGGCATTGAGCTTCATCGCCAGGGAGCGGCCATCCAGGAGCACGTTGGGGCAGGAGACGTCGTCACAGGACGCGTCCCAGTTGGAGGACTGGCCCGTCACGCCGCTGGAGTGGCCGCTGCTGGAGATCTTCTGTCCGGCGGTCATGAAGACGATGGCCTCGCGCACGCTCGGGGCCTCCACCTGGGCGATGCGGATGGCGTGGAGCGTGCTGTCGGAGGCACCGGCCGCGCGGAACTGCTCGAAGCCCGGCGCTGGCTGGTAGGCGCCGGACGCGTCCTTGTAGACGACGCGCTGTGACACCACCGTGCGGCTGCTTCCGTTGGGATAGGACAGCGCCTGGGATTGTGAGTCCAGGGCCGCCTCGGGTTCCCCCAGTAACAAGGCTTCGGATTCTGGCGGAGCACAGCCCGCGAGGGTTCCAACCAGCACCAGCGCTCCAACGTTCCAACGCTTCACTTGACGCTCCTTGGGGTGGACGAGCCTTTCTCAATCCATAAGCCGCAAAGCAAAGAAAACAAAATTAGTACGCATAGGGCGAAGAGAAGGCCTGTGGAGGGTGGGGGCTGGAGCAGAGGTGCCGAAGAGGGACGCTGACGGGTGCCGCCGAGCTGTGCGCCTGGCCGGTGCAGAAGCCGTGCAGCCCTCATGGGGCACACGCCCGCTCAGGCCGCGCTCCCCTCAGGGGCGCGGCAGGGGGCTTGGGCATGGGGGCCACCGCGGCTTGGCGCTCAACACCCCGCGCTCGGGGTGGCCCCCGTGCTGGGGACAGTCTCCCAGGCAGCGTGGGCAGTCCCAGGTGCTCCAGGAGGGCACGCACCCCACTGGGAGCCCTCCGATACGCCAGCACCCGGCGCCTGCCTCCACACCTGCCGCAGGCGAACACGTCCAGCGCGAAACTCCTGCTTGAGCAACCCGGCCCCATCCACCCGCGGCGTGCGCTCCTGGGTCGGCTCCTGTCTCGTCGCTGCTAAAGGCAGCTCGCTTGCCTCTTCCGGCTTCGCCTCTGCCTCCGCTTGAGGGAGCTGGTATGACGGCGGCCGGCAGTCTCAACGCGTCCGGAGGATCCGCCATGAAGAGAAAACCGTGCCCCGAGGCTGTCGGGAATAGGCAGTGCGGCAAGGAAGCGAAGCAGGTCAATCAGGCGGGACCGCTTCCTGGGACAGTCCTGTTCATCTGCACCGCTGGCCATCACACCTGGGGGAAGCCGCTCGACGGGGACTGAGCCGCCAGCGCACCCCAGAGCTGGTCGCGACGGACCTCTTCGCCTTCTGGAGGAAGCTCTCGCCGCCCGGGAGAGGAAGAAGCGGTAGGGCTCAGCCCCTCCTGAAAGAAGATTCAGTAGGTCGGGCTGGTGTCCAGGAGATGTCAGGCCTCGCCGGTAGGGTCGCAGCACGCTCCAGCAGAACGGAGCGCAGCTGCATGCACACCCTTCACGGAAGGACACCCAGACATGGAAGCGACGAACCTCTACGACATCTACCTCCGCGCCTTCGTCTTGGGCCGGATGCAGGTCCTGGTCAGCGAAAGCAGGGACATGACGGATGGCCACAAAGTCGACGACCTAGAGCGCCGAACAGGTTAGGTCACGCCGCGCGCTGATAGCGCGCGGTGACCTCGAGGTTTTGGACGACCGCGAGTCGCCTGAGGTCAAAGAGGTTGCGGCGCGTGCCGCGATAACGGGCCTTCGG
>NZ_RAWA01000168.1 GCF_003611675.1 Corallococcus sp. CA053C
CCGCCCCACCGGGCGGGCATGGGTGCGCCCGCCAGCATGTGCTCATTGGTAGGCATAAGCCTACATCAGAGCTTCCGCCCACCTGTCCCCGGGTACAGATTTGTTCTGGCGAGGGCAGGAGGCCCGCCGTCCCGGCTCGGGGGACGGCCTGGGGGCGCTCCTAGGGCTCGCAGGGGGAATGGGATGGAAGCGCATCACACGCTGCTGGTCGTGGACGACGACATGGACATCCGGGACGCGCTCCAGGACGTGTTGGAGCTGGAAGGGTACGCCGTGCAGCTGGCGGCGGACGGCCTGGAGGCGTTGGAGCGGCTGCGCTCCTCGGAGCCCCGGCCCCAGCTCATCCTCCTGGACCTGATGATGCCGCGCATGGACGGCGTCGCGTTCCGCGAGGCGCTGCGCCACGAGCGCGCCTGTTCGGACATCCCGGTGCTGGTGGCCAGCGCGGACCTGGACGTGCGCGACACGGTGGATGGGATGGGCGTGGCGGGCTACCTGCGAAAGCCCCTGGACCTGTCCGCCCTGCTGTCCACCGTGAAGCGGCTGTGCCTGCCCGTCTGAGGGGCACGGGAATCCGCGCGGAGCGCCTGCCTGCCCTGCGGGCGACGGGGCGGCGGTGACGCACGGGGCCAGTTGGCGCGGGAGGACGGCCGCCCCACCCTTTTGGGCAGACGCGAAGCCTCAACGACGCGGACCAAACACATGCAGGGAAAGGGAGCGGGACCATGAAGAAGCTCATCGTCGCGGCAGTGATGTGCCTGGGAACGGCCGCTTTCGCGCAGGACGCCAAGGGGACGCCAGCGCACCCGTCCAAGGACGCGCCCAGCGCCCAGCAGATGAACGGCCCGAGCACGGGCGTGCAGGCCCAGGAGGTGGGGCCCGCCATCAGTGACACCGCCAAGAAGGTGGTGGGCGCGGACACCGACAAGGACAAGCAGGACGCCGCCAACAAGACCGGCGTCTGGAAGATGAAGGACGCCTACAGCCTGGCGGGTACCGTGAAGAGCCCGGACAACGACGAGCTGACCATCGCGCGCACCGGCACGCTGCCGGAGGTGAAGCTGGACGTGCGCGACCAGACGGTGGTGACCCTGGATGGGAAGACCGTGAAGGCGAACGAGCTGCCGGAGGGCGCCAGCGTGCGCGCGAAGTTCCAGCTGGAGGGCGACGACTCCGTGGCCCTGGAGCTGAAGGCCACCTCGCCCAAGGGCGGCGCGGCGAAGAAGTAACGCGCGGCGCGCGGACACGCCTTCAAGAAGCCTCCGGCCGGGCCCGCTTCCCACACGAGGGAAGCGGGCCCGGCTTTTTTACCGCCCGGAGGGCTGCTCATCCAGGGCACCGCGAGGGCCTGGATGGGAAAGGGATTGCCCTCTCCCCTGGGGCTCTCGCCAGAACCCCCGTGCTCCAGGGCAGGTACGCCCCTTGCTTAGGGCTCCCCTGGGGAGATCACGGTGAATCGACGACTGCTGGGCGTGTGTGTTGGGGCGATGGTGATGTCGGCGTGGGCCTGTGGTGGGAACGACGATCCCACGACGCCGGTGGAGAATCCGGGCAACGTGGATCCGCGGCCGGGGATTGATGCCGGGACGGACGCGGGCACGGATGCCGGCACGGATGCGGGCACCGACGGCGGGACGGACGCGGGCACGGATGCCGGCACGGACGCGGGCACCGGCACGGATGCGGGGACGGATGCCGGCACGGACGCGGGCACCGACGGCGGCACGGACCCCGGGCCCGTCACGGACAAGTGGCCCACGGATCCGGTGACGAACTACTCGGCGCGCTACGGCATCGGGCAGGTGCAGTCGGTGGGCCTGGACCAGGGCAAGAACCTCTGGGTGCTGGACGGCAACCGCGTGGGCGTGGTGCGCGCGGACACGCAGAAGCTGGTCTGGATTCCGGGCGCCGTGGGCGGCAACTCCACCTTCATCTGCGGCGGCGCGGCGGGGCGCGCCTACGTGGGCTACGGCGCGGAGGACCTCCAGCCGGATCCGGAGTACCCGGGCCTGCACCCCAACTTCATCGTCACCGACACGGAGCACTGCGAGGTGCCGGTGGGTGACACCCAGTGCTACCCGTTCAGCGCCCGCCGCCTGCAGTACTACAAGGCCGGTGACGTGGACGCGGTGAAGCTGGATGCGCTCAGCGGGCAGGTGATGGTGGAGGAGCACCTCAACCAGTCCGTGCGCCACCCGGGCGGCGGCACCGCCACGCAGACGGGGCCGCGCGTCGTCGAGGGCGTCAGCCTGGGCATCCGCAACAGCAACGACCACCACTTCGACGAGGACCGCAGCATGCTCAGCTGCGTGTCGGTGATGCGCGGCGCGAACAAGGGTGACGTCTACGTGGGCAGCAACCACGGCGTCACGCGGATCCGCGACCTCCAGTACAACGCCCACCGGCACCCGGTGTGGTTCGACGCGAACGGTTCGCAATACGCGGGCTACACCTACGGCCTGGGCATCGCGCAGGACGGCGACGTGCTGATGGCCAACGACTGGAACTTCGGCATCGTGAAGCCCTCGCCCCGGTTGGGGGACTGGGACAACACCGACACGGCCATCAACCCGGCCAAGGTGAAGTCCTCGTACCTGCCGGAGCTCAACTCGCAGTCCGCCTTCGACTACTGGCGCGGCTTCCAGCAGACGACGGACGGGCGCTACTACCTGGGCAGCAAGTCGCTGGGCCTGTGGCAGATGGAGCTCACCACCTCCACCAACCCCACGCAGAAGGGCACGCGCATCGGCGCGGAAGTGGGCGCGCTGGACGCCATCAACTCGCTGGCCGCCACGAATGACGGCTCGCTCTTCATCGCCACCAACGCGGGCGGCCTGTACCGGCTGACGCCCGCCAAGACGCTGGAGAAGGTGGACGCCGTGCGCGCCAACCGCGTCCTCCAGCTCGTCTACGACCCGTCCGTGACGCCCGGCATGCTGCTGGTGCTCACCTCGGACGGCCTCACGGTCCTGCGCGGCTACTGACAGGGCGCTCCGCGCACGGCCTCCAAATGGGAAGCCCAGCAATCTTGACGGGTTGCTGGGCTCTTCTTTTTCCTCCGACCCCTTATGTGCTCCCGGAGTGCCCCTCTGGCGTCGCCAGCCCGGAACGGCGCGGGTTGGGGGGATGGGTCGCGCTCGTAGGGTAGAAATCCTCACTGATGCTGCGAGGATATGGCCATGCGTTTCCGCGCTTGCATCGCACTCCTGCTCTTGCTTTCGGCGTGCGCCACGTCGGCACCGACTCCCGGCACACGAGGAACGCGGAGCCAGAGACGGACCAACCTTGAGCGAGCGGCGGAGCTGCCGTGGACTGACGGGGGACGGTGCGTCGTCCGTGAGGCGTCCCAGCCTTGGCCCGTGCTGGTGGAGAGGTGCTATCGGACCCTCGACCGTGACCGGATCGAGTTCCACGACACCACGGGAAGATGCACGGTCGCGTCCACTGACGCCGCTGCCGTGGGAATCGGGTTCTGCGTGCTGGCGGCTCCTGAGATTGCCGTGGGGGCCGTGATCGTGCTGGGCGTGGTGGTGGTTGGCGTCGCCATCAAAGAAGCGCTGGATGCATATGAACTCCGCCACGCCTACCCCGAGGAAGCAGGAACCTCACGAGGAACGAAGGTGGCGTCCCGGGAAGCTGAAGCGCAACGCAAGCCCAAGCCCGAGCCTGCGGGGCAGGACTGGCAGCCTCCAGTGCCGCCTGTGCCCGTGGACCGGACGGGACGCGCCAGCTGCGAACCTGTTCCAGTGCCCCACGCGGGCGAGGACGACCCGCATGATGAATGCGCCGACAGGTTCCCGCCCAACCGTTATCCCGGGATGGACGTGCTCCTTGGCGGTGCGCGCTTCGATGCGCTGCAAGTCGGCGTGCGCGTGCTGTGGGAGATCAAGACCCATCGATTTGATACGTACAATGCCTTCGTCCAGGATCGAGAGATTGAAAAGGAACTCAAGCAATTGCGCGAGGAGCGTGCTGCGGCGAGGGCCTGTGGATATGACTTCGTTGTTGGCGTGAGCACCGGCGCGCACAGACTCGCGCTGCTCAAGCAGGATCCCACCTTCAAGATCGTCGTAACGAGGTGCGAAAGATGACCTCTCGAAGCCCCCTCATCATCAACGTCTATGCGCCTGCACTGGTGGGTAACGACAACCGCACACTCGCTGCCGTCCATGGCTTGGAACGAACGTTGCCCGGCTTGCGTCTGGAGTGGAGAGTGACCGAGAGGCGACGGCTTGCCGCGTTGCCACAGCGCGATGCGTGGTTGGCTGAGGAGGCCACACGCGGCGAGTTTCCGATGGTCTGTAACAACGACAAAAGTTACCCCGTGATGATCTCCGGGCTGCAACGCTCCGCGGATGAGAGTGCAGGCGGCCGGCCACAACTCCAAGTCCATGCGAAGTTGCCTCTAGATGCGGCGGTTATCGCGGCAGTGGCGGACGTGCTTGAAGCAGTGGCAGAGGGCGCACGCGCGTTCTGGGGGCAGGCGACACCGGACGGAGCTTCGGGGGACATCGCGGAGCAGATAGCTCCCACGCTGGAAGGGCCGCCGTCCCCTCCCCGGGGCCTGCCAGCCCTCAAGCTCTTCGAGCACATCCGCTCACCCGAGATTCCCTATTACCTCGGGTGGCTGAACTACTGGTCGGCCGCTGCCGCACGCGCCATCGGATTCCCAGACCCGGCCCGCGACTCCGAGTTGCTATCGCGGGCGCGGCGCACGGCATCGGGCGGGTGGGTCGTGCAGCTCACCGACGCGCCGCTCGACCTGGACAACCCCACCCACCTGGACGCGCTCCTTCGGGCCTATGAGCGCTTCCCGGAGATCGGCGGACGCGCAGCGCCTTGACTCGGAGGTGATGGTCGAACTGGGCATGCGGCGTCCCCGTGGTGGCCCCCAAGCGTCCCAGGACGAGCTCAGCACGAACCAGCGCCATGCCGCCCGGTGAGGGGGCCTCTTGCGCGCAAGCCCGCCTCCAGAACGGCCGGGCGCAAGCCGGGTGAGGATGAGAGAGCCGACCCCCTGCGCGCTCCAGGCTCCTGCCAGAGAAGGCCGTCAGGCTCCTGGGGATGCGCTGCCCTCGGTGCGGGTGACTGCTGGAAGGCCGGGCGCATGTGCCCCCAGTTTCATGGGTCCCACCCTGGTACCAGGGCGCGGCGCATGTCGCACGACGCGGCACGGAGGCGTACCCGTGAGGGGACCTGGAAGGGCGCGGAAATGTTCCGGAAAGGGACCCGGTTGTGATTCCGCCCCCGTGCTGGCCGCAAGGGGAACAGGCGGGCCGGGCCCCCGGGCTCACGCCCTTCCGGACCGCTCTTCTACAATCGCCCCTCGTCTCGCTGGAGGAATCTGAACGCATGCGTCTGAGACTCGCCCGCCGCCGTCACGCCGCTGGTGCCGCCTCCCCTTCCTCCCGGGCGGAGGCCCTGGAAGTGGACCCGGGCGGACGCAACGAGCTCCTGGCGCGAGGACCGGATCCGTTCCGCCCCGACCGGCGGCTGCGCTGGCGCGACCACTTCGTGCTCACCGAGCACCTGCTCCAACTGGACGGCATCCACCCGGAGCATGACGGCCTGCGCATCGCGCAGCTGTCGGACGTGCACGTGGGGCAGGCGACGTCGGACGTGCGGATCCGCCGCGCGGTGGCCGCGGTGAACGCGGCGGCGCCGGACCTGGTGTTCCTCACGGGCGACTACGTCACGCACAGCCCCAAGCCGCTGCCGCGCGTGCGGGAGCTGCTCAAGGGCCTGAACGGCCCCGTCTTCGTGGTGATGGGCAACCATGACCACTGGGTGGACGCGGCCTACCTGCGCGCGGGCTTCGAGGACATGGGCTACACGGTGCTCCAGAACGAGCACCGCGTGGTGCACGTGAAGGGCGCTCCGGTGACGGTGCTGGGCATCGACGACGGGCTGACGCGCATGGACGACGTGGAGGCCACCTTCCGGGGCGCGCCCACGACCGGCACGCGGCTGGTACTGGCCCACACGCCGCCCACGGTGGAGAAGCTGCCGGCGCACGCGGGCCTGGTGCAGTTCTCCGGGCACACCCACGGCGGGCAGTTCATCGTCCGGGGCCTCACGGAGGCCATCTTCCGCCGCGCGGGCCAGCCGTACATCCGCGGCCACTACCGGGTGAACGGCAACCACCTGTACGTGAACCAGGGGCTGGGCTTCGGCTTCGGCGGCCCGTACCTGCGCCGGGGCAGCACGCCGGAGGTCGCGTTCTTCACCCTGCGCACCGTCGTGGCGGCACACGTCGGCGCGCCCTGACGCGCGACCCGGCTGACGCGCGGCCCTGACGGACGCGCCTTCAGCGCAGGGGCGTCCCCAGCTTCATGCCTCCGAGGGACGTCTCGCGCTTCTTGCGCGACAGGCTGAAGGGCCCGGGCCCGAAGTAGACGATGAGCAGGGCGCCTCCCGCCATGGAGAGGTTCTTCATGAAGTGGATGAGGTTGTTCTGCGCCTGCACCGGGTCCTCCATCCGCCAGAAGTGGTGGACCATGAAGGCGGACGCCACCAGGAAGACGGCGAGCATCGCCGCGCCCAGCCGGGCGAACACCCCCAGCAGCACGCACAGGCCGCCCACCACCAGCACCCCGCCGGACACCAGCACCGCGAGGCGCGGGTCCGGCACGCCGGAGGCCTGCGCGTAGGCGGTCATCGCCTGGAGCTGGAAGAAGTGATTCAGGCCGCTGGTGATGAAGATGACCGAAAACAACAGCCGGCCCAGCGGCGCGAGCAACCCCATGGCAACCTCCGTGCGTCCAACCTCTCCCCCTCAACGCGGACGGGTGGATGTCATTCTCAACCTATGCACGGAAGGGTGAGTGGACAGGCAGCCCCCGTTCGCTCGTCAACTCACGGGACGGACGGACAGTCCGTCCGTCTCCCGGTCGACGCACCGGCGGGCTGCGACAACTCGCCGCAGGAGGCCGGGACGACCGGACGGTAGGGTCCCCCCGCCTTGAGAACCCTGCCCCTGGCCGTCCTGTGCGCCGCGCTCCTGGTCCCCGCCTCGCGGGCCTGGGCCTGCGCGAGCTGCGCGTGTGGTGATCCCACGCTCACGTCCATGGGCGGTGAACAGCCCTTCGAAGGACGCCTGCGGCTGTCCACGATGCTGCGCGCCTGGGGCCACACCGAAGGCCAGCAGAACCTGGACGCGCAGCAGCTGCGCGAGCTGCGCATGGACGTGGCGGTGGCGTACGCACCCCGGCCCTGGCTGGTGCTCGCGGTGAACCTGCCGCTCCAGGCCCGCGAGGTGCGGGACGTGAGCCTCGCGCGCGAGCGCGGCTGGGGCCTGGGCGACATCGACGTGAGCGCGAAGGCGTTCGTGTGGAAGGACCGGGAGTTCTCACCGGACCAGCTCATCAGCGTGGTGGGCGGGTTGAAGCTGCCCACCGGCCCCAGGCTGCACGCGCGGGACGGGACGGCGCTGGGGCTGGATGCGCAGCCGGGCAGCGGGTCGGTGGACCCCATGGCGGGGCTCGCGTGGCAGGGCTTCCGGGGGTCGTGGTCGTTCGGGGCCACGGTCCTGGGCTACCTGCCCACGCGCGGGCGCGAGGACTTCCGGCTGGGCGCGTCGGTGCGCACGTCGGTGGCGGCGCAATACCAACCGTCGACGCGCTGGGCGGTCCGCCTGGGCGTGGACAGCCGCGTGGAGAAGGCGGCCGACACGAACGGCGAGCCGGAAGCGAACGGCGGAGGCTTCATCGCCTATGCGTCGCCCGACGTGCTCTTCAGCCCGGGCATGGACGTGGTGCTCCAGGCCGGGGTGCGCCTCCCCTTCATCAACCAACTGCGCCGGGTGTCATCCACGCCCATCGCGCAGGTCTCGCTCGCGTACGACCTGTGATGCCCTCTTTCACGCGGCCCGTGCTGCTGTTGTCCGTGTTGGCCCTGTGCGCCTGTGGCGAGCGCGTGGACGGCGTGCACGTCACCCTGGGCCTCGAACACCGCGCCACCGCTCACGGCGTGGAGGCCGCGGCAGGCGGGCGGACGCTCACCCGGCCGGATGGACAGACACTCACGCTGACGCGCGGCTATGTGACGCTGGGCAGCGTGGAATTGAAGCCGTGTGAGGAGCGCCTGGGCTGGCGCCTGCTGCGGGCGCTGTCTCCCATTGGGACCGCGCATGCGCATTCAGAGGGGTCGCCGCTGAGGCTGGGCACGCCGCACGTCAGCGGGCTGGAGCGGCCGGACGGGACCGTGCTGACGCTGGGCACGCTGCGGCCGGCGCCGGGGCGCTACTGCCGGGCGCGGCTCACCTTCGAGCCGGCGGACTCGGACGCGGAAGGGCTGCCCTCCACGGACAGCGGCGTGGACATGGAGGGACGGACGCTGTGGCTGGAGGGCACGCGGGTGCCCGCGGGAGGAGGCGAGCCCCAGCCCTTCCGGCTCGTCACATCGAACATCGCCACGGTGGAGGTGGTGCTGGACGGGCTGACGCTGTCCGAGGACGCGCCGTCCGCCGAGCGCGTCTTCGTGCTCGCCTGGGACACGTGGCTCGCGAGCGTGGACCTGGAGGCTCTGGAGTCGCAAGAAGCCGCGGCGTCGGTGCTGGACACGGTGGCCCGCTCCGTGGCGATGTCCTCCGTCACACCATGACGACTCCGCCGCCCCCCGCCGACCCCTCGCCCCGAGCGCGCATCAACCTGGTGTGGCTGCTGCGGCTGCGCTGGGGCGTGCTCGTCGGGCAGGCGGTGGTGGTGGCGGTGGCGGCGTGGGGCCTGAAGCTGGCGCTGCCGGTGTCCGCGCTGGTGGCGCTGCTGGCGGTGGAGGCGCTGACGAACGCGGCGGTGCGCGCGGGCCTGTCGCGGGCGAGGCCGGTGGCGGAGGCCGCCATCTTCGGGCTGATGCTCTGGGACACGCTGGTGCTCACGGGACTGCTCGCGCTGAGCGGCGGGACGCACAACCCCTTCACGACGCTGTACCTGGTGAACGTGGCGCTGGGCACGGTGCTGCTGCCCGCGCGCCGGACGTGGGCGATGCTGGTGTTCACGCTCCTGGCGTTCGGCTCGCTGTTCGTGTTGCAGGACGTGACGCTGCCGGGGCTCGCGCGGCCGGACCACGCGGAGCTGATGCGATTGCACCTGAGCGGCATGTGGGTCGCGTTCGCGGTGGCGGCGGGCTTCATCGTGTATTTCATTCAACGCGTGACGCGGGCGCTGGCGGAGCGTGAGCAGGAATTGGCGCAGACGCGGGCGCGGCACGCACGGCAGGAGAAGGTGGCCTCGCTGGCGACGCTCGCGGCGGGCGCGGCGCATGAGCTGTCCACGCCGCTGTCCACCATCGCGGTGGTGGCGAAGGAATTGGAGCGGGCGCTCGCCGCGTCGAGCACCTCCGAGTCCGTGCGTGAGGACTTGCGCCTCATCCGCCAGCAGGTGGACCGGTGCCGGGACGTGCTGGTGCAGATGTCCGCGGACGCGGGCCAGACGACGGGAGAGCCCTTCCACCCCACCCCGCTCCAGCAGCTGGTGGAGGAGACCCTGTCGGAGCTGCCGGGCCGCGAGCGCGTGCGGGTGGACGTGCCCGAAGCGCTGAAGGACTGGCGGGTGCACGGCCCGCCCCGGGCACTGGCCCGGGTGCTGCGCGGGCTGGTGAAGAACGCGTTGCAGGCCACGCCGGGCAACGGGCCAGTGGCGTTGAACGCGAGGCAGGAGGGCACGGGCGCGCGACTGGAGGTGCGCGACCAGGGCCAGGGCATGCCGGAGGCGGTGCTAGCCCGAGCCGGTGAGCCGTTCTTCACGACCAAGGCCCCGGGCGAAGGGATGGGATTGGGATTGTTCCTCGCGCGCTCGCTGGCGGAGCAGCTGGGCGGTGCATTGGAATTGCGCTCGAAGGCAGGCGAAGGGACGACGGTGGGGTTGAGCCTGCCGGGAGCCCCGGCACAGGAGGCAGCGGCGTGAGCACGGCCCCGGTGGATCACCGCCCCAGCCTGTTGCTGGTGGACGACGACGCGACGCTGCGCGAGCGCCTGGCGAGGGCCTTCCGCGAGCGTGGCTGGGACGTGACGACGGCGGGCCACCATGAGGAGGCCATGGCCGCGGCGGGGCGCGAGTCACCGGAGTACGCGGTGGTGGACCTGCGCATGCCGGGGCACAGCGGGCTGGAGCTGGTGAAGGACCTGCTGGCGGTGGACGCGGCCACGCGCATCATCGTGCTGACGGGCTACGGCAGCATCTCCACCACGGTGGATGCCATCCGGCTGGGCGCGGTGAACTACCTGCCCAAGCCCGCGGACGCGGACGACATCCTGGCGGCGTTCGCGAGGGCGGCGGAGGAGCCCTCCGTCGCGGCGCCGGAGACGCTCCAGGCGCCGTCATTGGCGCGCGCGGAATGGGAACACATCCACCGCGTGCTCGCGGACAGCGCGGGCAACATCTCCGAGGCCGCGCGCAAGCTGGGCATCCACCGGCGCTCGCTCCAGCGGAAGCTGCAGAAGTATCCGCCGTCTCGCTGACACTCCGCCGCGAAGTCCGCTCCCACCCATCTCGCTTTTTCCGCGCGTTTGGAGTTGCCTGGATGCGAATCATCGTCATCCACCTCCGCACGGGAGCGCTGATGCATTGTCGTTGGATTGTCGTCGCGGTGACCCTGATGTTCGTGGGTTGTGCGCACTCCAAACGCACCCCTGAATCAGAGCTGCCCAGATACGAGCACGTCTTCCAGAAGCCCCTGAGCGAAGCGCTGGCCACCACGCGTCAGCTCCTGGAGGAGCAGGGCCACACCTTCGAGGAGACGGAGGATCCGAACCAGCTCGTCACCCAGTGGAAGGGGCCCGACAAGAACGCCTCCCGAGCCGACACCCACACCCGCTACCTGGTGACGGGCATCGTCCTGAGCCCGCGCCAGTCCGTCGTCCGCATCTTCCGCATGACCCAGCAGGCGGCGGGCAACGACGTCGAGTGGCACAACCAATGGTGGAAGGTGTCCGCCGCACGGGCGGAGCACTATGCGAACCCCTTCGTGCAGCGGGTCAACCTGGGCGACGACAGCGCCGAAACCAAACGTCTGTCCATGCTGCGCGGGGCACAGCACGGCGTCCGAGACCTGGAGCTGGAGAAGGCCCTCACGCTCCGCCTGGAGTCCGCGCCCTCCGTGGAGGTCATCAGCGGCAACGTGGTGCAGGAGAAGCGGCCCACCGCCGTGAGGGACCCGGAGTTCTACCTGGACCGCTGGCAGGAAGAGGCCTCCGCGCAAGGCCCGTGCACCACGTCCGTGCGAGGCCTGGAGGAGCTGCTGCACCCCGGGCTGACGCTCCTCATCGGCGAACAGCTCGGCTCGCGCGAAGCGCCGGAAGTGGTGGGCCATGCCGTGTGCCAGGCGGGCCAGACAGGGCTCGCGGTCGTCCTCGGCCTGTCCATCCCGGCGTCGGAGCAGGCGCGCGTGGACGCGTACCTCGCCAGCCCCGGCGCCCCGGCGGATCAGGACACGCTCCTGGAAGGCCGCTTCTGGTCGCGGCCCTATCAGGACGGCCGCAGCAGCCGCGCCATCCTGGACCTCATCGACCGGGCACGCGCCCTGCGCGCCGCGGGCCAGCGCGTGACGGTGGTGGCCTATGACACGGACGTGCTGCGCGGCAGCGAGCGCGACGCGGCCCAGGCCCAGGTCTGGACCGAGCGTCGCGCCCAGAAGCCCAACGAGGTCCACATCGTGCTCGCCGGCAATACGCATACGCGCACGGAGAAGGGCACCGAGTGGGACAAGGACTTCACCCCCATGGCCCACCTGCTCAAGGACAAGCGCTCGCTCGTCGTGCTGGAGATGAGCTACGCGCAGGGCACCCGGTGGGGCTGCGACCTGAACCGGGAAGGGAAGCTGGCCTGCGGCATCGTGGGCGCCACGCCGGCCCCCAGGGTGGCCGCCACCGCCGGACTCAGCCCCTACGTGAAGCTCCTGGAGGCCCCCGCCAACGAGGGCTTCCAGGGCCTGCTCTACGTGGGTGAGCTCACGCCCTCCATGCCCGCCATCCTCGGGCTGCGCGAAGCGCCTCCGCCGTCGTCCATGCCGGCAGCTCCTCCCCCCACCATGAAGCCCCCCATCTTCTAGCGGGCGGCCCCACTCCACGGTTGACGAACGTTAACGTCAGGGTTAATCATTAACCCTGACGTTAACGACTTTCATCCGCCCTGGAGTCACCGCCATGAAGCCGACGCCCGAAGGCTGGCCCCGCATCTCTTCCTTCGTCTTCTACGAGGACGCCTCCGCCGCCATTGACTGGCTGGAGCGCGCCTTCGGCTTCCAGACGCGCCTCAAGGTCGAAGGGGCGGGCAACACCATCGAGCACTCGGAGCTCGTCTACGGCGACGGCGTCGTCATGGTGGAGTCCGCCCAGCGCCGCCCCCTCTACTCCAGCCCCCGGCGGCACACCGGCACCAACACCCAGAGCCTCATGGTCTACGTGGACGACGTGGACGCCCACTGTGTCCATGCCCGCGCCGCCGGGGCCACCATCCTCCAGGAGCCCGAGACCAAGAACTACGGCGACGACTGGGGCACCAATCGCGGCTATGGCGCCGCGGACCTCGAGGGCCACCACTGGTGGTTCACCCAGCGCGTCAAGGGTCCGGCATGACCGCCATGGCCACCCCGTCCGCGCTCGACCGCACCCTCTCCGCCCTCGCCGACCCCACGCGCCGGGGCGTGGTGGACCGCCTGCGCCAGCGACCCCACCCCGCGGGCGAGCTCGCCGCCGCGTTCGACATGAGCCCTCCGGCGATGTCCCGTCACCTGCGCGTGCTGCGCCAGACGGGGCTCGTGGAGGAGAACGTGGACGCGGACGACGCCCGCGTGCGCGTCTACCGCCTGCGCCCGGAGCCCTTCGCGGAATTGCGCGGCTGGCTGGACGCGGTGGAGTCCTTCTGGGAGGACCAGCTGGGCGCCTTCAAGGCCCACGCTGAACGCACCCGGGGCACGAAGCCCCCTGGAGGCCGCAAGTCATGACGATGTCCGCGGACCGCGCCCGCGTCACCACCTTCGTCGCCGTGTCCCCGCTGGACGCCTTCGAGGTCTTCACCCAGGAGACCGACGTCTGGTGGGCCCGGGGCCCGCGCTACCGCGGCCTCGCGGCGCCCCAGGGCGTGCTGCGCTTCGACCCTCCCGGCCCCGGCGGACGCCTGCTGGAGACCTCCGACACGGAGGTGTTTGAGATTGGCCGCGTGCTCGTGTGGGAGCCCGGCGCGCGGCTCGTCTTCCAATGGCGCGCGAGCAACTTCGCCCCTGGGGAGCTCACGGAGGTGGAGGTCCGCTTCGAGCCGGGCTTCGGTGGCACGCGCGTCGTGCTCGAACACCGGGGCTGGGACACCATCCGAGCGGACCATCCCGTGCGCCATGGCGAGGATGGCCCGACCACCATCGGGAGGATGGGGCGGTGGTGGGGGGACCTCGTCACGCGCTTCCGGCTCCACGCCGCGCGGGTCCACCCTCCCCGGGAAACTCCTGGCGGGTGACTACGGACAGGCGCCGCAGTCCGCCGCGCAGCTGAGCGCCGTGTTGCTGCTGCCGCACTTCTCCGTGAGCTGGCACACGCCGTCGCCGCAGCGGTAGATGTCCTGGGGCTGCATGCGCGTGGTGACGGGGCGGTAGGCCACGCCGTTGTACGTGCAGCGCGTGTAGTAGGTCCGCGTCGTGTCCAGCGTGCAGTAGTAGCGGCACGCGCCCACGTGGGTCAGCGGCAGGCACGCCGCCGTGTCGCTCCAGGACGACAGGCCGCAGGTGCGCACCGTGCTCTCGTCGTAGTCCAGGTAGGCGCCATCATTCGCCGCGAACAGCCCTTCGCCCGTGAAGAGGTTGCCGAAGAAGCACGCCTCGCGCTCGCTGTAGGTGCTCAGCTCGCCCGTCGTGAACGGCACCGTGCCGCCCACCGCGTCGCGCCCCAGCACGGAGATGTTCACGTGCACGCCGTACTTGTTCGCGTGCGCCGCCAGGCACGCGCTCACCACCTGCTGCTCCGCCGCGGTCGCCGGCGCGCCCCCCGCCCAGCCCGGCGCCAATCCCAGACTCCCCGTCCACGTGTAGTGCGCCCCGGTGGACGGCGACTGGTACGCCAGCTCCTTCCCCGCCGCCAGCGAGCACTGCACCACGTAGCGCATCACCATGTCCGCCACCGCGGGATCCGCCGTGAACCAGGCGCTGAACCCGTTTGTCGACAAGCCGTTTGTCGACAAGCCGTTTGTCGACAAGCCGTTTGTCGACAGGCCATTCGTCGACAAGCCATTGGTTGACAGGCCATTCGTGGACAGGCCGTTGGTGGAGAGCAGCGCCTGGGATGCCTGGCCCACGTCCACGACGTCGGAGGAGTCCTCCGTCGTCAGCGGGCCACCACAACCGACGAGCGCGGTGGTGAAACACAGCGACATCCAGCAAGCGAAACGCAGCGAGGGGGGACTGGTGTGCATGGGGACTGCCTCCACGTGGTGGCCGCACGAGCCGCACGGCCTCGACAACGGGTAAACGTGATCCTGCAAGGCGAGCAGGTGCCCTGCACTCCCGGCCCATCCCCATCGGTCTGTCGCCCAACACGCGTGACGTGTGGCGTCGGACGCTCACCCGTTCACCGCCCGGCGGTGAACGCACAACCCCGCCCAAAGCTCAGGCCGTCCGGCTACGACTCCGGGACGCCTTCACCTTGGCCTTGGGACGCGGGGGCCTGGGCAACTTCACCGTGAACGTCGTGCCCTCCTTCTGTGACGACGCCACTTCCACCGTCCCGCCGTGCGCCTGGACGATCTCCTTCACGATGAACAACCCCAGCCCCAGTCCGGCGTTGCGCCGGCCCTGTGCTCGCTCGCCCTCGCCCTGGCGGAACGGATCAAACAGCCGCTCGCGCAGCTCCTCCGGGATGGGCGTGCCTGGGTTCTGCACCTCCACCACCTGGTGCTCGCCCTTCGCCCAGCAGCGCAGGAACACCGGCGCCTCCGGCGTCCCGTGCTCCAGCGCGTTGCCCACCAGGTTGCTCAGCACTTGCGCCAGCCGCTCCGCGTCCCACTCGCCTTCGGCCTTGCCGTCCACGTCCACCGCGATGGCCCGCTCCGGGTACGCCGCCGACAGCTCGTCCACCACCTGCTGACACACCACGCCCAGGTCCGTGGGACCCTTGCGCAGGGGGATGCCGCCCGCCAGCCGCGCGCGCGTCAAATCCAGCAGGTCCGCGATCATGTTGCCCATGCGCGCCGCCGAGGCCTCGATGCGCTGCGCATGCTGCCGGTGCTGCTCCAGCGTGCACTCCAGCGGCCCGCGCCGCTTCTGCGCCCGCGCCGACAGCATGATGGCGTTGAGCGGGTTTCTCAGGTCGTGGCCGAGGATGCCGATGAAGCGCTCGCGGAAGCGCGCCTCCTCCACCATCGACGCCAGCTCGCGCGTGCGCTCCGTGACGTCCATCATGGAGCCGATCATCCGCACCGGCCGCCCCTCGTCGTCGCGCGCCAGCACGCCCCGGTCCAGCACGTGCGCCCAGCTGCCGTCCGCGCGCTGGAACCGGTACTCGTCCTTCCACACGTCGCCCGTGGACGCGACGAACGTCACCAGCCGGTCCACCACCCGCTCGCGGTCGTCGTCATGCACGCGCGCGCCCCACCAGCCCAGCTGGTGATCCAACACCGCCGTGGCGTGGCCGAACGCGTCCCCCGTGCCCGGGTCCCACCGCACGCGGTCGGTGGCGAAGTGCCAGTCCCACAGCACGTCGTGCGTGGCCCGCGTCGCCAGCCGGTAGCGCTCCTCCGCCTCGCGCAGCGCGCTCACCGTCTGCTCCGTGCGCGCCAGCGCCTCCTCCACCTCGCGCCGGGCGTTGCGCTCGCGGATGGCCTGCTGCGCGTCGGACGCACGGCTCTCGTCGCGCGGGAGCAGCCACAGCGCCAATCCCTCACCGTGGCGCACCACCACGAACTGTCGGCCCGCCACGTCCCCCGCCACCTGGCCCACCTGGGGCACGCCGCGCACCAACACCCGCACGCACGCACCCACGTCGAACAGCGGCACGCCCTCCAGCGCCCACAATGACAGATGCCGGCCCAGCTCCAGGGAACGCACCCAGCCCTCGGCCGGGACATTCATGGACGTCCACCGGAAGTCGAGCACGTCGCCCGTCTCCCCATACAGGGGCTCGAAGAAGATGCAGGGCGTCTCGTTGTCGGCGGGCAATTCCCACGCCGAGGCCGAACCCGGCCCCCAGGACAAACCCATCATCGTACTCCCCCCGACGCTTCGGGCTGTCCTCCACCCTCGGCGACGGTGCCGGGCAGGCAGGAAAAACCCGCGTCTCCTGTAATACTGACACATCTTTGGGGAAGAGAACCGACCCTGGAGGGCAGATCGGCGAAAAATCGCTCAGCCCCGAGCACTCCTCCTGACCCCCGGGACGGTTCAATACCGGCCCTTGACCCCGATGATGGGCAGCGCGATGGGCAGCCCCACGGCACTTTTCGTGAGGGGCCGCCGTGAGACACCGCCGCCCTCGTACTCGAAGCCCAGCGTCTCCTGGTTGAGGGTGACGTTGAGCATGTCCAGGTAGGCCTCCAGGGTGAAGGTCTCATAGGCCCAGGCCTTGGACAGACGCAGGTCGAAGCGGAAGAAGGGCGGGAGCCGGTCCACCGCGTCCCGGTCCACCTTCACCCACGCGGGGCGGCCGTCGCTGTCGGTGCCCTCGCGGTTCGTCTGGCTGCCCAGGGTGCCGTACTCGGGGCGCCCGGTGTTGAAGTGGAGCACGCCGCCCAGGGTGATGTTGTTGGAGAACTTGTGGCTGACCACCAGGTTGAGGATGTGCGTCTGGTCGAAGGCGAAGGGCAGGTCGTCCTTCGCCTCGGACACGGCCCTCCCGGTGGAGTCGTAGCGGTAGAACGTGGTGTTCCGCGTGCTGCGCTGCAGGCTGTAGGAGAGCCAGCCGAACCAGTTGTTCCCCAGCGGGTAGCGCACGAGCAGCTCCAACCCATACGCCATTCCATGGCTGGTGAAGTCCGGCAGGTCCCAGTCGTCGCGGCTGACCGGGGGTTCGTCCACGTCGATCTGCCGCGCGCGCACCGGGCTGTAGCCGGAGCCGTTCCGGGTGATGCCACCGGGCGGAACGGGCGGCACGTCGGGCTCGCCGCCGTCGCCGCCGCCACCGTTCAGGTCCTCGCCCAGGCCCTCGTCGGAGAAGGGCGTCAGCTCGATGGTGCGCAGCATGGGGTTCACGTACAGCTCCAGCCCCACCTCCCACTTGCTGAAGGCCTTCCACTCGGCGCCCACGGACAGCTGCACGCCCTCCTGGAGGCCCAACAACAGACTGCCCACGTCCACCACCGGCAGGCTGATGAGGGTGGTGGGCGGCTGGTGGAAGAGGCCCGCGCCGCCCTTGAGCGTCACGGTGTCGGTGAGCTTGTGGCGCACCGTGAGGCGCGGCTCGATGACCTTGTGATCGAACCCGCCGGACAGGTGGTAGCTGTCCAGGCGCAGGCCGGGCACCACCGTCCACTTCTCATCGGGCGTCCACACGCCTTCCGCGTACGCGCCGGTGAAGGTGGCCAGCGCCACGGGCGCGTGAAGGGTGTCCTCCTCCACCTCCTGTCCGTTCTCCACGGAGAGCAGGTCCACGATGGCGCGCTTGTGGTCCACGTCCGCGCCCGTGCGCAACAGCAGCCGCTCCGTCAGCGGCACCGTGTAGCCCACGCGGGCCGACAGCGTGGTCTGGTCGATGTGGATTTCATTGCCGTTGTCCGGCCCGCGCGACACCACGGCGAAGCGGTCCAGGCCCCATGTGCCGCCCACCTCGAACTCGCCCTTGCCCAGCGGGTGGCGGCCTCGCAGGTCCACGCGGTGGAAGATGATGGATTGCAGCGCGGTGTCGCCCTGCGTGTCCTGGGCCTCGGAGCCGAAGGTGTCGGACGAGCCAAAGGCAAACAACCGCAGCTTGCCCTGACCCACATCCTGCTCCACGCGGCCCTGGTAGTCCCAGAAGTCGAGCACCACCTTGGGATTGGTGCGCCCCGGCGGCGCGGGGTCCTGGAGGCTGTTGGCCGCGAGCGCGATGATCCACGGCGTATAGGAATAACGGCCCGCGAGACTGACATTGGTGCCGGTGGACTTGAAGGGCGTCTCAATGAAGAAGCCCGCGTTGATGAAGTCCGCGTAGGCGCTGCCGTGCACGCGGTCGTCGCGCGGCCGGGACAGCCGCCCTTCGATGGCGCCGCCCATCAGCCGGCCGTACTGCGGCGGCGGGGAGCCCGGATAGAAGTCGATGGCGTCGATGAAGTCCGGGTGGATGACCGCGGGCCCCAGGAACAGGTGGAAGAGGATGGGGACGCGGATGCCGTCCAGGAAGTAGCCCGTGGACGCGGGCTGGCTGCCGCGCACCACCGGGTACGCCACGCCGGACAGCATGCTGCCCACGCCCGGCAGCAGCATGACGACGCGGAAGGGGTCGCCCATGGTGCCGGGCACCTCGCGCAGCTCCGCGTCGTGCAGGGTGACGCGGCTGACCTCGGTGCGCTCGCGGTCGCCTCGCACCACCGTCTCGTACGGGTTGAGGACCAGCGGCTCCAGGCCGTAGACGACCTCCAGCGACTCGGTGCCCTTCAGGGCCTCGCGGTACAGGCCGGGCTTGTGGCCCGCGGCGAACACGCGCACCGCCTGCCCGCCCGTGGGGAAGCGCGCCTCGAAGCGGCCGTGCTCGTCCGTCTGCACGGGGAAGTCCGGCGCCGCGTCCGACACCAGCGTGGCGCCGATGAGCGGCTGGCGGTTGCCCTTGGCTCGCACCAACCCCTTGAGTGTGATGGGCCCCTGAAGACCCGGCTCGAGCGTCCCGCCGTCCGCGGAGGTGGCCACCGGCACGGGCACCTCGAAGCGGTACTCGAAGAACAGGCGCACCGCGACGGGCTTGCCCTCCATCAGCGCGGGGGAGAAGCGCAGCGACGGCGCCGCGTGCAGCGCGGCCTCGTTGAGCAGCGGGTGCACGCCCTCCACCAGCGTGGCGGTGTCCACGTCGCCCGCCTCGTCCACCAGCAGCTCCAGCTTCACCGTGCCCGCCACGCCCTGGCCCACGAGCAGCAGCGGGTACGGCGCGGGGGCGTCCTGCACCAGCGCGGGCGGCACGAAGGCGGCCAGCACCGGCCCGCCATCGGCGGAAGCACCGGCCTCCAGCGCCCAGCCCGCGTCGGTGCGCTGGAGGTCCGCCTCTTGGGCGACCGTCCCCGCGCCCCCGTCTCCCACCGGGTCCTGCCCCTCCGTCCACGGCGCGTCCATGCCCGGAGCGCTGGCGCCCGGCGTCAGGTTCTCCTCCGTGACGGGCAGGCCCGCGTCCAGCGTGTCGCCCAGCCGCTCACTGCCCGGGGCCCCGGCCTGGAAGCCGGGGGACTCCGCGCGCGCGGGAGGTGACAGCGGCAGCAGCAGGGCCAGCACCAGCGCCATCCCGCCAATGCGCCAGGGGGTGCTCCTGTTTCCAACGGTCATGGGCGGTGGAGGTCGTCGTGCAAGGCGGATCCGGGCCAGCGCCCATGAGGCCAGGGGATGTCCGCCCTGACAAGCGCCACCCCCCGGTGCGTTCGGACCCACCGCCCTGCTGGGGGCGCCAC
>NZ_RAWA01000169.1 GCF_003611675.1 Corallococcus sp. CA053C
CGATGTGGGGGGGCATTGCGGTGATTCTCCGGGACGGACGGGGCGACGCGAGCAGCGCAGCGCCCCATCATCCCGGGAGGCCCCGGGCGCGACAAGCCATCCGGCGGGAGGTCCCTCGGAGTCCTAGCGGATGTCGAGGATGCGGCCCTGACCGTCGATGAGGTAGGTCGCGCCCGCGTCCATCACGAGGGTGTGAGGTGGCATGCCGCAGCGTTCGAGGTTGGCCGAGAAGCTGACGAGGTACAGGTCGTCGTTGACCTTGTTGATCTCGACGTCCATGACATCGCGACGGCTGAAGCAGCGGACGAGCGGTTCGTAATTGCCGGAGGCCTTCGCGCCGGGGGGCATGTAGTCCGCGAGCGCGACCCGGAGCGCGGCCAGCGTGGGGCCGTCCATTTCTGTCGTGGCCACGAAGGTCTTGGGGCTGGGATCCCGGATGCGATCACCGACCTCGGGGGGAATGCGCTCCGGACGCTCGTACTTGTAATAGCCGAAGAGGCTGCACCCCTGCATCAGACCGCAGAGCGCAAGCCCGATGAAGACCGAGGACAGTCTCCCCATGCGCGTGAGCCCGTTCATGGCGTCCAATCCTGTCCTTCGTAGAGTTCGATTTTGCCCGCGTCGTTGACGACCTGTCCGATGGGAACCCAGACGCCCCCGCGGAGCGCGTTCACCGTGCGGTCGGCGTAGTCGTATTTGTAGGCGCGGCACTCGCCCGCCTTCTCCCGGTAGAAGAGCAGCAGCTCCCGGTGGAGGACCTTCCCGGTTCGCGAATCGGCGATTCGGGTGGGAACCCACCGGCGCGCTTCGCTCATGTCCTGCCCGGAGAAACGCCGGTTGTGGGGGTGGCTGTGGCCTCCCCCCAGGATGATGGCGTCCAGGTGCTGGGGATCATCCAGGCTGACGGGCATCAGACATGACTTGTTCTTGCCCGTGGCCTTGCCCTGAATGTCGGACAGGTGGCTGAGGTAGAACGCGTCCTCGGCACTCGAGTAGTAGACCAGGGCGCAGTACTCCATCCCGTACTCGCCGGATGACGCCCCGGGCTGCCCGGTCATGAGCTCACAGGCGTTCCCGGCCAGCTCCGCCGTCGACTTGAACGGGCCCGCGAGCGGTCCTGTGACCTCGAGCTGGTTCTCACGAAGCTCGCGCACCCGGACGTTGGGGTTCGGCGTGGAGCAGCTCGCCATCATCGCGAGCGCACCCGTGCACGCGAGCGAGCGCCAACACGTCGCGAACCCTGCTGGTCGCTGCCTCGCCATGAACCCTGTCCGGAGTGAAACCCGCTATATCGGACAGTCTGAGTATTTCTGCAAAACATGAATGTCAAGGAATCCGGTTCCCGGGGCTTCCGGGTTCCGTGAGCCTACCCAGGAGATTGGGGCGCGGCAACCAAACGTGCCGAGTTCATCGGGCCCCCGCCGTGGAGTCCCGCCCCGCCTGTGGGCGTTCCAGGCCTCCGTCCGCCGGTCCGCACTCCCGCTGGACCGGAGGTCCACCCGTGAACAGCGATGGCCTCCAGGGCCGCGCGAGGCTCCCCGGGTTTCCTCCCACGCATTACAGGGACGCACATGGCTCAATCGACTGAAGCTCGTTCCCTCGCGCCGCGCCTGGGCGCGTGGGTTGAGGATGGTTCCCGGGTGCGCTGGCGCGTCTGGGCGCCCGGCCACAAGCAGGTGGAGGTCGTGGTGTACGGCGCGGACGACCAGGTCACGCGCACGCTGCCCCTCACGCCGGAGCCGCAGGGCTGCTTCGGCGGTGTGCTGGACGGGCAGGGCGCGGGTCTGCGCTACAAGCTGCGCGTGGATGGCGGCGACCCCTTCCCGGATCCGTGGTCGCGCTCCCAGCCCCTGGGCGTGCACGGCCCGTCTGAGATTGTCGTGGCCGACCACGGCTGGACGGACCTGCACTGGAAGGGGCCGGATCCGCGGGCGCTGGTCATCTACGAGGTGCACGTGGGCACCGCCACGCCGGAGGGCACCTTCGAGGCGTTCATCCCCAAGCTCGCGCACCTGCGGGAGCTGGGCGTGAACACGCTGGAGCTCTTGCCCGTGGCCAGCTTCCCGGGGGCCCGCAACTGGGGCTACGACGGCGTGGACCTCTTCGCGCCGCAGGCCACCTACGGAGGCCCGAAGGGGCTGCGCCGGCTCATCGACGCCGCGCACGCGCACGGCATCGCGGTGCTCATCGACGCCGTCTACAACCACTTCGGACCGGACGGGAACTACCTGGGCGCGTACTCGCCCCACTACTTCACGAACCACCACCACACGCCCTGGGGCGACGCGGTCAACTACGACAGCGAGGGCAGCCCCTTCGTGCGCTCGCTCGTGCTGTCCAACGTGGAGATGTGGATCCGCGACTACCACGCGGACGGCCTGCGCCTGGACGCCGCGCACGCGCTCGTGGATGACGGCCAGCCGCACCTGCTCGCGGAGATCGTCGAGCGCGCCCACGCCGCCGGCAACGGCCGCCGCGTCGTCGTCATCGCGGAGGACGAGCGCAACGAGCGCAAGCTGGTGACGCCCGTGAAAGACGGCGGCTACGGCCTGGACGGCGTCTGGGCGGATGACCTGCACCACCAGCTGCGGCGCGCCTTCGCGGGGGACCACGAGGGCTACTACCAGGACTACACCGGCAGCGCGGACGACCTCGCCGCCACGCTGCGCCAGGGCTGGTTCTACCAGGGCCAGGAGTCCAAGAACCTGGGCCACGCGCGCGGCACGTCGTCCCAGGGGCTGGCCCCGTGGCACTTCGTCCACTGCATCCAGAACCATGATCAGGTGGGCAACCGGCCCTTCGGCAACCGCCTGTCGGAGGACGTGTCCCCGGCCGCCTTCCGCGCCATGAGCACGCTGCTGCTCCTGTCGCCCTTCACCCCGTTGCTCTTCATGGGCCAGGAGTGGAACGCGCGCACGCCGTTCCTCTACTTCACGGACCACAACGCGGAGCTGGGCCGGCTCGTCACGGAAGGGCGCCGCAAGGAGTTCGCCGGCTTCTCGCGCTTCAAGGGCGAACAGGTCCCCGACCCGCAGGACCGCGACACCTTCACCCGCTCCACGCTGGACTGGAGCGAGGCCGAGCGCCCGGAGCATGCGGGCGTGCATGCGCTCTACAAGGAGCTGCTGCGCCTGCGCGCCACGGAGCCCGTGCTGATGAACCTCCAGGGCAGCCACGACGCCCGCGCGCTGGGCCCGGACGCGGTGCTGCTGGAGCGCCGCGCGGAGGGCGACACGGTGCTCGTCATCATCAACATCCGGGGCCCGCTGGTGCACGCGCTGCCCTCGCATGCGAGCGCGGGCATCGTGCTGTGGAGCGAGTCCCCCCGCTTCGGCGGCACCGTGGAGGGCTCGCCGCTGACGGGCAACATCGTGCGCCTGGACGGCCCCTCGGCCGCGGTGGTGAAGCTGCGCGAGTAGTCCTCCCAGACAGGGCGTCACAAACCCATACGCATCGCGAGCCCTGAACCCACACACGGCCCGTCACCCCGGAAGCGGGGAGGCGGGCCGTGCTGTCTTCAGCGGTGAAACAACAGACATCCGGGAATGGACCTCCCGGCGCGCGGTACTCAGCGACGCCAGCAGGTCCACGTGTCGCGCGCGTTCGCATCACGCCGCGGCCCCGTCGTGAGGAAGCACCTTGTCCCATTCGCGTCTGTTGATCTCGTCCCGGGGGGGATGGAAGCGCCATGTCATCACCACGAGCGCGCTCGCGCTGCTCGTGTCCGCGGGGCCCGCGCTCGCCGCGTCGGGCTTCAGCGCCGTCACCGCCAGTGGCAATGACGGCAACCCGCCGTCGAACACCGTCGACGGCAACCTCGCCACGCGCTGGTCCAGCGATGGCGTGGGCCAGTGGCTCCGGGGAGACCTGGGCGCCGTGAAGTCCCTGTCCGCCGTGGACATCGCGTGGCACGAGGGGAACAAGCGCACCAACACGTTCGTCCTCGCCACGTCCACCGACGGCGCCACCTGGACCACGGCCGTGTCCACGAAGTCGTCCGGCACCACCGCGAACCTGGAGCGCTACGGCTTCACCCCGCGCACCGCGCGGTACGTGCGCGTGACGGTCAACGGCAACTCCCTCAACACCTGGGCCAGCATCGCCGAGTGGGCCGCGGTCACCAGTGCCACCACGCCGCCCACGGGCACGGACCGCTTCGGCGTCACGCAGCTCTACCTGTCGAAGCCCGGCGGCGAGGCGTGGACGCTCGCCGACAGCGCTACGTCCGACAAGCGCTTCGACCCGCAGGACAGCATCACCCGCAACAGCGACGGCTCCTGGAAGATGAAGGACTCGCAGGTGCGGATGAGTGTCTTCACGTCCACGGGCTACGACGACAACCAGATCCCCACCTACGACCGGGACGTGCTCGCGAGCCGTGGCTACATGCAGGCGCCGAACGACTGGAAGAACATCGAGATGACCGGCTTCGTGCGGCTGAACAGCGCGCAGGACACGGCGGACAACTTCGACTGGTACGCGCGGGGCGGCAAGCACAACGACGACCACTCCGGCTGCGAGGGCAGCAGCTACAAGGCCGGCTTCCACTACGACGGCCGCGCGCGCTGGCAGAAGGAGACCTGGCACGTGTCCTATGAGCAGACCCCGTACAAGGCCGCCACCTCCGCGCTCAAGGGCCGCTGGGTGGGCTTCAAGTCGGTGATGCGCAACGTCTCCGTCAACGGCCAGACGGCGGTGAAGCTGGAGATGTACGTCAACGAGAACGCGGACAAGGTGACGTGGAAGAAGGTCTACGACTACACCGACTCCGGACAATGGGGCGGCGACGCGCAGCACTGCGGCGGCGCCACCGGGGGCATGCCCATCACCTGGGGCGGTCCCATCGCGGTGTTCCGTTGGGACAACGCGAACGACGTGGACTTCAAATGGTTGAGTGTTCGCGAAATCCAGCCCTGAGCCCCTGAGCGCCCGCGCGGCCTGACGCAAGACGGCAGGCCGCGCGCCCGGCGACCGGGGAGGCCCGAGGGCTCCGGCGATGGGCTTTCCATCGACAGGGGGCGCGCGGGTGGGCAGCATGGCGCCGCCATGAACGTCGACCAAGCCCTCGCCTCGTCGGAGCGCATCTGGGAGCAGGAGATCCTGCCCGCGCTGGAGCGCTACATCCGCATCCCCAACAAGTCGCCCTCGTTCGACCCGGACTGGGTCAAGACGGGCCACATGGAGCAGGCCGTCCAGCTCATCTCCGACTGGTGCCGCGCGCAGACCGCGCACCTGCCGGGGCTGACGGTGGAGGTGGTGCGGCTGAAGACGCCGGACGGCAAGGAGCGCACGCCCGTCATCTACATGGAGGTGCCGGGCACGCGCGGCGACGACACGGTGCTCCTGTACGGCCACCTGGACAAGCAGCCGGAGATGACCGGCTGGCGCGAGGGGTTGTCCCCGTGGACGCCCGTGCGCGAGGGCGACAAGCTCTACGGGCGCGGCGGCGCGGATGACGGCTACTCGGCGTTCGCGTCGCTGTCCGCGCTGCGCCTGCTCAAGGAGCAGGGCGTGCCGCACGCACGGTGCGCGGTGCTCATCGAGGCGTGCGAGGAGTCCGGCAGCACGGACCTGCCCGCGTACATCGAGGCGCTGGCGCCGCGCATCGGCAAGCCGTCGCTGGTGGTGTGCCTGGACTCGGGCTGCGCGAACTATGATCAGCTCTGGATGACCACCAGCTTGCGCGGCATGGTGGCCGGCAACCTGCGCGTGGACATCCTCACGGAGGGCGTGCACTCGGGTGACGCGACGGGCGTGGTCGCGTCGTCGATGCGCATCATGCGGCAGCTCCTGTCGCGCGTGGAGGACGAGCAGACGGGCCACATCAAGGTGGACGCGCTGCACACGCAGATTCCGGAGGGCCGGCGCGCGCAGGCGAAGGCGGCGGCCCAGACGCTGGGCGAGGAACTCCACACCAAGTTCCCCTGGGTGGAGGGCGCGGCCCCGGTGTCGAAGGACGGTGAGGAGCTGGTGCTCAACCGCACCTGGCGTCCGGCGCTGGCGCTGACGGGCGTGGACGGCGTGCCGGGGCTCGCCAACGCGGGCAACGTGCTGCGCCCCTTCACGACGCTGAAGCTGTCCATGCGCATCCCGCCGCGCGTGGACCCCAAGGTGGCCGCGAAGGCGCTCAAGGACGTGCTGGAGAAGGATCCGCCCTACGGCGCGAAGGTGACGTTCGACGGCGACAAGGCGAGCGTGGGTTGGGACGCGCCGCCCCTGGCCGGCTGGCTGTCGCGCGCGGTGGAGTCCGCGTCGCAGTCCTGCTTCGGCAAGCCCGCGATGGCGATGGGCGAGGGCGGCACCATCCCCTTCATGGGCATGCTGGGCGAGCGCTTCCCGGAGGCGCAATTCCTCATCACGGGCCTGCTCGGGCCGGGCAGCAACGCGCACGGCCCCAACGAGTTCCTGCACATCCCCACCGGCAAGAAGCTCACCGCCGGCGTGGCCAGCGTCATCGCGGAGCACTTCAAGCGGTAGCCGTCACCGGAGCCCCATGCCGAGCAAGCCCCGTCAGGTCCGGTCTCAGCCCCTGCTCGCGGTCCGCGACGTGGCCGCGAGCAGCCATTGGTACCAGCAGCTGCTCGGCTGCGAGGGCGCCCACGGCGGTGATGAGTACGAGATGCTCGTCAGCAACGGCGAGCTCATCCTCCAGCTCCACGCGTGGGACCTGGACGAGCACGCCAACCTCATGGGGCCGGACTCCGCGCCCCATGGGCACGGCGTGCTGCTGTGGTTCGAGACCACGGACTTCGACGCGTCGGTGAAGGCCGCGGAAGCCCTGAAGGTGGACTGGGTGGAAGCGCCCCACGTGAACCCGAACTCCCGTCGCCAGGAGTTCTGGGTCCGCGACCCGGACGGCTACGTCGTCGTCCTGGCCGCGGAGTCGCGACGGCGCGGCTGAAGTCCGGCCGTCCGTGCCGCGAGGATCCGCTCAGGCGCGGCCACTGCGTTGAATGGATGCCAGCCGGACCGGCGGCAGGAGGGGGCGCCTCAACGCCCCGTCTTGATGCCCAACGACGAGGGGGGCGGCTTCCGGGGTGGCGGCCGCGTCACCCGGCGCTGCAGTGGCACCGCCACGGTGGGCGCATCCGCCGCGGACACCTGCCGCGTCACCGGCTCGTAGCCGTTGAGCGCGAGCGTCACCGCCACCGACGGTTCTCCGGGCACCAGCGGCAGCGCCACGGGCGTCGTGCCGCGCTCCTCGCCCGCCACCTGCACCGTGGCGCCGGGCGGCTCGCTCGTCACCATCAGGCGTACCGGGTCGGGCCGTGCGTTCACCGCGCGAGTCTCCGGGCCCGTGGGCTGCGTGGGCGGCGCGGTCCGCGTCGGTTCCTGCACCACGGGCGTCCCGGCCGAAGGCAGGTCGGAGCCGCGCAGCATCACCACCGCCGCGCCCCCCGTCACCAGCGCCAGGCCGCCCACCACGTACGGAAGCCATGCGCGCCGCTTCGGCGCGGGCGAGGGCTCCAGGGCGGCGGTGCCTCGCGTCGCTTCAGGCCCCACGCGCGTGGGCGGACGCGACGGCGGCCCCACCAGCTTCGACGCGCGCGACGCGACCGCGCCCCGTCCGCCCGTCGTGGGGGCAGGGCTCCCGAGCGACGAGCTGGATTGCGAATCCAGGTCCGCGTCCTCGGCGAGCTGATCCAGCTTCGACGGGTCGGACTCCGCGGCGATGCGCTCCGCGTACAGCTCGCGCAGGTACGCGGCCAGGTGCGCGCTGCTGGAGGGCAGCCGCAGGTTGAGCGCGTAGTCCTCCAGCGCCAGCCGGAACGCGGCGCAGTCCGGGTAGCGCCCCTCGGGCGTGGGCGCGAGCGCCTTGAGCAGCACGTCGTCCAGGCCCGGCGGCAGGTCCGGGTTGAGCTGCGACGGCGGCGGAATCTGGCAGTCGCGCACCAGCCGCAGCGTCATCAGGTCCGTGTCGCCCTTGAAGAGGCGCTTGCCCGTGAGCACCTCCCACATCACGACGCCGAGCGCGAACTGGTCGCTGCGGCCGTCCACCGGCAGCCCGTTGGCCTGCTCCGGGGACATGTACGGGTACTTGCCCTTGAGCACGCCCGTCGCCGTCTGCTGCCCGCTGGTGGCCGCCTTCGCCACGCCGAAGTCGATGACCTTCACGCCCCCGTCGAAGCCGACGAGCACGTTCTGCGGGGACACGTCCCGGTGCACCAGCTGGAGCGGCTGGCCCTGCCCGTCACGCGCGCCGTGCGCGTACGACAGGCCCGCCGCCGCGTCCGCGATGATGCGCACCACCAGCCCCACCGGCAGCGGACGCCCCTGCTTGCGCGCGAAGCGGTCCAGGCGCCGCACGTCCTCGCCCTGCACGTACTCCATCGCCAGGCAGTGACGGCCCTCAATCTCCGTCAGGTCCAGGATGGTGATGAGGTTCGGGTGCGACAGGCGCGCCACGAGCCGCGCCTCCTCCAGGAACATCTCCAGGAACTCTTCGTCCTCGGCGAGGTGCGGGAGGATGAGCTTGAGGACGACCAACCGCTCGAAGCCCGTCCCATGCTCCTGGGCGAGGAACACCTGTCCCATCCCGCCCGAAGCGATTTTTCTCAGCAGCTCGTATTTCCCGAAGGCGACCGCCATTTCAAGCGGAGGATATCGCGCTTTCTCACCGGGCAGGAAACCGCCGACTTCCAAAAAGACAGAGAGTCTGTCGAGCAGGGGGGAGCCTGCCTTCCTACCCGTGGGGGAGGCAGGCAGGCACGCGGTTCCTCACGCCTTCATCTTGTAGCCCGAGCGCAGCACGCCGTAGGTGACGCCGGTGGCGACGGCGGCGGTGGCCGCGAGGATGGCGCCGCCGACGAGCGGGGAGAAGAGACTGCTTCCCAACATTCCGAAGCGCAGCCCCTCCACCATGTAGACCATGGGGTTGAAGAGGCTGACGTGGTTCCAGGGCGAGGGCAGCTCGCGCACCGAGTAGAAGACGCCGCCCAGGAACGTGAGCGGCAGCATCACGAAGGTGGGGAAGAAGTTGATCTGCTCGAACTTCTCCGCCCACACGGCGGCGAGCATGCCCAGCACGCTGAACACGTAGCTGGACAGCAGCAGGAAGTAGAGCGTCGCCAGCGGGTGCTCCAGGCTGAAGCCGGAGAACACGGCCGCGACGATCCAGGTGAGCAGGCCCACCACCAGCCCGCGCACCATCGCGCCGCCGATGAAGCCCACCATCAGCTCGCCGGGCCCCAGGGGCGCCACCAGCAGGTCCACCACGGTGCCCTGGATCTTGGTGATGAACAGCGACGAGCTGCTGTTGAGGAACGCGTTGTTGGCGATGCCCAGGAACACGAGCCCCGGGACGATGAAGTGCAGGTACGGGTGGCCCTCCACCGCGTGCACGCGCCCGGAAATCGAGTAGCCGAAGACGATGAAGTACAGCGTGGTGCTGATGAGGGGCGACAGGACGGTCTGGCCCGGCACGCGCATGAAGCGCCGGACCTCCTTCGCGAACAGCGTCTGCATCCCGAGGACGTTCATGGGGTGGGTGCGATTCCGGAGGTGGGGTGTCAGGCGGCCTGGGTCGGGCGGCCGCGGAGGATCTCGATGAGCACGTCTTCCAGGCGCGGGCGGCGCGTCTCCACCTCGGAGATGGGCAGCCCGTTCGCGTAGAGCGCGCGGAGCAGTTCGCCGGAGGGCGCGCAGTTCTCACGCTCCACGTAGGTGAGCGTGCGGCGGTCCGGGGACAGGCTCGCGGCGAAGCGCTGGCCGGCTTCGGGCATGGCGGGCAGGGCTTCGGAGAAGGTGACGACCAGGCGCTTCTCCCCGAAGCGGCGCAGGATGGTGGACTTCTCCTCCACCATCAGCAGGCGGCCCTCGTTGATGATGCCCACGCGGTCGGCCAGCTCCTCCGCCTCTTCCAGGTAGTGCGTGGTGAGGACGATGGTGGTGCCCTCGCTGGCGATCTTCTTCACGTACGTCCAGAGGTCGCGGCGCAGCTCCACGTCCACGCCCGCGGTGGGCTCGTCGAGGAACACGAGCCGGGGCCGGTGCACCAGGGCCTTGGCGATGAGCAGCCGGCGCTTCATGCCGCCGGACAGGGCGCGCGTGAGCGAGTCCTTCTTCGCCTGGAGGTTGAGGGCGGTGAGCACCTCGTCGATGCGCGCGTCGTCGCGGGGCTGACCGTAGTAGCCCAATTGGATGCGCAGGGACTCCGCGACGGAGAAGAACGGGTCGAAGTTGATCTCCTGCGGCACCAGCCCCACCTGGTAGCGGGGCCCCACGGGGTCCTGGTCCAGGTCCTTGCCGAAGACGCGCATGGTGCCCGCGGACTTCTTCACCAGGCCGCACACGCTGCCGATGAGGGTCGTCTTGCCGGCGCCATTGGGGCCGAGCAGCGCGAAGATTTCTCCGGGGGGAATGGAGAGGTCCACCGAGTGCAGCGCCGTGAAGGCGCCGTAGCGTTTGGAGAGGCCCTGCAGCTCCAGGGCGGGGGTCGTGGGCTCGGACATGGCGGCGCTTCCTCTAACACCTTCGTGTTGGGTTCGCTGGGCAAGCGGCCGGGCGTTTTTCCGGCGTCCAGGGGGACACTCAGGGTGCGCTCTCGTCTTGAGCCCGTGGGTGCTCCCTGGTATCCGCTCAGGGCCGCTCACGTTTCGACTGACCGCTAGGATGCCGCGATGGCCCAGAATTTCATCTTCACGATGCAGGACCTGCGCAAGGTCAAGAACAGCAAGGAGATCCTCAAGGGCATCTACCTGTCGTTCTTCCCGGGCGCCAAGATTGGTGTGATTGGCCCCAACGGCTCCGGTAAGTCCACGCTGCTGCGCATCATGGCCGGTGTGGACACGGAGTTCTTCGGCGTCGCGAAGCCGGACCCCACGGTGAAGGTGGGCTACCTGGAGCAGGAGCCGCAGCTGGACACGACCCTGGACGTGAAGGGGAACGTGGAGCTGGGCCTGAAGGAGATCCGTCAGGCGTTGGACCGCTTCAATGAAGTCAGCGCGAAGTTCGCGGAGCCCATGAGCGACGCGGAGATGGAGAAGCTGCTCGCGGAGCAGGCCCGGCTCCAGGACGCGATTGACGCGTCGAACGGCTGGGAGCTGGACCGCACGCTGGAGATGGCCATGGACGCGCTCCGGCTGCCCCCGGGTGACGCGGACGTGACGAAGCTGTCCGGCGGTGAGAAGCGCCGCGTGGCGCTCTGCCGCATCCTGCTGGAGAAGCCGGACCTGCTGCTGCTGGACGAGCCCACCAACCACCTGGACGCGGAGAGCGTCGCGTGGCTGGAGCAGGCGCTGAAGGCGTACACGGGGACCATCGTGTGCATCACGCACGACCGGTACTTCCTGGACAACGTGGCGGAGTGGATTTTGGAGCTGGACCGGGGCGAGGGCGTGCCCTGGAAGGGCAACTACTCCAGCTGGCTGGAGCAGAAGCAGAAGCGGTTGGAGCTGGAGGAGAAGTCGGAGAGCCACCGGCAGAAGACGCTCAAGCGCGAGCTGGAGTGGGTGCGGGCGTCTCCGAAGGCGCGTCAGGCGAAGAGCAAGGCGCGCATCGCCGCGTACGAGGAGCTGTTCAACCAGTCGCAGCAGAAGCGCGAGGCGACGGGCGAGGTGATGATTCCGCCGGGTCCGCCGCTGGGTGGCCTGGTGGTGGAGGCGAAGGGGCTGCGCAAGGCGTATGGGGACCGGCTGCTCATCGACGAGCTGACCTTCAAGCTGCCGCCGGGCGGCATCGTGGGCGTGATTGGACCGAACGGCGCGGGCAAGACGACGTTGTTCCGGATGATGACGGGCGCGGAGAAGCCGGACGGGGGCGAGCTGAAGGTGGGCGAGACGGTGGTGATGGCCTACGTGGACCAGAGCCGCGACGCGCTGCAGGGCGAGCAGTCGGTGTTCCAGGAGGTGAGTGGCGGGTTGGACCTCATCGACCTGGGCAAGGCGGGCACGGTCCCGAGCCGCGCGTACCTGGCGGGGTTCGCGTTCAAGGGGCAGGACCAGCAGAAGCGGGTGAAGGACCTGTCGGGCGGCGAGCGCAACCGGCTGCACCTGGCGAAGATGCTCAAGAGCGGCGGCAACCTGCTGCTGTTGGACGAGCCGACGAACGACCTGGACGTGGAGACGCTGCGGAGCCTGGAGGACGCGCTCTTGAGCTTCGCGGGTTGCGCGGTGGTCATCAGCCACGACCGCTGGTTCCTGGACCGCATCGCGACGCACATCCTGGCGTTCGAGGGTGACAGCAAGGCGTTCTTCTTCGAGGGCAACTTCGAGGACTACGAAGCGGACAAGAAGAAGCGCCTGGGCCCGGACGCGCTAGAGCCGCACCGGATCCGCTACCGGCCGCTGCAGAAGAACTGAAGACAGTCGTTCTGGCTCCGCCCCGGGTGACCGGGGCGGGGTCGCAGGGCAGGGGAGGGTGCACGCGTGATCGAGAAGGTGCAGTTTCGCAACTTCAAGGCGTACCGCTCGCTCGATCTGGAGCTTGAGCCGTTCACGGTGCTGGTGGGGCCCAATGCGTCGGGAAAGACGACGCTGTTGGAGGGGCTCCGGATGCTGGCTACGAATGCGGCACCATTCTTTTCGAACTCACTTTTCAATGAAAATCGTTTTATTGGATTGAAGTCCCGCTCATTTGGGAGCAACCAGCCCAGTGCGTTGACATTTCATGGTCACTGGGCTGACAGATCAGGAGTCATTCATCTCCATGGCATGTCGCTAAAAGATGAGGAATCTTCATTGAGGGCCGCCGATTGGGAAGCGACAGCCATTACGGTCAATCCCGTGATGGATGGGCGGTCGATCCAGGCACGAGAGACCAAACCGTCAAACAAAGTGCTTGATGCATGGAGTGCGACAGCGATTTTGCGGTTTGAGTTGAGAAGACTGGCAGAAGCATCCTACAGCGATGAACCAGTACCTGATGTCACAGGTGATGGCACGGGGCTGGCCTCGGTTCTGGCCTATCTCAAGCTGAGCCACGACGAAATTTTCTCCGCGATTGAACTGGCGCTGAGGCAAATCGTCCCGTCTGTCCGAAGGATTCGCATCGAACGCGCTGCGGTTGAGCAGAGCACCATGCGTACGATTGCGCTTGATGAGCAGAAAACCCAAGTTTCCGAGCGACGCACCCTCTGGGGCAACCGCATTGTCTTGGACATGCAAGGAGCCAAGGATGTTCCGGCGGACTCAGCGGGCGAGGGAACGCTGATGGCCCTCGGACTCCTGACTGTACTTATGGGGCCCCAGAAGCCTCGGCTGGTTTTGCTCGACGATATCGAATTGTCGCTTCATCCCACTGCCCAGAGGAAGCTCATCGAGGTCCTGCGGACCATTCAGAAGAACGACCCTGAGCTGCAGATCGTAGCGACCAGTCACTCTCCCTTCATCTTGAACTACCTGCAGCCGGAGGAAGTTCGGATGACCTTCCTGGCGGAGAACGGGTTCGCACGCTGTGAGAAGCTCACGGCGCACCCCGACTTCGAGAAGTGGAAGGCCATGATGAGTCCGGGGGAGTTCTGGAGCACCGTGGGCGAGAGTTGGATAGAAAAGGTGCCTGCATCCGCGTCGCATGAGTGAGCCCGCCTACGACCTGGGAGTGGTTTGTGAAGCCCCTGCGGACCGGGACACCGCCTGTCTGTTGGCCGACCGGGTTCTGCTGGCTGAAATCGATTGGCTCGACGCAGGGCTGTTGGATCTGCACCGTCGCTGGCGTGGGCTGAAACCTGCAGAGTCCTACCTCCGCTGGGGATCTGTCTCAGACACAGCAACTCAAGCAGGACTCAAAGGCATTTTTGGTCACTTCGCGGGTGAGGCCGGTGCACATGACGCGTTGGCTGCTCGAAAGGCCCTGTTGCTTCTGGCGACCTCGCAAGAGCCGCCGGATGCCGTCATGCTGATTCGAGACAGCGATACTGATTCCAACCGGCGCAAGGGGCTGGAGCAGGCTCGCGATGACAGGTCCTGGCCCTTTGAAGTGGTCATCGGTGTAGCGGAGCCCAAGCGAGAGTGCTGGGTGCTCGCCGGCTTCGATGCTCGGGGCAATGAAGTGGAAACCCTTCGTGCGGTGGAACAGCGACTCTCATTCCATCCTGTGCGCGATGCCCACCGACTGACTGCGCGCGAACACGGTGCCAAGAACGACGCCAAGAAGGCGCTGGATGAACTCACCTCCGGAAACTCGGAGCGCGAGCTTGAATGCCTGCGTGAAACGCCACTTGAAACGCTTCAGTCCCGAGGGGAGCAGGTCCGCCTGACCCGGTTCCTGGCCGAGGTCCGCGAGCGACTGGTTCCAGTGGTGGGTGGTTCCAAGCGCTCTGGGTAGCGCTGTTGGCCAAAGGGGCTATGAGCACCATGGAACTTCCAGCCCATCTCGAGGTCACCGCGCGCATGATCCGCCGGGCCTTCCCAGACGGTCTGTCAGAGGCTGACTACCTACCGCTCCTGACCGTGCTGTATCCGCACATGTCCCACAGGAATCTTGCGGAGGTTGTGAGTCATGTCACGGGCCGTGACTATGCGTTTGTTCTGAACGACGTCTATGGCGTTCAGGGCGGCTTTGGACTGCATCCTGACGCTGTCGCCGCCGTGCACACTCGGCTTCTCGCCGTGGGCTTCGATGCATGGAGCAAGGAAGACTGAAACTCATTCCTCATGAACACGCCCAAGAGCCCATGGCGGCTGGTGGCGATGCACGGCCTGCTGGTGCGAAAGCACCGCCAGGGTTCACTGGTGGCGACCGATTGGGGTTGTGTGGGGTTGGCGTCTCAGGGGAGGGGAGATCCCATTCCATCCTCTTGAGCGTCAGGGGCGTTTCGGTCGTGATGATTCCCAGGATCTTCCTCAGGGCTCCTGAATCACTGCCCCCCCAATGTGAAGCCCAGTGTGTTGATGAATAATTCCAAAAAGGTTGTTGTGGAGTTCACGCGATGAATGATGAGGACGTCTTGAACGCGCTTCGGGCGAAAGAAAAGCTGCTAACTCCAGTGGAGCTTGCCGAGTTGCTGGGAGGCATGCTTGAGGGCGGGATTTCTCATAGCGCGATTGTTTCGTATTTCAAGCGAGCATTCCCACCCATTCCTCTGAGGACCTTGCTGGACTCGGGGCTGTGGTGGAGGGTCAGCGAGGGCGATATGAGCGACCAAGAGTTTAATGAGCTTTTGAGCCCCTGGGTGGGACGGGTGGTGAATTGAAGTGTGGACCGGGCTGGTCAGGGACATGGGTTGTCTCCAGGGTCACCGTTCACCGGTTGGAGCCTGCTTGAAGAGACTGCCGGGCATCGGACGGTGGGCGGGCCGGCTCGGGACGGTGGTGGCCTCGGCGTGACACACACCGCCAGTCATTGCGGGACTCAACCCCAGGGATGCGAGCATCGCGGAGTTGGAAGCGCAGGTGGCCGCGCGCGACGCGGTCATCATCGAGTTGCTGGCAAAGGTGGCTGCCCTACCGGTCCGCGTGGCGGAGTTGGAGGCGCGCCTGAGCCAGAATTCGAGCAGCTCCTCGAAGCCGCCCTCCTCGGATTCCCCCGGCACCCCGCGCCCGCCGAAGAAGCCCACGGGCCGCGGCCCCGGTGGCCAGCCGGGACACAAGAAGCATGAGCGGCGTCTCTTGCCGCCCGAGGCGGTGCAGCACTTCGCACCGGTTTCGGGCACTGACTCGTACGGACCACCGACTCGGACCACCACCACCCCGTAGCGCCGAACACCCTGGAAAGGAACCTCCAACCCGGTCAGCTCCACCGCACGTGGGTGGGTGACATCACCTATGTCTGGACCGACGAGGGCTGGCTGTACCTGATCGAGGAGTTCTACAGCCGGAAGCGGCGCCACTCAGCCCTGGGCTACGTCTGCCCAGTGGAGTACGAGCGGATGGCCGAGACCAAGAGGCTGGCAGCATCGTCAACCTGTCCACCGAACCGGAGCAGGCCCACCGGGGCGGCGAGCCCCGCTGGTGGACAGTGTTTCCCACTGGGCTTCAAGGGCGGGGGTGGTGCCGCTATGGTCCCCCTCCAGCGGTGGCCCCGCCCGCCAGGAGCCATGAACTTCGTCTTCATCTCCCCCCACTTCCCGACCCACTACTTCCACTTCGCCGTCGCCTTGCGCGAGCGCGGCGTGTCCGTACTGGGCATCGGTGACACGCCCTACGAATCCCTGCGCCCCGAGCTTCGCGAGTCCCTCCGCGAATACTTCTTCGTCCCCAGCCTCACCGACTACGACGCCCTCGTCCGCGCCACCGGCTACCTCACCTGGCGCCATGGCCGCGTGGACCGCATCGAGTCCCTCAACGAGTCCTGGCTCGAAGTCGAAGCCCGCCTGCGCGAGGACTTCCACGCTCCCGGACTCCAGCCCGCCGACATCCTCAAGCTGCGCTCCAAGTCCGGCATGGCCGAGGTCTTCCACGCGTCCGGCGTCCCCCACCCGGACCTCTTGCGCGTGCGCGACGCCGACCAGGTGAAGGCCTTCGCCGCCCGCGTGGGCTACCCGCTCGTGCTCAAGCCCGACGTGGGCGTGGGCGCCGCCCACACCTTCAAGGTCACCTCCGACGCGGAGGTGAACGCCGCGCTCGCCCACCCGCTGCCCACCTCCTACGTGGCCCAGCCCTTCGTGCGCGGCACCATCGTCACCTACGACGGCATCGTGGACCGCCACGGCGCCATCGTCTTCACGCTCAGCCACGAGTACAGCGATGGCGGCATGGAGACCGTCACCGAACGGCGCGACATCTCCTTCTGGAGCCTCCAGACCATCCCCCCCGCGCTCGACGTGCTGGGCCGTCAGGTCGTCGCCGCCTTCGGCCTGCGCGAGCGCTGGTTCCACCTGGAGTTCTTCCGGCTGCCCGACGGCCGCTTCGTCGTGCTGGAGGCCAACCTGCGCCCGCCCGGCGGCTTCATGACGGACATGATGAACTACACGTGCGACATCGACGTGTACCGGCTCTGGGCCCGCGTGGTGACCAATGATCCGGTGGCGGACTTCCAGTACACGCCGCGCCACCACGTCTGCCACAGCGCGCGCCGTCACGGCCGCCGCTACCGCCACACCCACGCGCAGATCGTCGAGCGGCTGGGCCCGTCGCTCCTCGTCCACCGCGAGCTGCCGCCCATCTACCACAGCCTTTTAGGCGAAGAGATGTACCTCACCCGCCACGCGGACAAGGAGTCGATGCACGAAGCCGTGCGCTACATCCAGGCGACCGTGTAGCTACGGCTCCGTCCAGGTGAGCGACAGCACCGTGCCGTCCGCGTCCTCGCGCACCTTCGTCACGTGGGGCGACCGCGCGCCGCCCACCTGGAGCAGCGCTTCGAAGAGCGCCTCCGCGTAGCCGGGCGCATCGACGACGGAGTTGATGCGCAGCTCGTAGCTCGCGGGACCGCGCTCGGTCAGCACCGCCTCCGTGTAGTTGTCCGTGCCGCGCAGCACCTCCGGCAGCCGCTGCACCACGCGCTTCGGTCCCAGCATCCGCATCACGCTCATCACCGCGCGCCCCAGCAGCGTGGCCCCGTAGCCCTCCACGTGCGCGTGGGCGAGCCGGCGGAAGGCTTCCTCCCGGGGGACGCCGGGATGGACCTCCTCGATGACGATGTGCAGGCACCGCGTCCAGAGCGGCACCGGGTAGAGCGGCAACAGCGGTCGGTCCAGGTCCACGCCAGCCTGACGCAGCCGCTCCCGCAGACGCGGGGACACCTGACCGCGCAGGCCGTGCTGGAGCAGCCCCTCCACCACCTGCACGTAGACCTGCCGCTGTTCGGGCGGCACCGGCCGGGGCTTTCGCGTCACGGGCGCTGACTCAACCGAGCAGCCACTGCATGGCGCCCGGCAGCCGGCGCTGCCAGTCCTTCTCGTGGTGCTCGCCGCCGGGCTCCAGCACCAGCGACACCTCGTGGTCGCCGTAGCCCAGGCCCTTGAGGTGGTGGAAGAAGTCGAGCGTGCCCCGGCCGTAGTCCAGCGGCAGGCCGCCCGCGTGGATGGACTCGGTGGCGCCCGCGTCCAGGTAGATGCGCGTCCACCGCTCGCTGTGCGCGCGCCACGCGTCGAACAGCCGGCCCTGGCTCCACATCACCGTGGGCGACAGCGCGCCGATGCGGCCGAACACATGCGGGAACCGCCACCCCAGGTATAGCGAGATGAGGCCGCCCAGCGACGAGCCCATCGTGCCAGTCCACTCGCCGCCCGCGCGCGTGCGGTACGTGCGGTCGATATAGGGCTTGAGCTCCTCCACGAGGAAGCGCCCGTAGGCCTCGCCGCGCGCGGACACGCCGTTGCGCGGCTCGTCCCACGGCGAATACTCCTGGAAGCGGCCCGGCCCGGAGTCCACCGCGACGATGATCCACGGCTCCATCCGCCCCTCGCTCACGGCCTCTTCCGCGACGCGGTTGGCGCACCACGTGTCGAAGACGGCGGACTCCGGATGCGCGAAGACGTTCTGCCCGTCGTGCATGTAGAGCACCGGGTAGCGGTGGTCCCCGCGGGCGTCGTAGGTGTCCGGGGTGTAGATGCGGACGGTGCGGTTGAATCCCTCCTGGGGAGAGGGGAAGTGACGAAGGATGTGGACGTGGCCCATTGAGCTGTTCTGCGGGCCGCAACGTCGGCCCTCGCGAAGATGTGGCCCCCAGCATAGCCGCACCGCCTGACGAACTCGCCGCGAGAGGAATGCCGGCCGTCCCTTCCCTGGACGCCGTGTCCGGCGAAGGGATGGATCCGGACTGGAGGCCACCCTGTAGGGAAGGGTGGTCCCGCTCGTGCAGAGGACCCGCCGCGTGCGTTCCGTCCTGTTCTGCGTGTGGCTGTTCCTGCTGAGGGTGTCCGTCGCGGCGCACGCGGCGTCCTACGAGGTCGACCCCGAGGACACCGGTGAGCAGGCGTTGTTCGCGCTGCGGGAGGACGGCGCCATCACGGCGGAGACGCTCGCGGCGCTGACGGTGCTGCGACGCTCGGGCGTGGATCCGGTGCACGCCTCGCGCGCCTCGCTCTATGGCCTGCCGGGACTGACGTACGCGCGGGTGGATGGGTTGCGGGGGGACGGGGCGCTGACGGTGGAGGAGCGTCGGCGGCTGGCGCCGTTCCTCACGCGGACCGCGTCGGAGCGGGTGTCGGGGGACGCGCGGCTGTTGAGCGCGTTCGCCGCGTCGGATCCGGTGCTGCCGCCGTGGGCGCTCCAGGTGCGCGTGGCGGGGCCGGAGGGCTGGCGGGTGGGGCTGCTCACGTCGCTGACGCGGAGGCGCCTGGGCGCGGTGCACCGGGACGCGCGCCCTCGGACGCTCGTGGCGGAGGCGCCCGGGGTGTCGGTGGTCGTGCCCAAGTTCCACGGGCAGTGGACCGGGGAGCGGGCGTCGGTGCTGGTGGGCTCCTACCGGCTGGGCTTCGGGCAGCGGCTCACGCTGGACACCACGGGGCTGCCCACGCCGGACGGCTTCCTGCCCGACGACGTCGTGCGCGCACCCGGGAACGTGGAGCGGTGGTGCTTCCTGGGAGAAGGCGCCTGCGCGCCCGAGGAGCGCGCTGCCGCGGTGACGCCGGACTTCCAGTGGGACGAGGGCTTCCGCGGCGTGGTGGGCACGGTGCGGGGG
>NZ_RAWA01000016.1 GCF_003611675.1 Corallococcus sp. CA053C
GTCCTCCACGGGGCGGGCGGCGTGCTCCGGCAGGAACATGAGCAGCACCAGCGCGGGGATGGCCGCCGCGGCGGTGAAGGCGAAGAACGTGGGCCAACCCATCCATGTGGCCAGGTAGCCGGACACGGAGCCGATGAGCCGGTTGGCGATGGTGCCCATCGTGGACAGGAGCGCGTACTGCGTGGCGCTGAAGCTCTTGTGGCACAGCGACATGAGGAAGGCCGCGAACGCCATCACGCCCAGGCCCGTGCACACGTTGTCCAGGGCGATGGCGGTCGCGAGCATCAGGTCGTTCTTGCCGACGAGCGACAGGGCCAGGAAGCCCAGGTTGGTGAGGCCCTGCGCGGCGCCGAAGATGAACAGCGCGCGGCGCATGCTGAGCTTCACCATCAGCACGCCGCCCAGGAGGCCGCCGCCAATGGTGGCCAGCATGCCCAGCGTCTTGCTGAGCGCGCCAATCTCCGTGTTGGAGAACCCGAGCTCGATGTAGAAGGGCGTCACCATGCTGGCGGCGATGGCGTCCCCCAGCTTGTAGAGCACCAGGAACGCGAGCACCCCCAGCGCGTACTCCCGGCGGAAGTAGTCCACGAAGGGCTTCACCACCGCGTCCAGCAGGTTGCGCGGAGGCTTCACGCTCTGCGGCTCCGGGGCCAGCAGCGTGGCCACCACGCCCACGCTCATGAGCAGGCCCATCACGTAGTACGTCCGCGACCAGCCCAGGATGTCCGACAGGATGAACGCCAGTCCGCCCGCGACGAGCATGCCCACCCGGTAGCCGGTGACGTACATCGAATTGCCCAGCCCGCGCTCCTCCATCGGGAGGATGTCCGTGCGCCACGCGTCCGCGACGATGTCCTGGCTGGCGGACAGGAACGTCACCACCACCGCGATGCACGCCATGGCGATGGGCGCGTCCTTCGGGTTGACGAGCCCCATGGCGGAGATGGCGCCCATCAGCAGCACCTGCGTCAGCAGCATCCACCCGCGCCGCCGGCCCAGGAAGGGCAGCGTGTAGCGGTCCATCAGCGGCGCCCACAGCACCTTGAAGGTGTAGGGCAGCGCCACGAGGCTGAAGATGCCGATGGTCTTGAGGTTCACCCCCTCGTTCTTCATCCACGCGGACAGCGTGACGCCGGTCAGCCACAGGGGGAGGCCGGACGCGAAGCCGACGGCCATCAGGAGCCAGATGCGCCGGCTCTTCAAGACGGTGAGAAGCGAGGGATTGGGCATGGAGGGCGCGGACAAGCGGACCCCAGCATAGAGAATCCGCCCCGCGCGTCACCTCCCGAGGGGCAAAGAATGTCCGCCCGGCTGCTGTCCGGGCACCAGCGCGGGCGTTCTGTCGCTACGGCTTCGGCACCAGCGCGGACACGTCCGGGCAGGTGGCCGCGTCGCCCTCGGTGGGGTTGATGAAGTCCCAGTTGCGGCGCAGGAAGGTGATCCGCGTCCGGGAGTCCCAGCACTCGGTGTACTTCGCGCCCTTCGCGTCGCCTTCCAGGATGTTCAGCTCCAGCACGCCCCGGCCGTCTGGCGTCCAGCGCGCCAGGATGTCCAGCGTCTCCAGGAGCCCGCCGGGGACCAGGTCCTGGCCCGGCAGGCGGAACGCCATCTCTCCCAGCCCCTCCGGCACCTGGCGCGACGCATAGCGCGTCAGGGGCAGCGTGGCCCCCGCGCCCGTGAAGAGCAGCTCCACGCGCGTGGGCAGCGCCCGGGTCTGGTAGCCGATGTCCAGCCGGTCCAGGCTGGTCGCGTCGCCCGTGTCGAAGCCGTGCCCGCGGGCCTCCTTCAGGTCCAGCGCGAGCGTGCCCTCGCCCTTGCGGATGCCGCCGTCCGCCTTGAAGGTGCCGGGCAGGTAGGTCCACCACGCGTCCTCGCGCGTGCCCGTCGGCCGGTACTGGAGGAGGTAGGCGAACTGGGCGCCCTGGCGCTCCATCACGAAGCGCACCTCGTGGCCCGGATGGTCCTTGTCGGGGTAGGGGCCCCAGATGCGCCGGTCGGTTTCGCGCGTGGTGGGCGGCGCGTTGCGGAACAGCTCCAGCAGGGACAGCAGGGCGTCCACGCTGACGTTGAACCGCGTGCCCGCGGCGTAGGCCTGCAGGGCCAGCTCCGACGTGCCCCCCAGCACCTGAAGGCCGACCTGCTGGGAGCGCAGCCCCTGGCCGGAGCGGGACGCGGCGTCCGGCAGCTTCGCGGCCAGGTCCTGGCGCTGGGGCAGGGCGTTCTGAAACTCCAGGTCGTCGTTGGAGAAGTCGCCGCCGCACGCGACGGCGAGGAGGCAGAGCAGGGCGGGGGCCAGGTTTCGCATCGCGTGCTCTCTCATGGCGCGTAGGTGAGGAGCGCGGCCAGCTCCCAGTAGCCCAGGGAGCGCTGCGCATCGACGTTGTATTGGAGGTACTGCAACCGGCCGCGCGTGGTGAGGTGGACGCTGCGCGAAAGCTGCAACCGCGCGCCGGCTACGAGGCCCGGGGACACCATGGCGAAGCGCTGATCCGGGAACGCCGCGTCCTCGAACTGGCGGCCCAGGATGAGGTACGCCAGCCGAGCGCCCACGAACGGCGCGACGCGGCCCAGGGGCCACTCGGTGGTGAGGCTGGTGCCCAGGTTCACCACCGAGTACCGGTACGTCGGCCCCGCGAGCGTGGGCAGCGCGAGCACGCCCCGGGTTCCGCCCATGGCCGCGTCGAAGCCCCAGACCCAGTCGCGGCGGAAGTAGTCGTGCAGCTCGGCCTCCGCGCCGAACAGGGGCACGGAGAGGAAGAGGGACTGGCGCGTGGCCGCGTCGAAGAAGGACTGGTAGCCGCCCGTGAGGCCGAAGGCCCACCACGTGTCCCGGCCCCGAGCCGCGCCCTTCACGGGGTCGTCGGAGAAGGGCGCGTCCTTGAGGCGCGGCTCCTCCAGCACGGTGGTCCGGCCCCGGGCAATCTCGACTTCACCGATGCGCAGCCGGTCGCTCATGCGGCGCTTCACGCGGTAGGTGCCAGGGGCCAGGGCCACGCGCCGCTCCGTGTCCGCGGTCTTGTCCAGCTCCGCGACCACGAGGCCCCCCGGATCCACGAAGTAGTAGGAGCCCGCGGGGGCACCGCCGGGCACCACGAGCCCCTCGGCGCTCGCGCGCAGGTCGGTGAGGACCAGGTCGCCGTTGCCCGCGAGGTCGTAGCTGAACGTGGGGTGCTGCGGGCCCGCGCTGCTGTCGGCGGTGTCGGCGACGGTGCGCGCGTAGGCATGTGAATACGCCTCGAAGAGCGTCACGCGGCCGTCGCCGCTGCGGTCCGCGTCGCCCAGCAGGCCGCTCGCCAGGTGGTGGGAGAAGTAGCTGCCGCCCAGTGCATCGGATTCCTGCGAGTCCTCGTCCGCCGCGCTGGAGGTGAGGATGACGACGCCCCGGGCATCGCGCGCCGCGCCGGACTCCACGTCGAAGGCGGGCGCCTTGCGGGCCCCCTTGGTGCGGGTGAGCGCGCCGGAGCGGCACGAGTCCAGGATGGCGATGCGGATGTCCACGGGCGCGTCCGCCAGTCGGCGCTTGAGCGCGTCGAAGGCCAGCCGCGAGTCACCCAGCCGCAGCGCTCCGTCCTTCGCGTGGCCGGAGTAGTAGACGAACAGCGCCGTGCGCTCCCCGCGAGTCTGGGCCGCGCGTGCCCGCTGCTCCAGGTCCGACAGCGCGGTGAGGAAGTCCTTCGCGTCGTCGTCGAGGAGGAGCTTCGCGTCGGACGGAGCCACGCCGCCCAGCCGGGTGAGCAGGTCGTGCATCTTGCGCGCATCGTCGCGCGCGTAGCTCAAGGGGCGCGTGTCGTCGCCGCCCGTGTCGTTGCCGGCGATGAGCGCGAAGCGGTGCAGCGTGTCCGCCTGCGCCGCGGTGGACATCAGCGCGAACGCGAGCCCGAACCCGGGCAGCGACGCGCGAAGCTTCGTGACGAGTCCTCGCACCGGAGCCGGAACAAGCCCCGTCACGAGCGCGGTCCACCTCCCGCCTGGAACGCGAGCGCTCATGGCTTCAGCAGGATCCACTGCGTCTGCTCGCCCGCCACGTCCAGCGGGGCCATGCGCGTGACATCCCGCCCCGCCGCCGTGAAGGACTTCCGCGCCGCGTCGCTCAGGGCCTCCATCGACACCGGCGCATCCGTCAGCACCAGCACCACGCGCTCAGCACCCGCACCGGTGAACTCCACGCTCTCCGGCAGCCAGTGCGTCCCCGCGCCCGGCTCCACCGCGAGGCTGTCCCCCGACTCCGGATACAGCGGTGTCACTTCGCCCTGCGCATCCACCGACAGCGCCGCCACATAACGATGTGCCTCCGGCGTGTAGCCCAGCCGCACGCGCTCACCGGCCCGCAGGGCCTCCGGCGCATCCACGCTCGCCACGCGCTGCGGCTCCGCGCCCCCACCGATGCGCAGCTCCGCGCCCGCTCCACCCTTGATCCGGTTGCCCGTCACCGGAGGCCGCACCGTCCCCGCGTCGTCGCGCTCCAGCAGCGGCCGCGCCAACACCAGCACGAACACCGACGCCGCCACCGCCATCAGCGGCCGTACCCACGGCGCACGCGTCACCGGCTCCTTCGCTGCCCGCGTCCGCCGCTCGACGGCACGCTCCACGCCCGCCTCGAAGCGCTCGAACGGGACCTCCGCCTCGAACGCGGCCTGCGTCGCGGAGAAGGACCGGAGCTGCGCGCCGCACGTCTCGCACGTCTCCGCATGCTCCCGGACGCGCGCCGCTTCCAGGGCAGGCAGCTCGCCGACGTGCAGGCGGCGCAATGTCCAGGTCGACTCGTGCGCGCTCATCGGACGTTCAGCTCCTCTCCACCCAGCTCCGCGAAGGCTTCCAACCGCTTGCGCACCGTGGGCACCGAACGCCCCAGCACCGCAGCCACCTCTTCCAGCGTCATCCCGTCCACGTGGTAGTGGATGGCCGCCGCCTGTGTCTCCGCGTCCACCCGGGCCAGCAGCTTGCGCACCAGGTCCCGCGTCTCCATCGCCTCCGCCCCACCGTGGCCCTCCGAACGGGCCGCCTCGTCCCGGGCGAACCACCTCCGCCAGGCCGCCCCTTCCGAGCGCAGCTGGTTGAGGCAGTGGTGCGTGGCGATCTTCATCAACCACGTCAGCGGAGACGCCTCCGCGCGGAACGAATCCCCGTGCACCAGCGCGCGGGCGAAGACGTCCTGCATCGCGTCCTCGGCCCGGCTCGCGTCCTTCAGCAGGTAGCGGCAGCGCTCCCGCACGCTGCCGCCGTACTTCACATACAGGTCGCGCAGGACGACCCGCCGGTCCTCGGGGGTTCGAGGAGGCACCACCTTCAGGGCCAGCGGGGTCGGTCCGGTCACGCGCGGCTCAGCCTACCGCGAGCAGGCTCACAGCGACGAGTACACCGCCGTGCTGAAGCCGCCGCAGGCCGCCTCCGCCTCGCCGTAGCCCAGGCGCGGGTCCAGGCTGACGCGGAAGTACGTGCTCAGGAAGTTCGTGTCCCAGCACTCGCTCAGGGTGGCCTCGCCCACCAGGTCGCCCTTGGACACCTGGATGTCCGAGCGGCCCGCGCCCGTCGCCGTCCAGCGGCTCTTGATGCTCAGCCGCTCCAGCTTCGCGCGCAGCGGGTCGTTGTTGTCGATGTCCTTGTCCGTCACGAAGTCGAACTCGCCGCCCGCCGACGCGGTCGCCTTGTAGTGGTACTTGCCGTCCACGCGCTGCTGCGGGTTGTTGTCGTCACGCACCTGGTGGAAGTCCGCGTCCAGCGTGGCGTCCGCCGTGGCGCTCGGCCGCGCGTAGCGGATCTCCACCGTGCCCACGTTCTCGTCGCCATCGGGCAGGCTGTGCGACGCGTCCCAGTCGATGAACAGCTCGCCGGAGCCGAAGCCCCTCTGGCGCTCGCCCTCCGCGTCCACCGCCACCGTCTGCGTGCCGGACAACACCGCCTTGAACGCGCTGTCCGTGTCCGCCTTCGCCTTGCCCTCCAGCACCCAGGAGAACGACGCGTCCCCGGACTTCGTCACCGTCAGCCGCCACGTCGTGGGGCTCAGCGCCTCCGTGCCCGGACCCCACACCGCCTTGTTCTCCTCCAGCGTCGTGGGCGGATACTTCGTGATCGACTCGATGAGGCTCAGCACCCACAGCGTGCCGCCGTTCACCGAGACCGTGGCCGCCACCGTCGCCTGGTAGTACTCGGCCTTCTGGCCCTGGCCGTACAGCGCGGACGGGTCGCTCGCCGTGAGCCCCTGGCCGTTCTCCTTCGGCGCCTTCACCTGCATCATCTCCTTCGACGGCAGGCCGTCCCGGAACGTCTCCGCATCGTTCGTCTCGGCCTTGTCGCAACCGGCGAACAGCAGGGAGGCGGCACACAGCAGGCTCTTGCGCAGCATGGTCGGTGTCCTTTCAGGGCCCGTCGTGCGGGCCGTGCGGCAGGGATTCGCTCCTATGGACACCGGCCAGGCTGAAAACAGAAAGAGGGCTCGCTTGAAATGGGAACCTCCAATGAATCCAGCCGGTTGGAACTCGGCTGCCTGCCCTCCGGCCACCCACGCCCGCCTGCCAGACGGTCGAAATGGAGCATCCCTACCTTTGCCCCATGGAAAAACGACACCCGAACCATCCCGGGGACATGGGTACGGACGCCGCGCTCGCCGAGCGGGAGCGTGCGCCGGACGAAATCAACGCCCGCGCGAGGGCCGTCGGCCTGCTCCATGACGCCGGGGTGCCATTCGTGGTGGGCGGGGCCTATGCCTACGCCACCTATACGGGCATCTACCGTGACACCAAGGACCTGGACCTGTTTCCGCGCAAGGCGGATGCCGTCCGCGCGCTGGAGGTCCTGGAGAAGGACGGGTGGCGCACCGAACACCACGACGAGGTGTGGATCTACAAGGCCTACAAGGGCGACTACTTCGTCGACTTCATCTTCTCGTCTGGCAACGGCGTGGCGACCGTGGACGACGAGTGGTTCACGAACGCCAAGAAGGCCAACATCTTCGGCTACGAGTGCCTCATCGCGCCCGCCGAGGAGATGATCTGGTCCAAGGCCTTCGTCACCGAGCGCGAACGCTATGACGGCGCGGACATCAACCACCTCATCCTCAAGGCGGGGCGGGAGATGGACTGGGACCGCATCCTCCGGCGGTTCGACCGCTATTGGGAGGTGCTGCTGAGCCACCTGATGATGTTCCGCTTCGCCTATCCCAGCGAGCGCGACATCGTGCCCAACTACGTGATGACGGAGCTGATGAGCCGCACGCTGCAGACGGTGCGCGACGGCAGCTGGGATGCGCGCCTGTGCCGCGGCAACCTGGTGTCCAAGGTGAACTACCACGTGGACATCCATCACTGGGGGTTTGGGGACGGCAGGGCGTGGGACGAACAAGAACGACCCGAGGGGGACGTGCGTGGCCCGAGATCCGAGCTCGAAAATACGGCTGGCAGCGGTCGGTGACCTGCACTGTCGGGACGACCAGCACGGCCGCTTCCGTCAGTTCGTCAAGCAGGTGAATGCTTCAGCGGACCTGCTGTTGCTGTGCGGCGACCTCACGGATCGCGGCATGGTGGAAGAGGGGAAGGTGCTGGCGGAGGAGCTGTCCGCGCTGCGCGTCCCGTGCGCCGCGGTGCTGGGCAACCACGACTATGAGCACGGCCAGGTGAAGGACATCTGCGCGGAGCTGTCCAAGGTCGGCGTCCACATCCTCGACGGGGACCACTTCATCTTCGAGAAGGTGCTGGGCGTCGCGGGCGTGAAGGGCTTCGGAGGGGGCTTCGGCAACGCGACGTTGCAGGCCTTCGGCGAGGGCGAGACGAAGTCCTTCGTGCAGGAGGCCGTCAAGGAGTCGCTCAAGCTGGAGGCGGCGCTCAGCCACCTGGACACGGAGAAGAAGGTCGTGATCATGCACTACGCCCCCATCCCGGAGACGCTGGAGGGGGAGAACATCGAGATCCGTCCCTTCCTCGGCACGAGCCGCCTGTCGATGCCCATCGACCACTACGGCGCGGCCTACGTCTTCCACGGCCACGCCCATCACGGTGCGCGCGAGGGCAAGACCAAGAGCGGCATCCCCGTGTTCAACGTGGCGATGCCGCTGCTCACCAAGTTCACGCCGGAGCAGCGCTTCGCACTCATGGAAGTCTAGCGCTGCTTCAGGGCGCAGAAGCCCCGCCGCCGTCCGGACCTCCGGGCGGTGGGTCCTTCAGGTCCGCGGCGCTCGTGGGCAGGTCCTCCACGGCGCTCGCGGAGACCTCCAGCAGGTCCGGCCCGGAGCCGCGCGCATAGAGCCGCTCCTCCTGCTCCGGCACCGCGTTGCCCAGCCACAGTCGCGCCAGCTCCTTCCCGTCCGCGTCGCGCAGCACCACGCTCCGGGACGCGTCGCCGATGCCGTAGCGCTCCCACCGCTTCACATTCGCCTCACCGAACGCGGCGGCCTTCAGCGCTTCGAGCGTGCCCAGGAGCTTCACCACGCGGAAGTGCCGCGCGCGTCCCCCGTCGGGACCCTCCACCTGCCACGCGTCGGTGCCGCCGTCCGAGGCCGAACCCCGCGTCACCACCACGGGCGCGGTCTTGCCTCCAGGATGGAACTCCAGCCGCCGCACGGCGTCGCGCGGGAACGAAAGCACGCGCCGGTCCTTCAGCTCCGGCACGCCGACGTCCAGCGTCATCAGCGCGCGCTCCTCCACCTCCGCCAGCGTTGAGCGCGAGCCTTGCTCGCGCAGCGCGTAGACCACCGATGCACCCTCGCGAGTCACCTGGGACAGCCGCACGCGGATGGGCTCGCCGGAAGAAGGAACGAAGCGCGCATCCACGACGGGCGCCTCCAGGCCGAGCGCCTTCCGCTGAGCGGGAGAGTCCTCGGGGAACGACAGGGCCAGCTGTCCTGCGAACGCGGTGATCAGGTCCGTCACGCGGCTGGCGTTCGCGCGCGTCGGCTCCGGCTTCACCAGCCGCCACGTCTTGCCATCCACGTCGCGCGTCAACTGGTACGCATGGGCCTTCGCCGTCACCTCGATGGACTGGAGCGACGCGGCGTCCAGCGGCCCCAGGAACTCCTTGGCGCGCAGCTCGAACGGGCCCTTGTCGAGCGCCCACCGCACGGCGCCCTCGGCCGCGTAGACGGTCGTGTCTCCCTCGCGGCGCACGTACACGGATCCGTCGAAGGGGTTCTCCTCGCCACCCGACAGCGTCACGGTGCGCTGCCGCGACGGATCCTCCGCTCCGCCGCCGCTCGCGTCCGGGACATAGGCCCGCGCCGTCACGGTGAAGGTGGGCGACGTGAGGCCGTACTTCTTCAGCTCCGCGTCCGACGGCGAGGCGTTCACCGTGGCCTTGAACTTCGCCGTGGTGAGCTGCTGCACCAGCGCCTCCACCGCGTACGGATCCGCCTTCGCCTCCACGGGGGCGGTGAGCCGCCAGCCCTCGGGAGTCCGCTCCAGCTCCGTGGTGGCGCCCCGAGCCTTCACCGTCAGGTGCGTGAAGACGGGGGCCGCCTGGGGCGCGGCCCCACGAGCCGGCTCCACGGCCTCCGCTCCGAAGATCTTCGGAGGCGCGGGGGGCTTCTCCGCATCCCGAGAACACGCCCACGGCCCCAGCACCGCGAGCCCGAGCACCACGAACCCAGAAGTCCTCACCGGTCCCTCCGCGACAGCCAGACAGCGAGCCCCACGCCCAGCAGCGTCAGGGGAAGCAGGTCGGTGGCGACGAAGCGCAGCAGCTGGATCTGCCCTCGCCCCAGCTCCAGCGTGGACGTCTCGCGGTTCGGCGGGCGCAGGGTGATCTTCTCCGCCTGATGGGACGCCCAGCCCAGGGCGTTCATCACCAGGTTGCGGTTGGGCTCATGGCCCCAGTTCGGATCCAGCAGCAGCTCCGAGTCCCCCATCACCACCAGCCGCGCCTCGTCGAAGCGCCTGTGGTCCGCCCCGCGCGTGTCCCGCGACGCGGCGGCCACGAGCGTGAGCTGTCCCATCTTCTCGCCATCGGACGGGGTGGTGTCCTCCTGGGGCCGCGTCTCCACCCAGGCATAGGGCGACGTGAGCAGCACGGGCTCCACCTTCACGCCGGGCAGGAAGCCCTCGCGGAACAACGTGAGGCTGCGCACGGTGGGCAGCTGCACGTTGAAGGCGCGCTCCTGCAGGGGGCGGGTGATGACGTGCTTGCCGAAGAAGTTCGACACGAGGACGAACGGGTTGCCCGCGTTGAACTGCGAGTCCGCCACCACGCCGTCGTCCACCTGCACGCCGTAGTCCGCGAGGAACAGGCCCAGCCCGTCCGTCGTGCCCGCGTCGGTGAAGTACAGGAGCCGGCCGCCCTCGCCCAGGTAGGTGCGCAGGGCCGCCACTTCCGGAGCCGTGTAGTCCTCCTTCGCCCCCGCGATGATCAGCAGCCCCGCGTCGCGAGGCACCTCCTTGAGGCCCAGGAGGTTGAGGGGCTCGGGGCGATAGCCCTCGCGCAGCAGTTGCCGCCGCAGCTCCGACAGCCCGTCGCCCGGGCCCCGGGGACCGTTCGGCGTCTCCAGCGGCCACTCGCCATGCCCTTCAAGGACGTACACCTTCTGCGTGCCCGCCGCTTCCAGCTGGAGCAGGGCGTTGGTCAGCTCCTGTTCGAAGGGGAGGGGCAGGATGGTGTGGGGCGCATCCTCGCTGTCGCCGCGCGAGACGACGACCAGCGTCTGGCCGTCCTTGAGCTGGTACCTCGCGGCCAGGGCGGGCTCGCGGTGCGGATCCGCGAACGCGTAGTGGAACGTCTCGGGCGCCGCCTCGTGGTAGCGCCGGAACAGCTCCTCCAGCTCGCCATAGGACGGGTGCGTGGGCGGGATGAGCGCCAGCGCATGGGCCGGCTCCTTCAGGCCCGCGAGCGTCTCGCGCGTCTGCGGCGCGAGCGAGAAGATGTGCTCCCGCGTCAGGTCGAAGCGCCGGTTCTTCTGGAACGCGAGGACGTTGAGGGCCACCAGCACGCCCAGCGCCAGCAGCGTGGTGAGCACGGTGGATGCGAGGAACCGCCCCGTGCGGCGCGAGCCCGCGCGCCCCAGCTCCCGACGGTGCGAGACGACGTAGTCCGCGAGCATCACGGCGCCCAGCACCGCCTTGCCCACGGCGAGCGGCACGCTGCCGGACGTGAGGAACAGCGTGAAGGGACTGGACAGCAGGAGCATGAGGCCGATGGCCCCTTGCACACGGGAGATGTGGGTCGCTCTCATGGTCACGCGTAGCGCTGCGCTTCCACCGCGCGGAGGGTGAGCAGCAGTGAGAACAGGATGACGGATGCGAAGAAAACCAGCGCCTGCACCTCCAGGACGCCCTGGATCATCCCCTGCAACTGGGTGTCGAAGGACAGGTAGCTCAAGAACGAGCGCAGCGGCTCCTCCGTGGACTGGGCCACGGCGCGCAGGAGCATCCACGGCAGCAGCACGGTGAAGGTGAGGAAGGCCGCCAGCATCTGGCTCTCCGTCAGCGCGGAGATGAACAGGCCCACCGCCATGCAGGTGGCGCCCCAGAGGAGCACCGCCCCGTAGCCCAGGAGCACCGTGGGCCACTCCAACGCGGGCCCGGACGCGCTCGAGCCCACCACCGACAGCATCAACGGGAACACCAGCGTCAGTCCCAGCGTGACGAAGATGAGGCCCAGGCCTCCCAGGTACTTGCCCAGCACGATGTCCACCGGCCGCACCGGCGTCGTCAGCAGGAGCACGAACGTCTTCTGCCGCTTCTCCTCCGCGAACAGCCGCATGGACAGGAAGGGCGCGACGAAGAGCGTGATGATCAGCACCACGCCCCACAGCTGCACCACCACGCCGTCGGTGAGGTTGCGGTAGACGACCGAGTCCGCCGGCAGCTTGCTCCAGCCGTGCTCCCGCGCCAGCGCCTGCACCTGCTGGAACTGCTCCAGCAGGCTGACGAAGAAGAACGACGAGAGCGCCGCCATCGCCGTGAACACGACGTAGGCCCACGGGGTGGTGAAGGCGACGGCCAGCTCCTTGCGGGCAATGGCCAGGGCGGTGCGCATGCGGAGGGAATCCTCGAAGGGGGAAGGGGAGGCGCTCAGGCGGCGGTCAGCTTGATGAAGACTTCTTCCAGCGAGGCGTGCTCCGCCTGGCCATGGGACGTCGCGAGCGTGGCGATGGCTTCGTGGGCCACCACGCGGCCCTGGTGGAGGATGAGCACCGTCTCGCACGTCATGGTGACCTCCGGGAGGATGTGCGTGGACAAGAGCACCGTGTGCCTGCCCGCCAGGCTCCGGATCAACGCGCGCAGCTCCGCGCGCTGCGTGGGATCCAACCCCTCCGTGGGCTCGTCGAGGATGAGCACCGGCGGCGAGCCGAGCAGCGCCTGCGCGATGCCCACGCGCTGCTGGTAGCCCTTGGACAGGTTCTGGATGACGCGCCCCATGACGTCGCTCACGCCGGTGAGCCCCGCCACGCGCTCCACCTCCGCCTTCACGCCGTGGCCGGGCACCTGCTTGAGCGCGGCGACGAACGTCAGGTAGCCGTGCACCGTCAGCTCCGGGTACAGCGGCGGCGTCTCCGGCAGGTAGCCGATGCGCCGTTTGACCTCCATCGGGTGCGTGGACACGTCGAAGCCGGCCACCTTCACGCTGCCCCCGGAGGGCGGCAGGAAGCCGGTGAGGATCTTCATCGTGGTGGACTTGCCCGCGCCGTTGGGCCCGAGGAAGCCGAGCAGCTCCCCCTCACCCACGGTGAAGGACACGTCGTGGATGGCCACGCGATCGCGGTAGCGCCGGGTGAGGTTGCGCACCTCGATGATGGGATTCTCGGTGATTGGCATGCGCGGGGGCGGACTTTACACTGCCCGGGAAGCGAGGCGCGGATGCCAATCGTGGTGCAGAAGTACGGCGGCTCATCGGTCGCCGACGTGGAGAAGCTTGGCAAGGTCGCCCGTCGCGTGAAGGAGAAGCGGGACTCGGGCTACCAGGTGGTGGTGGTGGTCAGCGCCATGGGCGACACCACGGACGAGCTGCTGGCGCTCGCCAAGGGCGTGTCGGCGGACCCGCCAAGGCGCGAGCTGGACATGCTGCTGACGTGCGGCGAGCGCATCTCCATGGCGCTCTTGTCCATGGCGCTCCAGGAGCACGGCGTGCCGGCCATCAGCTTCACCGGCAGCCAGAGCGGCATCATCACCAACGACGCGCACGCGCAGGCGCGCATCGTGGAGGTGCGCCCCTACCGCATCCAGGAGGAGCTGGCGAACGGCAAGGTCGTCATCGTCGCGGGCTACCAGGGTGTCTCCTTCAAGAAGGAGGTGACGACGCTGGGGCGCGGCGGCTCGGACACCACCGCCGTGGCACTGGCGGCGGCGCTGGAGGCGGAGGCGTGTGAAATCTATTCAGACGTGGACGGCGTCTTCAGCGCGGATCCGCGCGTGGTGCCGGACGCCCGCAAGCTGGAGGCCCTGAGCTACGACGAGATGCAGGAGCTGGCGAGCGCCGGCGCCAAGGTGCTCAACGCCCAGGCCGTGGAGTGGGCCAAGGCGCGCGGCATCACCATCCTCGCGCGCACCGCGCACGGCCAGGGCACTGGCACCGCCGTGCAGGAGCTGGCCGTGCCCACCGACAGCCGCATCAAGGGCGTGACGGCCGACGCGGAGATGGCGGTGCTCGTCGCCGGGCCTGACGTGGCCCTGGAAGAGCTGCTGGAGTTCCTGGACGCGCGCGCCGTGCGCGGCCGCACGCTCGCGCATGACGGGCTGCCGGGTGCACCGGGGCGCACGTTCCTCGCGGTGCCGCTCGCGGACGTGCACGGCCCGGAGGCGCTCCAGCGGGAGCTGGCCACGCGCTTCGGCCCGGCGGTGGAGTGGCGGGACGGCTGGGGCACCGTCACCTGCGTTGGCGTGGGCCTCAACGCGGACTGGGTGCCCCTGCGAAAGGCCCTGGCGGCGGCCGAGGGCCTGTCTGCCCGGGTGCATGCCGTGAGCACCTCTCCCTTGCAGGTGACGCTGCTGGTGGACAAGTCCCACCTGAAGCCGCTGACGGCGAGGCTGCACCGGGAACTGCTGGGTACCTGACAGCCCGCGCCCCACGGATGTTCGCTGATCCGGCCACTTGCGCGGCTGCGTGGACAGACGCGCGGTGGAAGTGTCGAACTTTTGTGCCCATGAGGGGCAGGGTGCTTCCCTCCCAGGAGTCCATGCCTACCCTCCGCTCCTGAACACCGGGGTGGAGGGTGGGTCAATGGGACAGGGTCGTCGGTGGTTGGGACTGGGAGCGGTGTTGGCGCTCCTGGTGACGGGCGCGGCGGGATGCAAGGACTCGGGTCCTGCCCCCGGTACGCCTCCTCCCGGCGATCGCCATGATGATCCCCCGCTGAACAACGATGACGCGGGCGTGAACCCCGCCACGGACGGCGGCGTCGTCGTGCCCGAATACGACGCGGGCATCCCGGACGACCCCGACGAGACGCTGCCGGACGGAGGCACCTCGCTGCCCGCGCGCGACGCGGACGCGGTGCACAAGGAGAACCAGAGAAAGGGGACCGCCAACTGGCGCATCACGAAGAACGCCAACCAGCGTGAGATCGAGGGCTATCCGCTCCAGGCCACGTTGACGCAGGGCGAGTCGCTGCGCGTGGCGGTGTCCCTGTCGGAGGCGAAGAGCTTCACGTGGTTCGTCTACCGCATGGGCTACTACGGCGGCCTGGGCGCCCGCGAGCTTGCGCGCGGCGGCCCGGTGAAGGGCACGCGGCAGGCGGACTGCCCGGCGGACCTGACGACGGGCCTCATCGCCTGCGGGTGGTCCCCCACGCTGGAGATCCCCATCGGGAAGGACTGGGTCCGCGGCGTGTACGTGGTGAAGCTCGTGCGCGAGGATCAGCCGTCGCGCTACGTGCCCTTCTTCGTCCGCGACGCCAACCCGCGCTCCGAGGTCGCGGTGCTCATCCCCACCGCCACCTGGGCGGCGTACAACACCTGGGGCGGCACCAGCCTCTACGATGATCAGAAGGGCGTGATGAAGTCGCACGGCGTCACCCGCGCCTTCCAGTCCTCGTATGACCGGCCCTACTACCGGGCCCAGGGCACCGGCGGCCTGATGACGGACGACCTCAGCCTGGTGACGTGGCTGGAGTCGCAGGACCTGGACGTGGGCTACTTCACGGACGAGGACCTGGACCAGAGCTACGACTTCCTGCGCGGCGCGAAGGTGTTCGTGATGTCCGGGCACGACGAGTACTGGTCGTCGAAGCAGCGCGACCACGCGGACCGTGCGCTGTCGGAGGGCCGGTCGCTCCTGAACCTGGGCGCGAACAACGCCTACTGGCAGGTGCGCCTCGAGCCCGCGGCGGACGGCCGGGAGCGCCGGATCGTCACCTGCTACAAGGGCCACGCGGAGGATCCGTACAAGGATCAGCGCAGGACGGTGAAGTTCCGCGACCTGCCCGCGCCCCGCCCGGAGAACGCGCTGCTGGGCGTGCAGTTCGCCGCGCGCTGGCACCAGTGGCCCTTCCCCACGGTCATCACCGCGCCGGACCACTGGGCCTTCGCCGGCACCGGGCTCAAGCAGGGCGACACGCTGTGGATGGCCAACGGCTACGAAGTGGATCAGCTGGTGAGCAACGGCCGTCAGCCTTCGGGTGTGGACGTGCTCGCTGAGTCCCCCTCGCTGTCGCTCCAGGGCGGCTTCGGCTTCTCGCACATGGTGGTGCGCAAGCAGGGCGACGCGTACGTGTTCTCCTCGGGCGGCATCGACTTCGTGCAGAAGCTGGCCGGGGTGGGGGACCGCGTGCCGGATGCCCGCGCGGGCCGCATCGTTGCCAACGTGCTCTACAAGGCGCTGGGCCGGAAGGTGCCGGACGACCTGGTGAAGTTCCAGCCGCCCACGCAGCCCCAGGCCCAGGGCCCGTTCGCGCAGGCCGTGCACACGGTGGCGGGCGAGCCCGGCAGGCGCTGCCACTCGGACGGCCGGGTGGCGTCGGACGCGCTGGGCGCGCCGCTCGCGGTCGCGGTGCTGCCGGACGGCGGCTGGGCGGTGGCGGACGCGCTGGGCAACGCCGTCAAGCGCGTGTCGGCGGACGGGAAGATCCGCACGGTGCTCAACAACCTCTCGGGCCCCATGGGCATCGCCGCGGACGCGCTGGGCAACATCTACGTGTCCGACACGGAGAACGCCCTCATCCGTCGCATCTCCGCGGACGGCAAGGCGGACGTGTTCGCGGGCACCACCTTCGGCTACCAGGACGGGCCCGCCCTCGCGGCGGCCTTCAACCAGCCCACGGGGCTGTCCTTCACGCCGGATGGCACGGGGCTGCTCGTCGCGGACATGAACAACAGCGTCATCCGCCGCATCGACCTGGTGACGCCCGGCAACCCGGTGACGACGCTCCAGGGGGACTGGCTCTACCGGCCCTCCGCGGCGGTCCAGGCGGCGGACGGCACCCTCTACGTCGTGGAGAGCGGCATGGCGCGGGTGGTGCGCGTGCGCGACGGCGTCACGTCCGTGATGACGGGCTCCACGCCCGGCTTCCGCGACGGAGATCCGAAGGACGCCCAGCTCCTGCCCTACCTGGGCCTCGCGCTGCTGCCGGACGGTTCGCTCGCGGTGTCCGACCCCGGCAACTACCGCGTGCGCCGCCTCGTGTTCAACGCGGCCGGTGAGCCGGAGAAGCTGACCACGCTCGCGGGCAGCGGCCGCTACGGCCACGCGGATGGCCCGGGCAGGGATGCCCAGTTGGTGCTGCCCGCGGGGCTCGCGGTGGGGCCGGACGGCACGCTGTACGTGGCGGACGCGGGCAACTCGCTCCTGCGCGCCATCACGCCCTGAGGCGCTGATCCGCGCGGATCAGCGCCCGGGGTTGCGCATCCCGCCCATCGGCGGAGGCGCGTCCATCTCCTGCCGCGTGCGCCGCCGGTCCGGGGTGTCGCGCGGCAGCTCCACGAAGCTGCACATCTCACACAGCCGGCTGTAGATGCGCTCGCCCACGCGCTCGCGCAGCAGCTCCGCGTCCTTCATCGCCGTGCGCGCGTCGTCGGTGGCGCGGTAGCCCGTGGGCGCGGTGCTGCGCGCGCCCTTGCGCTCCGGCTCCAGCGAATAGTTCGTCGCGAACAGGGTGGTGCGGCCCGCGTTGTAGCGCCGGGCGATCAGCTCATCGAGCGTCTCCATCTCGAAGGGGCTGCCGCGGCCCTTGCCCAGCTCGTCGATGGCGAGCACCTCCACCTCCGACAGCGGCCCGATGATCTCTCCGCCGCTCTTGCCGTCCTGGAACCCGCGCCGGATGGTCGCGTACAGGAGGGAGATCTCCACGTACCGGGCCCGCACGCCCATCTCCAGCACCAGGTGCGCGAGCGTCGCCGCCAAGAGGTGTGTCTTGCCCGTGCCCACCGGGCCGCTCAGCACGTAGCCCTTGTTGGTGGCGGCCTTCACGTACTGGTGGGCGAAGTGCATCGCCACGCCGCGGCCCCGGTCCTGCGCCTCGTTGAAGGGGCGGTAGTTGTCGAACGACGCGTGCGCCATGACGCCCGGCATCTGCACGTCGTTGTAGAGCGCCACGCGCTTGCGCCGCAGCGTGCACATGCACGGCTCCAGCACCTCGTACATCCGCGCGCCCACCTTCTTGCTGAAGGTGCCTTCCTTCTCCACGAGGATGTGCCCGCGCCCGCCGCACACCGGGCAGTTCTCCGAGCAGGGACACACCCGCGCCGACGCGAGCTCACCGCGCCGCTCGATGAGGTACGTCCGCCCGCTGCACTCCCCGCAAGCCTCGCCGTTCGCCTTGGCAGCCATCTGGCGCCCAGCCATACCACCGCCGCCCCTGTCCGTCAGCCTGCTGAACTTTCGTTCAGGCGTGCGGCAGGGGCCCAACCCCTCAGGTCTCCTTCATGTCCAGCCGCCGCCGCACCGCGGCCTGCAACCGGAAGCGCCGGGACACCCGTCGCGCCCGCGCCGTCATGAGCTGCTGCTCGCCCGTGCGTGCGTCGCGCCACACCGTGCGCCGCTCGGAGAAGGGCAGGGCGCGCAAGAGCGCGAGCAGCGCCCACGACTCCTGCTGATCCATCGCCGCGGGCTCCTGGGGCACGCACGCGAGGACCGCCTCCAACAGTCGGTGCACCCGGGGCGCGAGCGCGGCCTCACGCTCCGTCAGGGCCTGGAGCGCCGCGCACAGCCGCGCATGGCGCACCTCTTCCCATGAGCGCGCCGGCCGCTTCTTCGCGGCGGGGGCGGCCTCTTCACCCTGCCCCGCGGACAGGTCGCGGTACTTGCGGATCTCCGTCTCCACCTGACGCCGACACGCGCGCAGCGAGCGCAGCACCGGCTCTCCGGGCCGCGCGTCCCACAGCGCCTTCTCCGCCGAGCGGGAGATGCCGCGCGCCACCACCTCGAAGGGGACTCCCTCCTGCGCCCACGCCGTCACCAACTGGGTGTCGAGCGCGGACAACATCAGCCCCGCGCCACGCACCGCGAGGAAGTAGTCCTGGACCAGCTCTTCAAAGCTGGCACTCTCCGGCAGAAGGCTCATGATCCGCGAACGGCTCCACGCTGAGCGGCCTGTCGTTCGACCGTCCGCTTTCCATACCCGCTGGGTCCGACATCGCAACCTTCCGGCCACAGCGCCAGACCCGCCTGGCCGCTTCCCGAGCACAATGAATTTGAAGTTTTCTCGCCTGCTATTCAACGGACCAAACGTCCGTCCGTCCAAGTTGACCCGCCTTGCGGAAACCGCGCATAGTGCGAGTCCCCTCATGGAAATTCCCGAAGATTCCCGGACACTTGCCAAGCAGGCAGGCCATCGGGGATGCCGGTCCCTCGCTCCTAGGAAGACCATGCGCCGCTCGCTACTCGTTTGCCTCGTTCTCCTGACTTCCATGGCTTCGGCCCAGGAGAAGAAAGCACTGCGCGACGCTGATCTGGGCAAGAAGTCCACCACCACCGTGGACAAGTCCCTCGCTGGCGACATCACGCGCCCGAAGGAAGCCCAGCAGGCCGCTCCCGCGCTGCAATATGATCAGTTCCGCCTGGGCGTGGAGGTGCAGGTCGCCTCCAAGCGCCGCGAACAGATCGAATCGCTGCGCAAGATCATCTCCCTGTCGCCCGACCAGAAGGAGGCGCCCAGCCTGTTGTTCCGCCTGGGTGAGCTCTACTGGGAGGAGTCGAAGTTCTTCTTCTTCGAAGCCAACCGCAAGGACGATGAGCTCATCGTCGCCATGAACCGCAACGACGCCGCGGGCCAGCAGAAGGCCAAGGCGGAGAAGGCGGAGTTGATGGCGAAGGTGAAGGAGAACGGCAAGTACGCCGTCGAGCAGTACACGAAGATCGTCCAGGAGTACCCGAAGTTCGAGCGCACGGACGAAGTGCTCTTCTTCCTCGGCCAGTACCTGATGGAGGACGGCCAGGACAAGAAGGCGCTCGTCGCGTTCAAGCGCCTCATCGAAAAGTACCCGCAGTCCAAGTACATCCCGGACGCGTACTTCGCCTTCGGCGAGTACTACTTCAACAACTCCAAGGGCAAGCGCCCGGAGCTGGAGAAGGCGCTCGCCGCCTACAAGAAGGCCGCCGAGTTCCCGGAGAACCAGGTCTACGCCTTCGCCCTCTACAAGCAGGGCTGGTGCTACTTCAACATGGGCGAGTACGAGTCCGCGAAGGACAAGTACAAGACCGTCGTCCTCTACGGTGAGCTGGCCGGCGCCGCCGCGGTGGAGAAGGACGGCAAGGCCAAGGCCAAGGGTTCGCTCGTGCGCGAAGCCCGCGCCGACTACGTGCGCTCCTTCGCCCGCGAGGGTGACGTGACGCAGGCCCGCGCGGACTTCGGCAAGGTCGCCACCAATCCGGAAGACCGCTTCGCGATGATGAAGCAGCTCGCGAACCTGTACTACGGCGACGGCAAGGACCGCGAAGCGGCCATCACGTACAACGCCCTGATCAAGGAGAAGCCGCTGTCGCCCGAGGCGCCCGGCTTCCAGGGGAAGATCGTCGACTGCATCCTTCGCATGGGCAACAAGGAGCGCACCGTGGCCCAGGTGCGCCGGCTCGTGAAGATCATGAAGGACGTGGAGTCCTCCGGCGTCATCAAGGACGACAAGGACAAGAAGGCGCTCGCGGAGGCGAAGGAGCTGTCCGAGCGCACGCTCTCCAACCTCGCCGTCACCTGGCACAACGAGGGCAAGAAGACGCGCAACGAGGAGACGTTCAAGTACGCGGACGCCGTGTACAGCGACTACCTCACGCTCTTCCCGGAGAACCCCAAGGCGTACGACCTGCGCTTCTTCTGGGCGGAGCTCCTCAACGACAACCTGCAGAACTTCGACAAGGCCGCCGCCAACTACACCCTCGTCGTCCTCCAGGACGCCAAGGTGCTGGAGGCCAAGGACGACAAGGGCAAGCCCAAGCCGGGCAAGCCGGGCAAGTGGCTGTCCAACGCCTCCTACAACGCGGTGCTCGCCTATGACGAAGTCGTCAAGTCGGCCGAAGCGCGCGGCGAGGCGAAGAGCGAGTCGGCCGGCTCCGACATCACCAAGAAGATCGCCATCCCCACGCTGAAGAAGTCGCTGCTGGACGCGTGCGAGCGCTACCTGAAGTACGTCCCCAAGGGTGACAAGCGCGTGGAGATCGCCTTCAAGGCGGCCAACATCTACTACCGCCACAACCACTTCGACGAAGCGGTGCTGCGCTTCAGCGAGATCGCGTTGGGCTACCCCGAGTACAAGTTCGAGGACGGCCAGCGCGCGGGTGAGATCGCCGCCAACCTCATCCTCGACTCGTACAACCTGCTGCAGGACTTCGCGAAGGTGAACGAGTGGGCGCGCCGCTTCTACGCGAACGACAAGCTCGCCGTGGGCAAGTTCCGCGACGACCTGGCGAAGCTGATTGAGCAGTCGTCGTTCAAGCTGGTCAGCCAGCTGGAGGAGAAGAAGGAGTTCTCCAAGGCGGCTGAGGCGTACCTGAACTTCGTCCACGACTTCCCGCAGACGGAGATCGCGGACCTGGCGCTCTACAACGCGTCCGTCGACTATTACAAGGCGAAGAGCCTGGACAAGGCCATCGAGGTCCGCAAGCGCCTGTTCGCGGAGTACCCGCGGTCCAAGTACGTGCCGGACTCCATCTACGCGAACGCGGAGGCGCTGGAGGCCATCGGTGACTTCGAGGACGCGGCCACCACCTACGAGCTCTACGTGCGCGGCTACGAGCGCAACCTGAGCGAGAAGGGCGGCGCTCCGGCCGCGAAGGCGAAGGCCCGCGCGAAGGCGAAGGCCCGCGCGAAGGCATCGAACGACGACGCTCCCGCGAAGCCCGCGGTGGTGCAGAAGTGGGACGAGTCCAAGGCGCAGATCGCCCTGTTCAACGCGTCCACCTACCGCGAGGGCCTGGGCCAGCTGAAGGCCGCGCTGAAGAACCGCGAGCACTACCTGGAGCTGTGGCCGAAGTCGAAGGATGCCGAAGGCGTGTTCCTCTCCATCGTGGACCTGCACGTGAAGCAGGGCGCGTCCATGAAGGCCATCAAGCTGCTGGAGGAGTACGAGCGTGACAACCAGCGCTCGTCGAGCAAGTTCCTCAACGCCGAGGGCCGCATCGTCGCCATCTACGAGAAGATGAAGAAGACGCGCGACGTGTCGCGCATGAACAAGCGCATCTACGAGTACTTCGACCAGCTGCCGCGCCGCGCGCAGACGGCCCTGGAGAAGCCCGCGCTGGCCGCCGCCGCGCAGGCCAGCCTGCTCGCCATCGAGCCGGACTGGGTTGAGTTCAAGCGCCTGAAGCTGTACTGGGGCGTGCCGCCGTCGCCGGAGCGCTTCAAGGGCTCGCTGGCCGACAAGGGCCGCGCGCTGGAGGTCGTCCAGAAGAAGTACGTGCAGACAGTGGCCCTGGGCGCCCCGGAGCCCGCCATCTGCGCGCTGCAGCGCATTGGCATGGCGTACGACCACATGGCGGAGCTCGTGGTGAACGCGCCCATGCCGCGCGGCCTGGATGAAGAATCGCAGCAGGCGCTGCGCGACGAGTTCACCAACCAGGCGCAGCCGCTCAAGGACAAGGCCACGGAGGCCTTCTCCGGCGCGGTCGCCAAGAGCCGCGAGCTGGGCGTGTTCAACGACTGCGCCGCGGGCAGCCTGAAGATCCTGCGCACCACCTACGCCCCGGACCGGTACCCGGAGGTGCTGGAGGAGAAGCTCGCGCTGAAGAACAAGGAGCTGGTGCTGGGTGGCGACCTGCTCGCCGCCGTGCAGGACATCCCGCCCCCGACGGCGAAGCCCGAGCAGGAGAAGCTGGCCAAGAGCGAGGCGCTCAACGAGGACCTGTCGACGCTGACGGATCAGCTCCGCCAGCAGACCGAGTCCGAAATCGCCAAGCCCGCTGCCTCCAAGGACGGCAGCGCGCCCAAGAAGACCGTTGATGATCAGGAGCCGGAGGACTTCCTCTAATGAACCGCACGCACCCGTTCCGTCCCGCCCTCCTCCTCGCCACGCTGGCGCTCAGCGCCGTCGGTTGCACCGGTTCGCAGACCGCGGCCAAGCCCGTGGTCACGAAGCCTACGACCACCGCGCCCACCGGGCCGGTGGCCATCTCCAACCGCGCCATGCTGCTGTTCGATGACGCGGTGAAGTCCTTCGACGCGCAGAAGAAGGCCAAGGCGTTCGACTACCCGTCGCTCGAGCGCAAGTTCAAGGCCGCCGCGGAGGCGGACCAGAACCTCGCGGAGGCCGAGTACAACCTGGGCGTCATCGCCGAGCGCATGGGCAAGCCCGACGAGGCGCGCGCCCACTACCAGGCGGCGCTCACCAAGAAGCCGTCGCTGCGGCAGGCGTCGGACAACCTGGCCATCATGCGCCAGAACTCCGGCGACGTGGCCGGCGCGGTGGCGCTCTACCAGGACGTGCTCGCCCGCTACCCGGACGACGCCGGCTCGCGTGCCCGCCTGGCGGAGATCTACCGGCAGAACAACGACCACGACAAGGCGATGGAGCTGTCGCGCGCCGCGCTCATGCGCGATCCGCAGAACACCAACGCCCTGAAGGTGATGATCCGCAGCTACCTGGAGCGCAAGCAGCTGGCCATGGCGAAGCTCGTCGCGCTGCGCGCGGTGAAGCTGGACGGCGCGGATCCGGAGCTGCACCACGCCGTGGGCCTCATCCTCCAGAAGGAAGGGGACAACGAGGGCGCGCGCGTGCAGTTCAAGAGCGCGCTCGAGGCGAAGGCGGACTACGTGCCGTCGCACGTGGCGCTGGCCCAGCTGGCGCTGGACGCCGAGGACTTCCCCGGCGCCGAGGAGCACCTGCGCCGCATCCTTCAGAACGACGGCAAGAACGCCGCCGCGCACGTGGACCTGGGCATCGCGCTCAAGGGCCAGGGCCAGTACGACAAGGCCATGCAGGAGTACGACGAGGCGGAGAAGCTCAACCCGGAGCTGGGCGCCACCTACCTCAACCGCGGCATCATCCTGCACAAGGTGAAGGACGCCCCGGAGCGCGCGGTGGAGCTGTACCGCAAGTACGTCGCCCTCGCGGGCGGCGAGGTCGCGCTCAACGCTGAGTCCCCCGTCTTCGGCCTGATGCGCGAAGCGGAGAGCATCGTGCAGGCCAAGCGCGAGGCGAAGGCCGCCGAGGAGCAGGCCAAGCAGATGGAGGCGCTCCAGTCCCAGCAGCAGGCCGCGATGAAGGCCGAAGAGGCGAAGCAGAAGGGCCAGCAGCCTCCTCCCGCGCCCAACACCGCCGTGACGCCCGTGTCCGGCGACGGCACCGCACCCAAGGCCACTCCGGCCGCCGCCACCGGCGCGCAGCCGGCCGCGGCCACCCCGGCGGGCGGTCCTCCGGCCGCGCCTGCCCAGAAGAATGCAGCTCCGGCGGACGCGGACGAGCCCTCCGACGACCTGCTGTGATGTGGGAGAAGCCCGCCAGTGGCTTCACGCTGGCGGTGTGACTCGGGATGATGCGAACCTTGAACGCCCCCGGCACCCCCCGCGGGGGTGTCGTGTGGAACAAGTGGGCCCGGGAAGGGGCCCCACGTGGAGGCAGGATGCGGAAGTGGCTGATGCTGTGCGTGACGCTGTCGGTGGCTCCGGCCTTCGCCCAGGACGAGGGCGGCAAGTCGCAGGGCGGTGGCGAGGGCGGTGGTGCCCGGATGCAGAAGACGACCAACGTCGACTTCGAGGACGACACCATCGAGGGTGACCTCACGAAGCCGGATGGCGAGTACGTCGAGGCGCGCAAGTCGGTGAAGCACTCGAACCTCATCCGGATCCGCGAGGACTTCGAGGACAAGGTCATGCAGTCCGTGGGCGAGCTGTAAATCCTCACGAATTGCGGCGGGAACCTTCCGCCGACCCTGTTGTCCAACGAGCGCGTAAGCGAACCGGGAGCCCCCCTTCATGGCCGTACCCCTGACACTCAAGGTCTTCAAGGGCGACACGCTGGTCGCCTCCAAGGACTACGAGCGCGACATCATCAAGATTGGTCGTCTGTCTTCCGCGCACCTGTGCCTGGAGGACGACAAGGTCAGCCGCATCCACTCCGTCATCGAGGTCGCGGGCGACGGCTCCATGTCCATCATCGACATGGGCAGCGTCGAAGGCACCTACGTCAACGGCAAGCGCGTCAACAAGGGGCAGGTCTCCTTCGGTGACGAGGTCCGCGTGGGCGGCACCACCATCCGCCTGGAGAACCCGGCCGCCGTCGCCGCGGTGAACCTGGCTGCCGCCGTCGCGCAGGCGGACGCGCCCACCGACAAGAACACCACCGTGGCCCCCGTGGCCGGCGCTTCCGCCGCCGCCATCGCGCAGGCCGTGGCCGCCCCGGCCGCCGTCGCTGTCGCCCCTGTGACGGCGCCCGTCGCCGCGCCCCGTCCTCCAGCCCCCGCCGCGATGGATGCTTCGGTCGCGCCCACGCAGAAGCACGCCGTGGTGCCCGCCGCCGACCAGGCGCCGGAGGCCCCTGCCGAGGACGACGACGCGCCGCGTGTCCGCACCGTGCGCCGCACCAAGTCCAGCGGGCCGCAGGGCGTGTCGCTGCGCCTGCTCTGGGGTGATCAGCGCGTGGGCGAGTTCTTCGTGGCTCCGGGCCAGAAGAAGGGCTTCACGGTCGGCTCCGCCAAGGGCGTGGACTTCGTGATGGGCGACGCGAAGCTGGGCGGCCCGTCCTTCGAGGTGCTGCGCACCGACGGCCAGTCCTTCTCCGTGCGCTTCGCGCGCAAGATGAAGGGCGAGCTCACCCGCAAGGGCCAGACGTTGGACCTGGAAGCCGTCATCGAGTCGGGCAAGGCGTCCAACGAGGGCGAGTCCTACGCCGTCACGCTGGAGGCCGACGACTTCTTCTGGGTGGACCTGGGCGGCGTCACGCTGGAGGCGCAGTTCCAGCCGGTGCCCAAGCGCGTCGTCGTTCCCGTGGGCGAGAACCTCGACTACACGGCGCTCAACATCTTCCTGGTGATGTTCTTCATCGCCACCGCGTTCGTCATCCACTCGATGAACAGCAGCGGGGAAGGGGATGAGTACGCGGACGAGCTCGCGGGCAATGACGCGCGCATCGCGAAGCTGATCATCAAGCCTCCGGAGACCCAGAAGAACAAGTTCCTGGAGAAGCTGAACCAGCAGAAGGAGAAGAAGTCGGGCGAGATGGCCCAGAAGTCCCGCGGCGACGAAGGCCAGATGGGCAAGAAGGACGCGCCCAAGGCCAACAACCGCACCGCCCCCAAGGGCGACCCGAACAAGAAGGACGAGGCGCGCGCCCTCACCGCGAAGATCTTCGGCGGCGGCAAGGGCGGCATCTCCACCATCTTCGGCAAGTCCGGCCTCGGCGGTGAGCTCAAGAGCGCCATGGGCAACATGTTCGGCGCCAAGGCGGGCGACGCGGGCGGCTTCGGCGGCCTGGGTCTGCGCGGCAGCGGCGGCGGTGGCGGCGGCACCGGTGACAGCATCGGCATCGGCGGCATCGGCACCAAGGGTCGTGGCGGCGGTAGCGGCAGCTACGGCACCGGCGTGGGCACGCTCGGCGGCAAGCAGAGCGTGGACGTGGGCATCACGTCCTCGGATCCGGAGGTCATGGGTTCGCTGGACAAGGAGCTCATCCGCCAGGTCATCCAGCGCAACCGCGGGCAGATCCGCTACTGCTACGAGAGCCTGCTCAACCGCTTCCCCAAGCTGGGCGGCAAGGTGTCCGTGAAGTTCATCATCAGCGCCACGGGCTCGGTGGCCACGTCCAACGTCGCGCAGTCCACGGCGGGCAACTCGGACCTGGAGACCTGCGTCGCGGGCCGCGTGCGCACCTGGAAGTTCCCGGAGCCCAAGGGTGGCGGCTCCGTGATCGTCACCTACCCGTTCATCTTCAAGCAGGCCGGCGACTGACCTAGACTCGCATCCCGCAGCTTTCCGTTCCTCGCGGGCGGCCCTGGCGACAGGGCTGCCCGCTTCTTCACTTCCTCCTCCCGTCCCCGCGGGAGTCCTGCCCCCCCAGGCTGCCTTCCATGCAGAAAGTCCTTGCTCCTCTCGTCCTGTGCGCCACCTTCCTCCTTCCCGGGGTATCGGGCGCGCAGGAGACTCCCAGTGCCGGGTCCCCCGCGATGCAGGACCGGCCCGCGGTGACCTTCGACGAGGTCGAGCGCGGTGTGTACTTCGCGGTGTACGGCGGCCCCTCGTGGATCGCCAACCCTCCCGCGTCGTCGGGCCCCCGGCCCTTCTCGTCCGGCCAGTTCGCCCAGGTGGAGCTGGGCGTCGACCTGGGGGAGCGCCTGTCGCTGGGCGTCTTCTTCATGGGCTCGGTGAACCGCGCGGGCGCCGAGTACGTCGGCGACTCGCAGGGCGCGGCCTCCGGTGACTTCTCCATGATGACGCCGGGCGCGGTGCTGCGCGCCCGCCTGGTGGGCTTCGCGGACAGCCAGGAGGTCAAGCGCACGTGGATCTACGCCCGCGCCGGCGTGGGCTACGCGATGTTCTCTCCCAAGAAGCTCCTCCCGGATTCCGACATTCTTGTGTTTGCCGGGCCCGGAGTGGAGTACTACACGCGGCTGCGCCACTTCTCGGTGGGGCTGGAGGTCACGGGGAACTACCTCGCCTCCAAGGGCGCCTTCGGGTTCGCGGTCGCGCCCAACATTCGCTACGCGTTCTAGCGGGAGATTCACGTGGCTCAGGAGAATGGAAGCGGTGGATCGCGTCCGGGTGGACGTGGTCCAGGTGGGGGCGCGCCGGGTCAGGGGCCTCGCCGTGACGGGCCGGGTGGATTCGGCGGTCGTGGTGGTGGTCCAGGCGGTCCAGGCGGTGGCCGTGGTGGTGGCGAAGGGCGCGGGCGGGGCGAAGGCCGAGGCCGCGACCGTGATGCCGGTCCGGTGGGTCCGGGCCAGCGCGTCATCGCCGAGCTGAGCGTCCTGGAGAAGGCGCTCTCCAAGAACGATTTCGCGGCGGAGAAGGGTCCGCTGGAGGCCATCGTCCGCTCGCTGCGGCCCATGAACCTCAAGTCGCTGGACGACCTGGACCTCAACACGCGCGGGCGCCTCATCACCACGCTCCTGCGCGTGCAGCGTCAGCCCAAGCCGGCCCTGCCGGAAGCGGGCGCGGCGGCTCCGGAAGCGTCGGCGTCGACGGAAGGCGCCGAGTCCGCTGCTCCCTCCGAGGCTCCGGCCGCGGAAGGCGAGGGCGCTGCTCCGGCCGAGGGTGGCACGCCCGCCGAGGCGGCTCCCGCGGCTCCGGCCGAGGATCCCGCGAAGGCGAAGCACGCGGCCTGGCTGGACGTGATGACGCTGGTGGGCCGTGTCTGGCGCGCCGCGGGTGATCGCGAGCGTTCCCAGGCGGCCTTCACCCTCAGCGGTCGCGAGCCGACCCCGGAGCCCGAGGCGCCTGCCCGGAGCGAGGCGCCGCGCGAGCGGTCCGAGCGTCCGGAGCGGGGCGGCCCTGGCGAGCGCCGGGAGCGTTCCGACCGTCCTCCGCGCACAGAGCGTCCGGAGCGTGGTGCCGCCGGTGAGCGGCGCGAGCGTCCGCCCCGGGCCGAGCGCCCGGAGCGCGCCGACCGTCCTCCCCGCGGTGAGCGCCCCGAGCGCGCGCCGATGCCGGAGCTGACGGGCGACTGGAAGGAGCAGGCGACGCAGCTGGAGGCCATGGGCCGCACGCGCGACGCCGCGCGTCTCCACGAGCGCAACAACGGCTTCGCGGACGCCACCCGCCTGTTCGAGGCGGGCGGGGACCTGAAGAGCGCGCTGCGCACGGCGCTGGCCGGGCAGGACAACGACGCGGCCCGTCGCCTCGTCGGCACGCTGCCGCCGGATCAGATTGGCCCCACGCTGGAGAAGGCGGGCGCGTACGAGCTCCTCATGGAGCACTACGTCGCCAAGGCCGACTTCGAGAACGTCGCCCGCCTGTACGAGCGCGCGCGTCAGTTCGACCAGGCGGCCCTCGCGTACGAGCGCGCCAACAAGCTGACCCTGGCGCGCAAGGCGTACGAGCGCGCCCGGGACCTGCCGAGCGCCAACCGCATCCGGGGCCTGGAGGTGAAGGCCCTGGTGGAGCGTGGCGACCGGCTGGGCGCGGCGACCCTGCTGGTGGCCGTGGGCCAGCGGCGCGAAGCGGTGGAGGTGCTGAGCCCCCTGCCGCCGCCCAAGGCGTTCCACTTCATGCAGCGGCTCACCCTCGAGGACGAGGCCAAGGAGCTCGCGCAGCGCGAGCTGGCCCGCGCCGAACAGGAGCAGAAGCCCGCCGGCCGTGCCCGGTGGCTGGAGCTCCTGGGTGACACGGCCGCCGCCGCGGAGACGTGGACGCAGGCGGGCCGCAAGGACAAGGCCCTGCCGCTGTACGAGAAGCTCGGGGACCTGCCCCGCGCCGCGCAGTTCGCGGAAGAGCTTCAGCAGCGTGAGAAGGCCATCGCCCTGTACACGCAGCTCAACGACAGCGCGGGCCTGGAGCGGGCGAAGGCCCTCCCCGAGGCTCCTGCGACGCCTCCCCCGGGCGCGGCGGGCGACAAGTCGGAAGCCGGTGAAGATGCGGACGGCGCGGATGGCGCGGCGACGTCGGCGGAAAATGCTTCCTCGGCTGGCGAGCAAGAAAGCCAATAAATCCCATCGGTTGACGGGTTTTGCGCGATTGCCCGGGGGCGCCCGCGGCCGGTACACTCCGGCCGCTGGCGCCCTCGTTTCATTCACCCCCCTGGCCCCCGAGCATCATGGAACTGCCTTCCACCCCCGCGCGTCCCACGCTGCGTGTGACCGATGACCGCACCTTCGTCGAGACCGAAGCGGCCCTGGAGAAAACAGGCCGGGTCGAGGAGCTGATCCGCCTGTACGAGGGACGCTCGCGGGATGTGCCCACGGAAGAGGCGGCGCGACTCTTGTGCCGTGCGGCGGAGCTCGCGCACGAGCGGCAGCGCAACGCGCCTCGCGCGGAGGATCTGCTCAAGCGCGCGCTGCTGGTGGCGAAGGATCCGATGCCCGCGTTGCGCGGGCTCAAGCGGCTGCATGAGATCCGTCAGGACTCGGCGTCGCTGGTGGACGTGCTGGAGCGGCTGGGCGCCGCCACCCAGGGCGAGGAGAGCGCGGGCCACTACCTGAAGGCCGCGGACCTCTACGAGCAGAAGCTCTTCCGCCGCGACCGCGCGGTGCTGTGCCTGCAGCGCGCGGCGAGGGTGAAGCCGGACCGCGCGACGTTCCGGCGCGTGCGGCAGTTGTTGCTGAGCGAGGAGCGCTTCCAGCCGGCCTTCGAGGCGCTGCAGCGGGAGCGCGCGGCGCTGGGCGATGCGGGCATGGCGGAAGAGTACGCCGCGCTCGCGGAGCGGTTGGTGGACGACCCCACCGAGCACGTGCTGGCGCAGCAGGTGCTGGACGTGGCGCGGGAGCTGGATCCGCAGAACGCGCGCGCGGAGAAGGCCACCCGCGCGATGCAGCGGTTCGAGCAGGTGTGGCGCGACAAGGTGCGCATGCTGCGCGGCATGTCGCTGGAAGAGCGCGACCGCAAGAGCGCTGCGCGCCTGTCGCTGCTCGTGGCGAAGCTGTTCGCCTGGTACGAGCCGACGGCCGCCGGCAAGGTGAAGGAGGCGCTGGACCGCTGCTTCCTGTTGTGGCCGGGCATGCCCGAAGCGCTCACGCTCATCGAGCGGATGGCGGAGCGCGCGGGAGACCACGCGCCGGCCATCACGCAGTTGGAGGCGATGGCGGGCGAGGCGCGCGACCGGACGGCGCAGGTGGACCTGTGGCTGCGCGTGGGCACGCTCAAGCTGGGGCGGATGAACGACGCGGCCGGGGCGCTGGCCGCTTTCGAGAAGGCCGTGGCGGCGGATGCCTCGCGCGCGGACGCGGCGAGCCTCGCGGCGGAGCTGATGCTGGGCCAGGAGCGCTACCTGGAAGCGGTGGCCACGCTGGAGCGCTACCTGGGCACGGTGAAGGACCGCGCGCAGCAGGCGAGCCTGCGGCTGCGGTTGGCGGACCTGTGCATGCAGCAGTTGAAGGATCCGGAGGCGGCGCGCGAGCACCTGGAGGCGGCGCTGAAGCTGGAACCCACCAACGCGCTCGCGGCCTTCCAGCTGTCGCGCCTGTTGGCGGAGGACGAGAAGCTGGACCAGGTGCTGCCGCTCCTGGAGCTGGCGATGCTCGCCCCGCGTCCGCGCGCCGAGCGCGTGGCGTTCTGCGAGGCGCTGGCGCTGATGTTCGAGGAGCAGGAGAACGCGCGCGGCGCCTTCGAGGTCCTGGCGCGCGCGCTGGAGCTGGAGCCGGGGCGGCCGCTCCTGCTCAACACGGTGGTGGAGCACGCGGAGAAGGCCAACGCGCAGCCGGCGCTGGCCCATGCCCTGCTGCGCGCGGCGCAGGCGGCGGCGCCTCCGGCGGTGGCGGTGGCGCTGTGGCGGCACCTGGCGCAGCTGCTCCAGGGCCCGCTGGCGGATCCCGTGCGCGCGGAGGCCGCGTGGCGCGAGGTGCTCTCGCGCGTGCCGGGAGACTCGGTGGCGAGCGAGGCCGTGAAGTCGCTGCAGGCGGCCGCGGCGCTGGCGGATGATCCGAAGACGCGGTTGGAGACGGACATCGCGAGGCGCGAGGCGTCGGGCGCGTCCCCGGAGGAGCTGGAAGCGCTCGTGCGCCAGTGGGTGCAGCTCGCGCCCGAGGATGCGAGCGCGGTGCAGCGCCTCCAGGCGCTGTGCGTGGCGCTGTCGAAGTTCGAGGAGGCCGCGTCCCTGGCGGCGAAGCTCGCGACGCTCGCCGAGTCCCAGCTCGAGCGCAACGAGTGGACCGCGCGGCAGGCGAAGCTGTACGCGGAGCGGCTGAACCGGCAGGAGGACGCAGCGGACCTGTTCCTGGGGCTGCTCGCGGAGAACGTGTCCACGGGCGTGGTGGTGGGCGGCCTGGAGCGGCTGGCGGCGGGTGGCGTGCGCACCTCCGCGCTGACCGAGGCCCTGGCGAACCACTACGGCCGCACGGGAGATCATCAGCGGCAGGTGGCCGCGCTCCAGCAGCAGCTGGACTCCACGACGGACGCGGCGACGCGCAAGCGGCTCTTGACGGTGCTGGCCAGCATCCACGAGAAGCAGCTCGCGGACAGCCGCGCCGCCTTCGACACGCGGCTGCGCATGGTGCGCGAGGAGCCCCGGGACGAAGCGGGGCGCGCGGAGACGGCACGCCTGGCGCGCGACCTGTCCGCCCACGCCGAGCTGGGCCGCGTGCTGCGCACGCTCGCCACCGAGGCCGAGGATCCGGCCCTGGCGGTGCAGCTGCTCTCCGAGGCGTCGGTGCTCGCGGAGGAGGGTGGGATGGCCGCGGAGGCCATCACCGCGTTGGAGGCCGCGCTGTCGCGTGCGCCCGAGGCGCCGCAGGTGCTCCAGCGCCTCGTGCGGTTGTACGGCCGCGCGGGCCGCTCGGCGGACGCGGAGACGCTGCTGCGCAAGCGCATCCACGCCACGCGCGGGCCGGAGCGTCTGGAGCTGTTGCTGCGCCTCGTGGAGCTCAACGTCGAGCTGGGCCGTCCCCTGGAGGCGGCCGAAGCGCTCCAGTCCGCCATCACCCACGGCGCGGAGGAGGGCCGGCACCTGCCGCGCCTCGCCGAGCTGTATGAGAAGGCCGGCATGAAGCGCGAGCTGGGGGACACCCTGGCGCGGATGATTGGCCTCGCGGAGACGGCCGGCGACGCGGATCACGTGTCGCGGCTGAAGCTGCGTCGCGCGCAGCTGCTGCAGGGCTCGCAGGACGGCAGCGCGGAGGCGGTGCAGAGCTACGGCGACCTGCTCCGTCAGCGCCCGTCGGATCCGGACGCGCTCGCGGCGCTGGAGGCGATGCTGGCCTCGGGCCCGTCGCGCGAGGCGGCGGCGCGGGCGCTGATCCCCGCGTACGAGCGCACCAAGGAGCACCGCAAGCTGGTGGCGACGCTGGACGTGCTCTCGGAAGTGGCGCGCGACGACGCCGGCCGGGTGCAGGCGCTGCGCTCCGCGGCCCAGGTGCACCTGGCGCACCTGCGGCAGCCGGAGCTGGCGTTTGCGTCGCTCGCACGGGCGATGCGCATGGCCCCGGCGGACGGGGGCCTGCGGGCCGCCGCGCGTCAGGCCGCGGAGGACGCGGACTCGCTCGACAGCTTCGCGGAGATCCTCGTCGAGCTGACGGAAGAGGGCGATGTCGGCCCGTCGCGCGCGGCGCTGCTGCGCGAACTGGCGGAGGTGCAGGAGAAGAAGCTCGATGACCGTCAGGGCGCGGTGAATGCCCTGCGCGCGCTGCTGGTGCTGGAGCCGGGCAACCTCGACACCCTGCGGGCGCTGCAGCGGTTGCACCGCGCAGGCGAGGAGTGGGCGGCGCTGGCGGAGGTGCTGGAGAAGCTGGCGGCCGCCTCGCAGGAGCCGGCGGATCAGCTCGTGTCGCTGCGCGAGGCCGCGCTGCTGCATGAGACGAAGCTCACCGACAAGGAGAGCGCCGCCGCCGCGTGGCGCGCCATCGCGGAGCGCGACCCCGCGCAGCGCGAGGCCGCCACCGCGTTGGACCGGCTCTACACGGACCTCGACCGCTCCAAGGACCTGGCGTGGACGCTCGCGCTGCGGCGCAACCAGGAGGGCCAGAGCCCGCAGGGCCGCGAAGTGTCCTTCCGCCTGGCGGAGCTGCTGCGCACGGAGCTGGACGACGCCAACGCGGCGCTGGGGCTCTACAAGCGCATCCTGACCGAGGACCCGGGGCATCCGGGCGCGCGCGCCGCGCTGGAGGCCTGGGTGAAGGCGGCGGTGCCCACGAGCGGGGCGGCGCTGGAGGTGCTGGACAAGGTGCTGGCGCAGGTGGGCGACCACGCCCGCCGGGTGGCGCTGCGCGAGACGCGGATGGAGTCCGCGCTCACGGTGGAGAAGATCATCCTCGCGGGGGAGATCCGCCGCATCTACGAGCGCGACATGCAGCAGCCGTCGCTCGCGTTCATGGCGGCGGTGAAGGCGTTCGCCAACGGCCTGGACCGCGAGGGCGTGCGGCCGGACCTGGAGCGGCTGGCGCGCGAGACGGGCAGCCACGAGGTGCTGGCGGAGATCTACGAGAGCGCCGCGGTGGACCTGACCTCCGGCGACCCGGTGGCGCTGGACATGCTGCGCCGCGCGGCGGAGCTGCGCGAGGGCCTGGATCAGCCCGAGGAGGCCACGCGCCTCTGGAAGAACCTCCTGTCGGACGCGCCGCAGGACCGTCAGGCGCTGGAGGCGCTGTCGCGGCTGTACGAGAAGGGCCAGAACGCGAAGAGCCTGTCGGAGGTCTACGCCCGCCAGGCGCAGCTCGCCACCGACCCGGAGACGCGGCTGGGCCTGCTGCTCAAGGCCGGTGAGGCCTACGCGAGCGCGGGCGAGGACACGAAGGCCATCGAGGCCCTGCGCTCCGCGCTCGCGCTGAGCAAGGTGCCCGAAGGGCTGCTGGCGCTCGACAAGCTGTACGCCAAGACGCGCCGCTTCGTGGAGCAGGCGGACGTGTTGGATCAGCTCGCCGAGCTGGCGCCGGATGAACCCGGGCGTCGCGCGTACCTGCTGCGGCGCGCGCAGCTGCTGGAGAAGGAAGTCGGTCCCTCCGAGGCGCTGCCGGTGTACCGCCGGCTGCTGGAGCTGTCGCCCGGCGACGGTCAGGTGGTGGCGGGTCTGGAGCGGCTGCTCGCGCACGACGGCCCCCGGCTGGAGGCGGCGCGCCTGCTGGAGCCCGTCTACCGCGGCCTCAACGACACGCGGAAGCTGGTGGACGTGCTGGAGGTGCTCCTGCCCGGAGTGCCGCCGGAGAAGCGCCTGGAGCGGCTGCAGGAGATCGCCATCCTGCGCGAGGGCCTGGGCCAGACGTCGCTCGCCTTCGTCGCGCGCCTGCGCGCCTTCAACGAGCTGCCGGCGGAAGCCAGCGTGCGCGACGAGCTGGAGCGGCTCGCGGCGGACTCGGGCTCCTTCGAGGAGGTGGCGGCGGCCTACGAGGATCAGCTGGAGCGCGACCCCGCGGAGCCCCTGGCGGGCGACCTGTGGCGGCGGCTCGCGGCCATCTACGACAACCGCCTGAAGCGCTACGACCTGGCGGTGCGCGCGCTGGAGCAGGTGAGCCGGCGCGACCCGATGAACAAGACGGTGCTGGAGGCCATCGCCCGCGTGCATCGCCGCACGGGCGCGCACCGGGAGCTGGCGCTCGTCATGCGCCGGCAGGTGGCCGCGGAGCCGACCCCCGCCTCGCAGGTGAACCTGCTCTTCGAACTGGCGCACCTGGCCGAGGAGACGCTGGCGGACAAGTCGCTCGCCGCGCAGGCGTACCGTGAGGTGCTGGAGCGCCGTCCGGAGAACGCCAACGCGCTGAAGCTGCTGGGCCGCGTGCTCGCGGACATGGAGCGTTGGGCGGAACTCGCGCAGCACGTCGAGCGCGAGATCCAGATGGCGGATGCGCGCGACGCGCAGGAAGAGGCGTCCGACCTGCGGGTGCGCCTGGGCCGGCTGAAGGTCTCGCGCCTGGATGATCCGCGCGGCGCGCTGGAGCTGTACCAGGCCGTCCTCGCGCGGCGCGCCGGCCATCCGGGTGCGGTGGGCGCGCTGGAGGAGCTGGCGCGCTCGGAGAGCCCGCTGCGAGGCGCGGCGGCGAGCGCGCTGGAGCCTGTCTTCGCGTCGGTGGGCAACCACCTGAAGCAGGTGGAGATGCTGGAGTCGCGCGCCTCCGCGGAGGCCGTGCCACAGGAGCGGGCCGCGCTCCTGCGCCGCATCTCGGAGATCTACTCCACCGCGCTGGAGAACGCGGAGATGGCGTTCCTCTCCGCCACGCGTGCGCTGCGCGAGCTGCCGGAGGATCCGCGCTCGCTGGAGCTGTGCGTCTCGCTGGTGGACAAGGCGGAGGCCCCGGAGGAGCTGTGCGCGGTGCTGATGGAGGTCGCGCCCAAGGCCGGTGACGCCGCGCGCGCGGAGCTGTACCGCACGCTCGCGAGGCTGCAGGTGGACCTGGGCGAGCCGGCCGAGGCGCTGGCGTCCTGGAAGCGCGTCCTGGAGCTCAAGCCCACGGACCACGAGGCGCTGGATGGCACGGCGCGCCTGGTGGCGTCGCAGGGCCGTCCGTCGGAGCTGTTGGAAGTGCTGCGCCGTCAGCTCGCGCTGTCGGAGGAGCCGGCGCGTCGCGCCACGGTGCTCTTCCAGATTGGCGCGTTGCAGGAGGAGCAGCTCAAGGACACGCTGGGCGCACTGGCCACGTTCCGGCGCCTGCTGGAGCTCAAGCCGGATGACGCCGCCGCGCTCGCGCGGATGGAAGCGCTCTGCCAGAAGCAGGAGCGCTGGCCGGAGCTCGCGGACGTCCTCGCGCGCCGCATCGCGCTGATGCCGACGGAGGAGGGACTGGAGCTGAAGTTCCGCCTCGCGACGGTGCGCGAGTCCAAGCTGCTCGACAAGGTGGGCGCGCTGGCGCTGTACAGCGAAGTGCTGGCGGTGCAGCCCAACCACCCGGGCGCGGTGGCCCGCATGGAAGCGCTGGTGGCGCGTGAGCCCCAGAACCTGCTCGCGGTGGAGACGCTGCTGCGCGCCTTCCGCGCGAGTGGTGACGTCGCGCGGCTGGCGCAGCTGATTGAAACGCGCGTGGGCGTGTCCCCGGACTCGGTCGAGCGCAAGCAGCTGCTCGGCGAGCTGGCCACGCTGCGCGAGACGCAGGGCGAAGGCGAGCTGGCCTTCCTCGCGCTCTACCGTGGCTTCAAGGAGGACCCGAACGACGCGGAGGTCCGCAGCCGCCTGGAGAACGCCACCGACGTCGCGGGCAGCTACGACGAGCTGGTGGTGCTCTACGAAGAAGCCCTGCCGCGCATCGCCGAAGCCGCCGACGCGGCCCAGGTGTGCCTCAAGCTGGGCCAGTTGCTGGAGACGCGGCTGCGCGATCCCGACCGCGCGGTGTCCTACTTCGAGCGTGCGCGCACGTTGCACGCCTCGGTGCAGGAGCGCTCGCTCGTCGCGCTGGACCGCCTCTACCTGCACCTGGAGGCGTGGCCGGAGCTGGCCGGTGTGCTGGAGGCGCTGGCGACCGGCGCGACCACGACCGCGGACAAGCTGGGCTTCCTCTTCCGCCTGGGGCAGCTCTACCAGGAGCGGCTGGACAGCCCGGACCGCGCGGCGAGCGCCTACGAGGCCATCCTCGCGCTGGAGCCCGGACACCTCGCCTCGGCGCGACTGCTGGAGGGCATCTACGAGGGCGCGGGTGCGTCCGAGAAGCTCTACGCCATCCTGAAGCTCCAGGCGGACAAGGTCGTCGGCAGCGAGCGCGACCGCGTGCTCGGCAAGATGGCGCAGGTGTCGGCCGAAGGGCTGTCGGACCTGGGCCGCTCCATCGACCTGTACCGCGAGCTGCTGACGAAGAACCCGCGCAACGAGCAGGTCTTCTCCGCGCTCGAGTCGCTGTACGAGCGCGCCAACCGTCCGCAGGACCTGCGCGAGCTGCTGGAAGGCCGGCTCGCCCTCACGCTCGACCCGCGCGAGGTGGTGCGCCTCAACGAGCGGCTGGGCCGCGTGGTGTACCGGTTGCTCAAGCAGCCGGACGCGGCGGTGCCGTACTTCAAGGCCGCGCTGGACCGCGACGCGCGCCACCGCGGCGTGCTGGACACGCTGCGTGAGCTGTACGACGAGACGGGCCAGCGCGAGGAGCTGGTGGGCGTGCTGCGCCGCCTGGTCCCGCTGCAGGAGAACAGCGAGGGTGTGAAGGCGCTGCGCCTGCGGCTGGCCGAGGTGCTCGCGGGCATGGGCCGGCGCGAGGAGTCGCTGGACGCGGCCCGCCGCGCGCTGGAAGTCGAACCGCACATCGTCTCCGACCTGGAGCGCGTCTACGCGCTGTCCGTGTCGCTGCGCGCGTGGAACGACGCGGTGCGAGCCCTGGAGCTCAAGGTCCAGGTGCACCTGCAGACCGATGAGCGCGACCCGGCCATCGCCGCGTACTTCACGGTCGCGGAGCTGTGGGAAGGGCAGGGCGGCAAGCCCGAGCTCTCCGCGGGCGCGCTGGAGAAGGTGCTGGAGCTGGATCCGGCGAACCGCACCGCCTACGAGCGCGTGTGCACGCTGTACCGGACGCACAACGACTGGCGTGCGTACGCGACGGTGATGGACCGCTACATGCCAAACCTCGTCACCGACGAGGAGAAGCTTGCGGCCCTTCGCGAGATCGCCCGCGTGCAGGAAGAGCGCCTGGGCCAGAAGGACGTGGCGTTCCTGGCCCTGTGCCGCGCGCTGCAGCTGGACGCGACGGAGGACGGGCTGCGCGAGGAGGTGGAGCGCCTCGCGGACGAGACGGGCAGCCACGAGGAGCTGGCGGCCGTCTACGAAGAGGTCGCGGACGAGCTGCCGCGCGGACCGCTCGCCGAGCGGCTGTACGCCACGCTCGCGCGCATCCACGACACGCGCCTGGATGATCCGCAGGCGGCCGAGGCCGCGTTCCGGAAGATCCTCGAGTTCGACCCCACCAACGCCACCGCGCTGGACGGGCTGGCGGCGGTGTTCCAGCGGCGCGGCCGGGACCGCGAGTACGTCGTCGCGCTGGAGCAGAAGCTGGAGGCGGCGGGCTCCATCGAGGCGCGCAAGGGCATCCTCAAGGAGATCGCCCGCGTCTGGGACGAGACGCTGGAGGACCCCACCGAGGCGGCCAGCGCCCTGCTGCGCGCGCTGGAGCTGGAGCCGGATCAGGAGACGCTCGGCGTCCTCACGCAGCTCTACCGGCGAGGCGGGGCCCACCGCGACGTGGCCATGACGCTGCTGCGGGCGCGAGACCTCGCGTCCTCCGCCGAGGAGCGTGCGCGCATCCAGGTGGAAGTCGCGACCGTCTACGAGCGCGACCTCAAGGACGACGAGTCCGCGGTATCCGCGTTCCGGATGGCGCTGGAGTTCGACCCGGTCAACCGCGAGGCGCTGGAGTCGTTGGAGCGGCTTCACATCCGGTTGGATCATCCGGCGGATCTGCTCGCCATCTACGAGCGGATGCTGGAGCTGAGCCAGGACTACCGCGAGAAGGTCCGCGTCCTCTTCCGCAGCGCGACCATCTGGGAGGACACGTACCAGAACCCGGCCAACGCCGACGCGTGCGTGGAGGGCGTGCTCTCCATCGACCCGCAGAACGTGCCGGCCATCAAGTCCCTCATCCGGCTGCGCCGCACGCAGGGCCGGTGGGAGGACCTCATCTCCGCGTACGAGCGCCAGCTCGCGCTCGCCACGAGTCCGCAGGAGCAGGCGGAGCTGTACGTGGAGATCGGCAACGTCCAGTACCAGCAGCTCAAGGTGGTGGACCGCGCTGTGAACAGCTACCACGCGGCGCTCGCCACGGACCCCGAGTCCCGTCAGGCATTGCACGCCCTGGGCAACCTCTACGAGCGCAGCGGCAACTGGCCCTTCGCGCTGGAGATGCTGCAGAAGGAAGCGCAGGTCGTCGGCACGGACCCGGTGGCGGTGGAGCTGTGGCACCGGCTGGGGAAGATCAACGAGGACATGCTGTCGGACATGGCCAGCGCGCGCACCGCGTACCAGCAGGCGCTCGCCATTGATCCGGGCCACCTGCCCACCATCCGCGCCCTCAAGGGCATCCAGGAGCAGGAGAAGGACTGGGGCGGCTACGAGCAGACGCTGCTGCAGGAGGCGCAGCAGACGGAGGACCCGGCCGCCAAGGGCCGCGCCCTGCTAGACGTCGCGCGCTACCACGCGGAGACGCGCGAGGACCGCGAGACGGCCACCCACTATTGGGAAGAGGCCCTCAAGCACATCCCGGACAGCCTGGAGGCGGCGCGCCCGCTGGCGGACGTCTACATCGCGCGGGAGGACTGGTCGTCGGCGGAGCGGATGCTCGACATCGTCACGCGCAAGATGGCGGAGAAGGCCATGGCGGAGAAGGACGCCGCCATCGCCCAGGACCTCTGCCGCCAGCTCTACCGGCTGGGCTACGTGACGGAGAAGCTGGGCCGGCGCGACAAGGCACTCAGCTCGTACGAGAAGGCCTACGGCCTGGATGCCACGTACCTTCCGGCGCTCGAGGGCTACGGCAACCTGCTCGTGCAGGCGAAGCGGTACGAGGACGCGCTCAAGGTCTTCCAGACCATCCTCATCCACCACCGCGAGGAGCTGACGGACCTGGAGGTCGTGGAGGTCTACTGGCAGCTGGGTGACGTGCACGCCGCGCTCGGCCAGGCGGACCGCGCGCAGAACCACTTCGAGAAGGCGCTCGCCATCGACCCGCAGCACGAGCCGACGCTGCGCGCGCTGGTGACGCTGATGGACAAGGCGGGCCGCTACGAGAAGTCCGCGGAGCTGCGCCAGGAACTCGTCAACAGCCTGGAGGGCGAGGCGAAGGTCAAGGTCTACCTGGAGCTGGGGCGCATCGCGCGCGACGAGCTGCACGACCCGTACATGGCCATCGACGCGTTCAGCGGCGCCCTCAAGACGCAGCCGGAGGCGCCGGAGGTGATGGACGCGCTCTACCGGCTGCTGCGCGAGACGCGTCAGGGCCAGAAGGCCGCGGACGTGCTGGGCCGCATGCTGGCGCTGCCCGCGCTCACGTCGGAGCCGCACAAGGCCAAGCGCGTGTGGTTCGCGCTCGGCGAGATCCGCCGCGACGAGCTGAAGGACGTGGAGGGCGCGACGCAGGCCTTCAACGCCGCGCTCGACCTGGATCACCGCTTCGTGGAGGCCTTCAGCGCGCTGGAGGCGCTGCTCGGCGGCGCGCGCCAGTGGAAGGTGCTGGAGGAGAACTACACGCGCATGCTCTCGCGTCTGCCCAAGACGCCGGACACGCACCCGGCCCGCATGACGCTGTGGCGCGCGTTGGGGGACCTGTACCTCCAGGTGCTCAAGCACCCGGAGGGCGCGGTGGCCGCCTACGGCGTCGCGGCGAAGGGCATGCCGGATGATCCGGTCATCCAGGAGACGTTCGCGGAGGTCGCGGGCCAGATGCCGGGCCGCGAGGAAGAGGCCATCGTGGCGCTGCGCCGCGCGCTGCCGAACACAGAGAACCCGCGCAAGGTGGTGGGTCACCTGGTGCGGCTGTCCGCGGTGCGCAAGGACTACGACGCCGCGTGGCTCGCGGCCCAGGCGGTGTCCGGGCTCCTGGGCGAAGCCGGGGAGGACGAGCAGGAGATCCTCACCAAGCTGGGGCCCTACGCGAAGAAGAAGGAGCTGGCCCAGCGTCCGCTGACGGACCGGCTGTGGCAGACGGCGCTCTTCCACCCGAAGGTGCGCGGGCCGCTGTCGGAGCTGCTGGGGCTGCTCTTCGAGAAGGCGGGACACCTGTACGCGGTGCCCTTCCCGCAGTACCAGCTCGTCCCCAAGCGCCACCGCATCGACGTGGCGACGGCGCAGGAGTACCACGTCAACCACTACCGCTACGTCGCGCGGCTCTTCGGCATGGAGGCGGTGGAGCTGTACTCGCCGTTCCTCGTGGCGACGCGCGAGCGGCTGGCGAAGCGCTCCAACGAACCGGCCCCCGAGCCGCTCGTGAACGTGGACCTGCTCCAGACGCATCCCGCGTGCGTGCGTGTGGGTGGGAAGTACTTCGCGGAGCAGGGACAGAAGGAGGTGTACTACCTCCTGGGCAGGACGCTGGCCCTGGCCCGTCCGGAGCTGGCGTTCAGCCAGCGCGTCGCGCCCGAGCGGCTGGAGGCCGTGGTGCAGGCGGCGCTCAGCCTGGTGGTGGGCAACGTGCGCTTCACGGTGGATCCGCGGCTGGTGGACGCCGAGCGGCAGCTGCTCCAGAAGAGCCTGAGCGAGCCCGACCGGGCCGCCCTGGCGAAGGTCGCGCGGGCCTACCTGCCCAACGCGACGCCGCAGGATGTGCGCACCTGGCTGGAGGGGGCGGAGCTCACCGCGTCGCGAGCGGGCCTCTTCGCCGCGGGCGAGCTGGAGCCGGTGCGCCGCATGGTCCAGGGCGAGACGGGGTCGTCGTTCCGCGTCGCGTCCCGCACCAAGCTGCGGGAGTTGCTGGTGTTCGCGACCTCCGAGGACCTCCACGAGCTGCGTGTGGCCGTTGGCACACACGTGGAAGTGCAGGCTCGAAAGTAGGGCCCTCAGACCGACGCGAGGGTTCACGCGTTGAAAGCAGGCGGGCGTTCAAGGCAGGCGTCCTTGATCTCCGCCTGTTGCCACTTCTACGATTCGGACGGGATTTCGCCCGTCATTTCTGAGGCTTACGGGAACGATGCGTTTCGTCTGCGACAGCTGCCGCGCCCAGTACATGATCAGCGACGACAAGGTTGGCCCGAAGGGGGTCAAGCTTCGTTGCAAGAAGTGTGGTCACACCATCCTGGTGAGGCCCGCCGGAGCGTCGGCGGCGAAGGAGGGAGGGGCGGACACCCCCGCGTCCACGGAAGCCAAGAGCGCCACGCCGGACTCCAATGCGCCGCGCATCGTGGAGTCGTCCGGGACGGGGCTGCCCGCCACGCTGGGCACACCGCCTGAAGGCGGCCTCTTCACCGACGTCGAAGAGGACGAGATTGGCGCCGTCTTCGACCAGGTCCTGAGCACGGGCTCGCAGAAGATCCAGGCCCGTGACGCGGAAGCCGAGGCCGTGAAGGCCGCGAAGGCCGAGACGGTGCGCAAGCTCGCCGAGGCCGAGGCCGCCGAGTCCACGATGGACGACGCGAAGGCCGCGTCGCACGAGTGGTACGTCGCCATCGACGAGAAGCAGGTGGGTCCCTGGTCCGTGGAGAAGGTGAAGGACGCCTGGGACCGGGGCGAGGTGGGCCCGGACAACCTCTGCTGGCGTTCGGGGTTCGGCGACTGGATTCCCCTCTCGGAGACGGCGGAGCTGGCGTCGGTGCTGGCGCCGCGCCCCGCGAAGCCGGTCATCGTCGCCCCCGCGCCCGTCACTGCGTCGTCGCCGACGATTCCCGCGGGCCCCGTGGAGTCCGCCTTCAGCGCGGGCAACTCCCGTCCGGGCCTGGGCGGCGCGTCTGCCGCGCCCGAGGAGCCGGTGGGCTGGAAGCCCTCGGCCGCGAGCGTGCTGGCCTCGCTGGTGAAGGAGGAGAACGACGCCCTCACCAAGCCGCCTCCGCGTCCCGCGCCTTCGCTGGAGCGCGAGCCGTTGTCGCAGTCACGTCTCCTGGACGTGCCCATGCCTCCGCCGGAGCCGAAGTCGTCCCCGGCGATGCCCGTGGCCATGATGGGCGCGGCTTCGGGGATGGCCGCGCCCGCGGCCTACGCTCCGCAGCAGCCGGCCTATCCGCAGCAGCCCGTGCAGCAGTATGCGCCGCAGCAGCCGGCCTATCCGCAGCAGCAGGCGCAGATGCCCTACGGGCAGCAGCCCCAGGGCTATCCGCCTCCGGGCTATCCCGCGGCCTATCCGCCGCCGGCGGCAGCGCCCACGGGAGGTGGCAAGGGTCGCACGGGGATGCTGGTCGCGGTGACCGCGGGCGTGCTCGTGATCGCCGGGGCCGCGGTCGTCTACGTCGCGCGAGGCAATTCGTCCGAGCGCCCCGTGGACCCTCCGACCCAGGTCGCTGTCGCGCCGACGCGCCAGCCCGAACTGCCGCCCATGCCTCCGCCCCCCGCGGCGGTGCAGCCCGCGGCCACGCCGACGGCGACCGCGCCGGTCGCGGCGGGAACTCCGGCCGCCGCCGTGGCGGGAGCCCCCGCGGCGGGTACGCCCGTGGCTGCGGGAACGCCTCCCGCGACCGCGCCTGCCGTGGCAGCGGCTCCGGCCGTGGTCACGCCGCCTCCGCCCGCGGTGGTGCAGCCCCCGGCGACGACGCCCAACATGGGGACGGCGGTGGCGAAGCTGGAGCCGCGCACCCAGCGTCGTACGGGGGGCTCTGGCAGCAGTGGCAGCCGGGGTTCCTCGCACGAGGACGACGAAGCCATCACGGTCTCGAAGCCCACCGCAGCGGCGTCCTCGTCGAACTCCGGGGGAGGGGACGACGACTTCGATGAGCTGTTCGGCACGAAGAAGCCCGCCGCCGCCACGAAGCCCGCGACCAAGACGTCGACGGTGTACGTCCCGCCCGAGCCGGGAGGCGGCACGCTGGAGCGCCTGCAGCAGTCGGACATCATGCAGGTGGTGCTGAACAACAAGCCGGCCATCATGAAGTGCGTGAACGAGCAGCGACAGAAGGACCCGTCGCTCAGCGGCAAGCTGGTGATGCGCTGGACGGTCCAGACGAGTGGCAAGACGACCAGCGTGTCGTGCCGCACGGACGAGTTCCGCTCGAGCTACATGGCGACGTGCATCACCGGCATCATCAAGGGGTGGTCCTTCCCGAAGCACCAGAAGCAGGGTGACCCCATCGACTTCCCGTTCACGTTCTGAAGTCAAACAGCGACATTGCCGTCAGGGCTGACGGCGATGTCGCTGCGAAGTGCGCCAGGATTGTGCGCTTTTGTGAACAGTGAATTTCCTCCGGCCTGCTGCGTTGAGAGGTCGGTCAACACTCGTTGACACGTCTGGAGCGAGGGGACTAAAGCCCGCTCGACTTCAAACCCGGGGCCTGGAGTTGTGGCCGGAGGCTCCGGTCGACGTATCCATTCCAGGAGGAAGTTCCGAATGCAGCTTCGCAAGATGATGATGATGCTCGCCGCGGTGAGCACGATGAGCCTGGCCCTGACGGCATGTGGCGATGACGCGACGACGGCGGAGACGTGTTCGTCCGACACCGACTGCGCGTCCGGTTTCTGCAACACGGCGGCGAGCGTGTGCATGGAGACCTGCGAGAGCGCGTCGGACTGCCCCGACACCGAGAAGGAGTGCGCCCCGCTCGCGGGTGCGACCAACACGGCGAAGGTCTGCCAGTGCAAGACCAACCAGCTGTGCAACGAGGATGACTCCACGTCCCTCGTCTGCGGCACGGTGTCCAAGCGCTGCGAGGAGCCCGGAACCGCCACGGGCTGCACCAAGGACGCCGACTGCAGCTCCGGCAACACCTGCGACACGGCCTCCGGTCAGTGCAAGCCTGCCGCGACGACCTGCACCGGCGAGGGCAAGGCGACGTGCGCGTACGGCTCGGCCTGCTACAACAGCACCTGTGCGGCTCCCCCGGCCCCGACCTGCGAGAACTACAACAACTTCTCCAACAAGGCGGCCCTGGGCACCACGGGTCCGATCATCTTCAAGGTTGCGACCACGAGCACCACCACGGACACGGCCTTCTGCGGTGCTTCCACTCCGAAGCGCGTGAAGATCACGATCTCTGCCTACTCGAGCTCCCCCTTCCCGGCCACGTCCGCCGAGCTGAACGGGCTGTTCTACGTCCTGGTGAATGGCACCGCGCAGGCTCCTTCAATCAGCTCTTCTGCGGGCAACTACACGGTCACGGGAACCAACCGTGAGCGCGCGGACATCGTCGCGAACCTCTGCGTGGCCTCGACGAGCACCACCACCTCCCTGGGCTACTACTTCACGGGCGGCAACTTCTACTGCTTCCAGTCCAGCTACTAACGATTGGATGATGAGCGGCTAGGCCCGGGTTCGCCCAGGTCAGACGCAATCGTTCGGAGCCCCGCCCAGGAATCCCGGGGCGGGGCTCTTCGTTTTTCTTGGAGCGGGGACCTTGTCAGCGCCGGTGCCGTTTTCTCAGGTGCTGGCCGGGACGATGAATTTCATTTCGCGCACCCTCGTCTGATTGGGTGCGCGCACGGGCATACCGGCGACTTCAAAAAGGAGACTTCATGCAGTCAAAGAAGCTGATGCGGATGTTCACCCTGGGGTTGGCTCTCGCAGCTCCTGTCGCTTTCGGTGGCGATGCAACCGCCCAGTTGACCTGCCCCGAAGGAACCAAGCAGGCTGGCTCAAAGGCGGATGGTCTATTCTGCCGCAAGCAGGAACTCGCTGGGAGCAGCTTCGTCGCGCACGGTCCCTACCGCTCGTTCCACGCCAATGGGAAGAAGGCGGCAGTGGGGCAGTACTCGAACGGCTTCAAGACGGGAACCTGGTCCTTCTACGACGAGGCCGGCAACGAGTACGGCAAGACGGAGTTCCGTGAGAACAACTACCACGGCAAGCGGTTTCTCTACTTCGCCAGCGGGAAGCCCCAGTTCATCGAGGAGTACCAGAACGGGCTGAAGAACGGCCTGGTGCAGGAGCTGAGCGAGGATGGCAAGGTCGTCCATCAGGCCCGCTTCGAGAACGGCAAGGAAGTCGCGGTCAAGTAGTCAAGGTGTATGCGGCAACGAGGGCCCTTGCCTGCTTCCAGGCTGGGGCCCTTCGCATTGCGGGGCTTTCCCTTGGCGCTCCAGCCAGCTAGGAACAGTCGCGTGAAGGCCCCCTCCCTCGTTCCAGTCCTCTCGGCCATCCCTGTCTGCACCGTGCCGCAGATGGGGTTGCGTGAACTTGAGCGCATCCGGCTCATCCTGCGAGGAGGGTCCGTCATCGACTGGCGGCGCATGCACTTCCAGTCGCGGGATGAGGTGGACCAGTTCCTGCGCCTTTGCCAACTCGACGTGTCGCGGCCCTATGACGATGCCTGGGCCCGGACGGTGCTCGCGGATGCGGTGGAGTACCTTCGGAAGACCTTCGACTACAGGGTCGCGGATGCCGTGGCACAGCCAGCCGAACTCCATGATCTCTTCCTCTTCGCGTCAGGGGCGAAGGGGCTGGCGCGCTACCGGCGGATTGCCTGCATCGTTCTGAAGGTGATGCACGTCATCCAGCACATCGAGGGACGCGATCTACTCTTCCGTCTGGCTGCCTCCGAAGCCGAGTTGGCGGAAATGGTCACGGAGAAGGTGCTGGGCGTTGCCAGGGAGATGCAGGAGCAGGGGCTTCCCGTCGTGGAGTTCGCGCATTCCATCAAGACGCGTGACTCCCTGATCACGAAGCTGATCGCGAAGAAGGAGACGGTGGCAGCCCAGGTTTATGACCGCACACGGTTCCGGGTCATTACCCGCACCCGCGCCGACTTGCTCCCGGTCCTCTACTTCCTGACCCAGCGGCTGTTTCCCTTCAACTTCGTCGTTCCGGGCCAGACGGAGAACACGCTTCTGCCGTTCAAGGGGCTCCTCGCAGAGAACCCCCACTTCGAGCAGTTCATCCCGCAACTCCACCTGGACCGGGACTTCGAGGATCGTGAAGACCGTACGGGGAACGCCTTCTCGGGAAGTTCCTATCAGGTCCTCAATTTCGTCGTGGACCTTCCCCTCCGAATGGACCCGTATCTTCCTCCTCCTGATAGTGACACCCGCCCTCGAAGAGGACGGGTCACCTTTGCATTGGTAGAGTTCCAGATCGCGGATGAGGAAACGGCCCGCCGCAATGAGCTCGGGGACAATGCTCATGAGAGCTACAAGCGCCGACAGAAGCGAAGGGTCCTCAACCGGTTGAGTCGAGGACTCGTCGTACCAAAGCGCCAGGGCTGATGCGCATGGACAGGACTTGAAAACGCAGGCGTTGTTACTGTCGCCAGTCCTGTCCAGTAAAATGATCGTTGCCGCTAGTGGTTGAGGCGGAAAACGTAGACACTTGCGGCCAATGAGTTCTCTTCCGTCCATGCAATCAGCGGCTGGCCGTCTGCATCCAGTGTGGTTGATGGCGCGAAGGCGGGGGTGCCTGTGCCTGTCAGTGCCTGGAGAGGCTGGCCAAATGTCTGCCACTGGTTAGATGTCCAGCGACTGACAAAAATGCTCCTCTCTGAGTTGATGATTCCGCTCCATGCGAGGACATACGGGGCACCAGTGCTCATGCTCAACATGGGAAACATGTTGCCGGTCGCTGTTGAGCTGACGGCTGCTGGAGTGCTCCATGCGCTACCCTCCCATCTGGCCCAATAGACCGAACCCTCTGTCGGCGGATTGCCCTGAGGAACCTCGATCCAGGTGACCCAGGGATTCCCATTGCTGTCGATGGCAACGGATGGGCTGGAGGCATCCGCTCCAAGAAGTTGGTTGCCCAAGGGAAGGGCGCCATTCTTGGCAATGGCAATGCCACGTGTGCCATCACCAGTTCCAGAAAGGTCAAAAATGCTGTAGGCAACGAATGCGTTGGGCCCAGCAGTGGCCGCGGATGGGTCTTGGGCTCGAACGTACTGGCTTGGTATGGGCAATGCCGAAGCCGTCCATGACTGGTTCCCGGCTGCCAATTGGTACGCCCTGATCTCCCCGAAGCCTTCGTCTTGAAAGTTTGCGTACAAACGCAATGCGCCGGTTTCATCAAGGGTGAGGACAGGCTTGCCCAGATATTCATAGCCACCGGACTGAGGGACGGAAATGGCCGGAAGAGCTTCCCAGGATGGCCCAATCCATCTACGGGAGAAAATATCTCGGACCTCGCCATCCCCGGAGAGTTCTTGCCATGCAACGACTGGCCGATTTGCATTGTCAATGAGCAACGTCGGGCGGGTTGCATCCGTGCCCACCGGGCTCATGCCACTCAGGGCTCCCCCCAGCGTGCTCCATGCGGTTCCCGTCCAGCGCGCGACGTAGACATTCTTGGTCGTTCCATCCGACTCAGTCCAGGCAACGACAGGCTGGTTATTTCGGTCCATCTTGAGCACGACGTTCTCTGCAGAGGTCCTTCCGTCGAGTGCGCTAAGCGCTCCACCCAGGGGAATCCAGGTCGGCACCGCGAACGTCCACGTCGGCGCGGCGCCCACGCTGTTGCCTGCCAGGTCCGTAATGATGCCCACGGCAGTCGTGAGATCAACGGACACCGTATCGGGAGCCGCCAGTGGATTGAGAGGCGCAACCGTCAGCGTCTTTCCATCCACGGACAGGCTGACGGCCTTCGAGATGGGGGCACCTGCGCTCGTCGTGAGGCGCACGATTTCGTCAGTCACCGAAAGCGAGTTCATGGGCTCACTGAACGTGACCTGGATGGGCTCGTGCACTCCGACCGCTGCCGCGTTCCTGGCGGGCAGGAAGGAACTCACGGTGGGGGCCGTGCGGTCGACGATGATCGTCCGGGGCGTGCTGAGGAAGGTGGCTCCACCTCGGGTTGCTCGGATCGACACCTGATAGGTGCCCTCCGCCTCCTGGGTCGTGTCCCAGGTGAACGAGTAGGGCGCCCCGCTTGGCTTCGCCAGTACACTGGCGTCTTTCAGAATCTCCACTGCTTCGGCGGAACCTCCTCCCACGGTGAATTGGAGGAGCAGCGGTCCGTTCGTATAGGCCTTGCCGGGCGTCGGGACGACCCAGTTCACGACCAGATCGCCGGCCTTCCCAACTGTAACCGCCAGCGTGGCCTGCTTCGTGACCGCGCCACTCTGGCCCTGGAGCGTCAGGGAATAGGCCCCTGGTGTCGTGGCCGCTCCGATGCTGATGCTCAGCGTCGCACGTGTCTTCCCCGAGGAGAGGGTGAACGGCTGGAGATGGATGCCTTCTGGCGGACCGACGAGGCTCATCGCCACGTCTCCACCCGTTGCCCCCGCCCACATCAGCTGGACCTCGCAATCGAGTGCATCACCGGGAAGCACCTGTTCCTTCGAGGGAACCGCGGTGAACGTGAAGTCGGCATTGGGATCCGGTTGAGAATCGCCCACGGGGTCTTCGATGGGCGGAACTTCGATGCATGCGTGGCTCAAACCTACGCAGCTCAACAGCAACAAGAGTCTCAGGTGGGGCATGGGGGGGCTTTCTGCAAGGGGTGTTCCGGTCGGTCCCGACGGGGAACACTGCCATGGGCGTCCGGCGGACGGGATGGGCGTCCGGCCTCGGATACACAGCTGCCCGCCGCCCCCAGGGTTTCCAGGTGGGGACGCGCGGGCAGGGGGACTTCGGGTGCCGCTGGACGCGGGCTACTTCTTCTTGCGGTTCTTCTTCTTGTTCTCCTTCTCCTTCTTGCGCCGCTCCTTGATGGCGTCGCGATCGTCCGGCTTGCCCACGGGCGGAGGCGCGTAGCCCATCAGGCGGGCCTTGGCCATCGCGGCCTGGCCCATGGGGGGCGTGTAGCCCGGGGCGATCTGCGGCAGCTGCATGGGCATGCCTCCCATCCCCGCCATGGCCTTCTCCAGCATCTTCGGGTCCTTCCCGAACATGCTGCCCAGGTCCATGTTCTTCATCTGGCCCAGCTGCCCCAGCTGCTTGAAGCCGGGGATGCGGCCCAGCAGGCCCGGGTTCTGCCCGATGGTGCCCATCACCTGCTGCATCATCCCGAACTTCTGCAGGAGCTCGCGCACCTCTTCCGGCTTGCGACCGCTGCCCTTCGAGATGCGGTTGATGCGGCTGGCGTTGATGAGGTCCGGACGCAGGCGCTCCTTCGCCGTCATCGAGTCGTACATCGCCTCGATCTTCGTGAGCTCTTTCTCGTCCGGGTTCAGGTGCTCGGTGAGGTCTCCGAAGAGGGGGAACTTCTCCAGCAGGTCCTTCAGCGGCCCCATGCGGCGGACCATGCGGATCTGCTCGACGAAGTCCTTCATCGAGAACTGGCCGGACAACAGCTTGCGCGCGTCGTCCTCGGCCTTCTTCTCGTCGACGACCTTCTCGAAGTCCTTCATCAGGCCGACGATGTCGCCGAAGCCCAGGATGCGGCCCGCGAGGCCCTCCGGACGGAACTCCTCCAGCTTGTCCATCGACTCGCCCATGCCGAGGAACTTGATGGGCTTGCCCGTCACTTCCTTGATGGACAACGCCGCGCCACCACGCGCGTCACCGTCCAGCTTCGTCAGGATGAAGCCGTCCAGCGTCAGGCGCCGGTCGAACTCGGCCGCCGTGCGCACCGAGTCCTGGCCAATCATCGCGTCGCACACCAACAGGATGGTGTCCGGCTGCACGTTGGACTTGATGGCCTCCAGCTCCGTCATCAGCGTCTCGTCGATGGCGAGCCGACCGGCGGTGTCGATGAGCACCACGTCGCACTTCTGCTCGCGCGCGGCCGCGTAGCCCCGCTTCGCCAGCTCCGGCGGCTGGATGCCGGGCTCGAAGTACACGGGGACCTTCAGCCGCTCTCCCAGCACCTTGAGCTGGTCCACGGCGGCCGGACGGTAGATGTCCGCGGCGACCAGCAACGGCTTGCGCCCTTCCTGAAGGAGCCGGCTGGCGAGCTTGCCCGTCGTCGTCGTCTTACCGGAGCCCTGGAGGCCCACCATCATGATGCCGGACAGCTGGCCCTTCGGCTTCAGGTGGAGGCTCGTGTCCACCGGGCCCATCAGGGCTTCCAGCTCGTCGTGGCAGATCTTGATGAAGTGGTCCATCGCGCTCACGCGGCGCTTCTGGCCCCCTGCGTCCGTGACGGTGGTCTGCACCACCTCGCCCACGGCCTTCTCGCGGACGCGGGCGACGAACTTCTTCACCACGTCGAAGGCGACGTCCGCCTCCAACAACGAAACCCGGATGTCTCGCAGCGACTCGTCCACCAGGTCGGGGGTGAGTTCGCTCTTGCCGGCGAGGCGGTTCTTGGCGGCCCGGAAGCCCTTGGTGACGGTCTCAAGCATGGGGGGCGCTTTATAACAGGGGCCCGCCGGATGCGACGCTCTCGGAAGCCCCGGCCGTCCAGCAGTGGAGGAATCAAGGGACTTCCCCCACCATTCAAGGGCTTCGGAAGCCCCCAGGCCCCTCGGGAGGGCCCGCCAGCGCCCCGTTTCCGGGCCGTCCGGCGGGGCTGGCACTCCGTTCGGGGGGCTGGGGCCCGTTCCTCGCCAGGGGCCTGCGCCCTGGGAGGACGTCCGAACCCGCGCTCTTCATGCGCATGCGGGTGGGGTCACGAGGACCGGCCGTCCCACCGTGCGCGCCATGAGGCGGGATGATGTAGCTTGTCGATGCGGTGAGAGCACGAGTGGCGGAACTGGCAGACGCAGCGGACTTAAAATCCGCTGACTCGCAAGGGTCGTCCGGGTTCGATCCCCGGCTCGTGCATTCACGCCCCCGCCTGCCCTCCGCGTCACTCAGGGGACGACGGCGGCGCAGTCGGTTCCGCAGGCGAAGGTCGCCGAAGTGCAGGCCCGGTCCGTGAGGCAGGCGTCACACATGTCTGCCTTTCGCTTGTAGTCGTCATCGTCGTTCGCGTTGTCCCGGCAGCGGCTCTCGCACGCGGAGGTGTCGTAGTTGCTGTCGTAGCAGGAGGCATAGCGGTCGCAGATGGAGTGACAGTCGATCGCGGCGTCCACGCCGCAGCCCACCATTCCCGTCACTGCCATTGCCGCGACGAACAGCATCTTCAGATGCCTGGTCATGCTTGCTCCAGAGGATTTGAGGGAAGGCGAAAAGGACCGCGCACTCGGGGTGTCAGGGCGCTTCGTTTTCGTGTGCCGGAAGCTAGGGACGACGTGAGGAGTGTCAAGTGCACTGCACATCGAATCCTCCCGGGCCTCGCTCAAAGGTTGTGGGGGCGGGCGTGGGCGTTCCTGGCTACGCTTGGCGGTATGACGGGTCCGCAACCAAGAACCTGTGCGGCGTGTCAGCGCGTCCTGGCGGCCCACGAGGTGTACTACCGCTTCAGCCTGGTGCTCGAAGGGGAGCAGGACCTGCTCGACCCTGCTGGCGAGGCGGAGGGCGGACGCGGCGATGCGCTCGCGGAGCTCGTCCAGCGGCTGGAGGCCGGGTCGGAGGACTCCAGCGAGCTGGAGGCGCAGGTGCACTGGGAGCGCACCGGGGTGGCGTGCGCCGAGTGCCGCTCCGTGGCGGTCCGGATGCTGACCCCCGCCGCGAAGGACGCCGGACCGCACTGACGGCCGGAGCTATTCCTTCATCACCCCGGCGGCCTTCAGCAACTTCACCATGCTCCCGGCCTGCTCGTGGCCCTTGGCCTCCAGTGCGAGCAGTTGCTGGCCCAGCTTCGGGGTGTACGCGTCCAGCAGTGCTCGCTTCAGCGCCTCCTGGTCCTGGCCCCATTGTTCCAGCGCCTGGGGTAGGAACTTCGCAGCCCTCGGGTCCTTCAAGCGCACCAGCGCCGCGGTGGCGGTCGCCTGCGCGTGAGGGCAACGCTGCGCAATCGCATACGCGGTCTCCGCCGCCTCCTTCGTCCCCAGGTATCCCAGCAGCGACATCTCGTTCTGCCCGGTGCTGTTGCGGCAGAACAGCAGCCGGTCGAGGGCGGCCCTGACGTCTGGATTGCCCTGGCGCATGGCGGCCTCGACCTCCTCCCGGCTCCAGTAGCCCCTCTCTTCCTTCCAGGTCACCTTCAGCGGCCCGCTGTGGCCGGGAGGGCCTTCGCGGCGTCAGTGGATCCGCATCGCGAACTTGCCCAGGTGGTGCTTGCGCACCTCCTGCTGCGCCTTGGCGGCCTCTTCCATCGCGTAGAGGTGACCGATCTCCAGATGGAAGGGGCCCGCTTCGATGAGCTCGTTGATCCGCTGCAGGGCTTGCGGATGGGCGATGCCATCGTAGGCGATGACCTTGACGCTCCCGGAGCCCTTCGGAGGAGGCACCACGCCGTTCGGGTGCGCGATGCGCCCTCCCTGGCGGACGTGCTTGAGCGCGACCTCGCAGGTGTCCCCGCTCGCCAGCACCAACGCGCCGTCGAAGCCGTCCGGCGCGAACTCACGGCAGGCCTTGTCCACGTCTCCCTGGCGGCCCTCGACGACCGCGTCCGCGCCGAGCCGACGGGCCAGCTCCACCCCGTCCTCGCCCGAAGCGATCGCCAACACCTGGGCTCCCAGTCTCTTGGCGAACTGTAGGGCGAGGTGTCCCACGCCGCCGCTGGCGCCGAAGATGAGCAGGCGTTGGCCTGCCTTGAGCTGGAGGTGCTCTTCAACGCCTTGCAGCGCGGTGATGCCATCCGCCGCGAGGGCCGCTGCCTGCTCGATCTTCAGGCCCTTGGGAATCCGTGCCGCCTGCCGCGCCTTCACCACGGTGAACTGCGCGTAGAAGCCTCCCTTGTTGCTGTTGAACGCGGTGCCGTAGACGCGGTCGCCCTCCTTGAAGCCCTGCACGGCCTTGCCCACCGCGACCACCTCTCCCGCGCCGTCGGTGCCGGGGATGTAGGGGAAGCGCGGGCCTCCTGGGACAAATTCGGCCATCTGTCCTTCGCGCTCCATGAAATCCCAGGCGCCGACTCCGGCGACCGCGACGCGGATGAGGAGCTCGTCGTCACCGCAGGTGGGAACGGACACGGTCTTGATGCCGAGGACCTCGGGGCCGCCAAAATGGTCGAGCGCCGCGGCCTTCATCGTGTCGGGAATGGACGGGGGCATGCTGTGACTCCTTTCGGGTAAAGCCAGACTCCCCGAAACGGTGCGCACTCCCCGCGTGAGCGTCAGGGGCTGCTTCCTTCGCACCTTGAACGCACGCTCGTGCCCGAGCGGTCGTGCCCCCGCTCGCCTTCAGTTCAGCAGCTGCATGAGATCCGCGCGCGTGAGCGCGGCGCCTCCTCCCGAGGCTCCTCCGAGCGCGGCTTCGAAGAGGGCGCGCTTCTTGTCCTGGAGGAGGAGGATCTTCTCCTCCACCGTGCCCTGGGACACCATCCGGTACACCATCACCGGTCGCTGCTGCCCGATGCGGTGCGCGCGGTCCGCGGCCTGCGCCTCCACGGACGGGTTCCACCAGGGGTCCACCAGGAAGACGTGATCCGCTGCCGTGAGGTTGAGCCCCGTGGCTCCCGCCTTCAGCGAGATGAGCATCACCGGCGGGCCCTTCTCGTCCTGGAAGGACGCGGCCACCGCGCCCCGGTTCGCCGTGCCGCCATCCAACCGGATGAACCCGATGCCTGCTTCTTTCAGCGCGGGCTCGATGAGGTCCAACATCGACGTCCACTGCGAGAACACGAGCGCCTTGTGCCCGTCGTCCGCCGCCGTGCCGAGCGCCTCCACCAGCGCCTGCACCTTCGAGGACGTCTTCGCCTGCTGCCCCGGCACCAGCGCGGGATGGCAGGCCGCCTGCCGCAGCCTGAGCAGCGCCTCCAGCGCCTTCAGCACGCTGCCGCCCTCCTCGAGCTGCGACACGACCTCCTCGCGCGTCGCGGCGTGGACCGCGTCGTAGACGGCGCGCTCCTGCTCCGTGAGCGTGACGTGCCGCACGGCCTCGGTGCGCGGCGGCAGGTCGGGCGCCACGTCGCGCTTGAGCCTGCGCAGCACGAAGGGACGAATCCTCGCGCGCAGCTGCTCGGCGGCTCCCTTCTGGTTCTCCGACACCGGCCGCGACCAGCGCTCCTCGAAGGCCTTGCGTCCGCCCAGGAGCCCCCGGTTGGTGAAGTGCATCAGGCTCCACAGCTCCTCGAGCCGGTTCTCGATGGGCGTGCCGCTGAGCGCCAGCCGGAAGCCCGCGTCCAGCTCGTAGGCCGCTCGCGCGACCTGGCTGTCCGGGTTCTTGATGGCCTGCGCTTCGTCCAACACCACCGTGTCCCACGTCTTCGCGCCCAGGATGGCCGCATCCAGGCGCAGGAGCGCGTACGTGGTGAGCGTCACGTCGGCCGTCTCGTCCAGGGTCCGGCCCACGCCGTGGTAGACGGCCACCTTCAGCGACGGGCGGAAGCGCTTCACCTCCGCCTCCCAGTTGGGGAGCACGCTCGTGGGCGCCACGATGAGCGTCCCAGGGCCCACCGTGCAGAGGGTCTGCAGGGTCTTGCCCAGGCCCATGTCGTCCGCGAGCACGCCTCCCAGCCCCGCCTGTCGCAGGAAGGTGAGCCAGCTCACGCCCTGCAGCTGGTAGGGGCGCAGCGTCGCGGTGAGGTCCTTGGGGAGGCGCGGCTCGGGGAGCTTCTCGAAGCCCTGCACCAGCGGAGCGAGTCGCTCCAGGCCGGGCGGGGCAGGGTGCTCCAGCGCGTCGCACAGCCCGGTGAGCTGGGGGATGGCGTGGTTGGCGATGCGCCCGTCCGTCTCGCGCGCGGCGAGCAGGTCCGTCACGCGCTGCCCATGGGCCTTCAGCCAGCCCGTGGGCAACGGCGCCCATCCGCCGCCCTCCAGCGGCACCAGCCCCAAGCCCTCTTCCCAGGCTCGCATCACCGCGCCAGCGTCCACCGAGCGCGTCACGCCGGGCCCCAGGCCTTCGACCTGGAAGTCGAGCGAGAAGCCCACGCGGGGCACGCCGGCCTCGGTGGTGGTCGTGTCCAGCGTGAGCGTGGGCCGCAGCTTCACGTCGGGGCTGACCACGCCCGCCGCGTCGCCCGTGAGGCCGCCCCTCCAGCGCCGCAGCTTGTCCGCGAGCTGCACCGCGTCCTTGCCGTGGACCGTCACGCGCCGGCCCGGCGCCATGTTCAGCTCGTCCCGCAGCTGGTGGATCAGCTTCGTCTCGGTGGCCTCGTCGCGCACGGGGGCGGCGCCCTGGAGGTACACCATGCGCCCGTTGTCGATGCGCGCGGTGGGCGGTGAGCCGTACACCAGCGTGGGCAGCACGGAGAGCCCCGCGTCGAGCTTGTCGAGCTCCAGCGAGATGCGCGGCTTGAGCGTCCGGTCGATGGGTGGCAGCCGCCGGCTCTTCACGTCCACCGGCATCCGCCGCGCGAAGTCCGGCAACACCTTGCCCGTCAGATCCGCCAGCTGATCCGCGGAGAAGACCCGCTCCTGCGGCAGGTTCTCCAGCCGCGCGCCGGTGAGGGTCTGTTCGCCCAGCCGGCAGAGCGTGCCCGCGCACAGCGCGACGCCGGGGCTGACCAGCTCGGTGATGCGCGGATCCTTCTCCACCTTGAGCACCGTCTGCTCGCCCCGGTCCTCCACGGTGACGCGCGGGAGGAGGGGCTCGTTCGAGACGGACACCAACACTCCGTCGAAGAGCACCGTGCGCGCCTTCTCCAGCACGTGCAGCAGGGCGTCCAGCCGGCTCGTGGGGAGCGCGCCCTTCGTGGGCTGCGCCAGCAGCTTGTCCGCGAGCAGGTCGCAGGGCTCCACCTGGATGCGCGCTGCTTCCACGGGGTTGTTCAGGAGGGACGTCAGGCTGCGGGCCAGGAGGCGCGCGGTGTTGTCCGGACGCACCACCAGGCGCTCCAGCTGGAGGCCTCCGTCCACGCGCTTGAAGCGGTACACCATGCGCTCCGGCTTCGGCGCGGTGCCGGGTCGCACGGCATTGGGGGCGGTGCCAGGGCGTGCGGCCGTGGGCGCGGTGCCGGGGCGGGCCGGGGACGGCGGCACGCGGCGGCCTTCGGCCTGGTGGAGGAAGAAGGCGGCCGCGATCACGTGCTCACAGGGGTCGTGCTTGCCGCGACAGTCGCACTCCCAGATTTCGTCCTCCGGGTAGAGCACGGACTTCACGGGCGCGGGACGACCTGGCACGCGCACGCGCACCACGGTCTCCTCCTCACCCACGGAGAGCACCGAGACGGCCCCCGCGCGAGCGAGCGCCATGCCGGCAGACCAGGTCTCCGGGCGGGTCTCTTCCCGGAGGGCATCGAGCAGTTCCGCGAGCGCCGACATACGAGGACCGGTTCCCTAGTCCCCCGTCGCACTCCACGCAACATCACGGCGGGAGTGGAGGACATCCGCACCCGGAGTGTCCGTGGAGCCCTCCGCTGTAACGCGGGCCGATACACCCCCGCGCTCCCCTGTAACCCACCGCGCTACAGCCGCCGGGATCGCCGTGTCACCCGGCGCTGCGCCTCCGAGCGGAGCCGGGCTGGCGCGGTGCGTGGCGTGGCAGGTGCAAGGCGCTCCTGCTCCCCCGTTGCGAACGAAGCACGCCGTCCTTGGGTCGGGTTTCGTGGAGGCTTCCGGATGCGCGTGCCCTGGTCCATCGCTGGCATCTCCGCCGGAGCGCTGCTCGTCGGCGCCGCGTGGGCCACCGTCATCCGCCGTCCCGAGCCCCTCCTTCTGGGCGCACTGCCTCCCGTCGTCCTTCCCGGCGTGGAGCGCTCCGGCGGCGCCACCACCGTGACGGATCCGGGCCGCAACGCCTTCGGGCGCGCGCCCATGAACATGCCGCGCTCGCGCTGGCCGGACTTCTACGCCGGCAAGGGCGTCTTCGACCGCGACTGGAGCGAGGCCGGCAGGGGCCCCGTCCTCGTGGGCCCGCTCTTCAGCGCCTCCTCCTGCATGACCTGCCACGTGAAGGACGGCCGGGGTCAGCCGCCGGCCTCGCCTTCCGAAGCGCCCGTCTCGCTGGTGTTCCAGTTGAGCGCGCCCGAGGGTGCGGGTCCCCATCCGTTGTACGGCGGCCAGCTCGACGCGCACGCCCTGGAGGGCCACGTGCCCGAGGGCCATGTCCGCGTTGAGTTCGAGGAGACGCGCGGCACGTTCGCCACCGGCGAGCCGTACTCGCTCGTGCGTCCGCGCTACCAGTTCCAGGGGCTCGTTCATGGCCCGCTGGGCGACGGGGCCCCCGTGTCCGCTCGCGTGTCGCCCGTGAACTTTGGATTGGGCTTGCTGGAGGCCCTTCCCGAAGCGGCCATCCTCGCCCGGGCCGACCCCGAGGACCGCGACCACGACGGCATCTCCGGCCGCGCCAACCAGGTGCTGGACGTGGAGACCGGCGCCACCCGGCTGGGCCGCTTCGGATGGAAGGCCAACCAGCCCACGCTGCGACAGCAGGTGGCGCATGCGCTCCTCGCGGACATGGGGCTCACCACGACCCTGTATCCCCTTGAGCAGGGGCGGGACGCTCCCGGTGCGCCGGAGGTGACTCCGGACGACCTGGAACAGTTGATGATCTACATGCGCCTCGTGGCCGTGCCGAAGCGGCGCGACTGGGAGGCCCCCGAGGTGCAGCGCGGCCACGCCGTGTTCCGCGCCATCGGGTGCGCGGCCTGCCACATCGACACGCCCCAGGAGACGGGGACCGTGGAGGGCTTCGACGAGGTGTCCGGTCAGGTCCTCTACACCTACACGGACCTGTTGCTGCACGACCTGGGCGAGGACCTGGCGGATGGGCGCCCGGATGGGCTCGCCACGGGCCAGGAGTGGCGCACGCCTCCCCTGTGGGGCATCGGGCTGGTGGAGGTCGTCAACAAGCACACGCGCTTCCTGCATGACGGCCGGGCGCGCAACCTGGAGGAAGCCGTGCTCTGGCACGGGGGCGAGGCGGCTCCGGCGCAGGCGCGCTATGTGCGGCTGCCCCGGGAGGACCGGGCCGCGCTGCTGGCGTTCCTCAAGTCGCTCTAGCGTCGACAGGGGTACAGCCCCTGTCCCCCCGTCCGACCAGCGGCCAGGAGGCCCGCCGCCTGGAGGAGACTTCCGTCGTCCTGGACCCCGAAACGGTGGACGGGGCGGATCCTTGGGCTAGCCTGCGGGCCCCCTTCATGCAGCCCCACGC
>NZ_RAWA01000170.1 GCF_003611675.1 Corallococcus sp. CA053C
GGTGGGGACCTGGCGAGCCTGTGCCCCCGGTCGTCCTCACCCTCGTCCGCGCCCCGACATCCCTCCCAGGCCTACGCCGAGGAAGCGGGGAGGCAGGCGTGCCCCGCCTCGGCGGTCCTGCTCAGGCGCCCAGCACCTGTCGCAGCACGTTGATGAAGTAGTTCTGGCTGCCGACGTGGGCCGAGTACGTGTTCGCGGACTGGTGGAGGCGCTGGGCGACGGCCTCGAACTCCGCCTGGCTGACGTCGCGCAGGGACATGTACAGGCGGGCGGCGGCGCGCAGGTGGGAGAAGAGGGGGTTCTTGTGGTGGCCGTCCGGCCGCCGCGCCAGGTGGCGGTAGAGCTGGGCGAACTCCCGGTCGTTCTCCGGGTGGCGCGTGTCGCGGCAGAAGCCGGCGGCGGTGGCCTCGATGAGGAAGAAGAACGGCTCGTATTCGAAGAAGGGCGGCTTGGCGAAGTTGGGGGGCTGCTTGTCGCCGGTCCACAGCTTCGCGACGGGCAGCAGGTGCACGTGGGCGGTGACGTCGCCGTAGCGAACGGGCACCTCGTCGCCCACGGTCTTCACCCGGCCCTGCTCGTCCCGCTCCACGGGGATGAACAGGCGCATGGGGTCATCCACCTTCACGCCCGCCTTCTCCAGCTCCGCCACCACGTTCGAGTCCATTGCGTTGATGTTCCTCCGGTCCCTCCATCTACCGCGTCGCGCCCGGATGTGCACCCCGGACCGCATTCCAGGAGTCCGGGACTCCTGGTATGAACCAGACACACTCCCCCATGTTCGACCAATTCTTCCGCCAGCAAGGCCCGCAGCCCCTTGAGTTCCTCGGAAAGAGCGACACCGTGCGGCGACTGCACGGCATCCTCGACGAAGCCCGGAAGTCCGTCGTGTTGATCAGTCCCTACGTCAGCATCGACAAGCTGCGCGACCTGGAGCGAAAGATCCGGCAGACCCTTGACCGCAAGGTCGAGGTCACTCTTGTCATTCGCGCCGAGGATGAAAGCACCCGGGGCCCGTCCATCCAGGGCCAGGAGTCACTGACCAAGCTCCTGGAAGCAGGCCTCAAGCTTGCTTGCGTCAAGGACCTGCATGCCAAGCTCTATTATTCCGAACGACATGCACTCATCACGTCCCTGAACCTGCTTGAGTCCTCGTTCAACAACAGCATCGAAATTGGAGTCTGGGTTCCCGCGGAGCGCGCCGAATACGCCCAGATCACCGCGTTCGTGAAGACCGAGATCGCCCCTCATCTTGAGGCATGGGGGCGAGCACGCTCCACGGATGCGCGTCGCCCCTCTCCGCCCGCTGAAGCGAAGCCCAGGTCGAAGAAGGCGCCATCCTCTGTGCCGAAGAGTCCGGACCATGGGTTCTGCATTCGCTGTTGCTGCGAGATTGAATTCTCACCCGACGAACCCTATTGCGATGAGCACTTCGCCATCTGGAATCGCTACGGCGACCCGAACTACACGGATAAGCATTGCCACCTGTGTGGGACGGAAACGCCCGCGACCATGAACAAACCACTGTGTCGCCCGTGCTTCTTCAAGAACAAGGACCCGGACGACATCGCCTTTTGAGCATCTTCTGTCTCTAGAAGAGAGCGCTGTCCAGGAGGCGTCGTGAACGCACGCAGGTGGATCCCCCTGCTACTGTTGCTGCTCGTCGGTTGCGGCACCTCCTCACGGGCCTTCCGACTGGAGACTGGTCAAGGCGATCCCATTGCCTACGTGCCACCCAGCGGCATCAAACCCGTCAAACTGGAGGGAAGCGGTTTCAAGGAAGCGGTCCATCAGTTGGGGCGCGATGCCACCTATTTGGGCCCCCCTCGTGAAGCAGCACTTCGACTGTTCGCGCAGTCCTTGCGCCCACGCACCTATTCGCATGTCAGGGGGAGGCTGGGACTCGTTTCCGTTGAGTCGCCGGAGCGGGCTCACCTTCTGGAGCCTGATGCCAGTTCCGAGCTGACGAGTGCCTACACTCGCTGGTGCAAACGCAAAGGAACTCCCGGGGATTGCCTGCGCCTGCTTGATGACGGGCCCTCACTGGATGAGGAGGGCAGACGAACCCTGGCCTTTCAAATCGCCCTGGATTCCGTCTGGAATGAGACTGTCGATGCGCTGGGAGCACTCACCCATCAAGACGAGATTGTCGCCATGCTGGCCACGACGGGCGCTGTCTACTTCGGCCTCTGGCTGCTCCCCGAGCCGGTCTCCAAGGGCATCGCTGCGGTCCTGACAGTCAGCCTCATTGCCTACCTTGGCTGGGACACTGTGTGGGGCCTCATCCAGGGCTTCCAGGCGCTCGCCGCACAAGTGCGGATGGCCACGACCTTCGACGAGATCCGAGGTGCAGGCGAGGCGTACGGCAAGGTGATGGGCAAGAATGCTGCGCGTGTCTTCGTCATGCTTGCCATGGCCGCCCTCGGAGAAACCGCCCAGACGCTGGCGGCAAGGCTGCCCACCCTGCCTGGCTCGGCACAGGCGGCTTTGTTGGGGGCGGAGCAGGGCGGGTTCCGCCTCTCCGCGGCAGGCCAAGTCACCTCCGTGGAAATGGCGCCAGGAGGCGTCATCACCATCGCTCTAGCCCCAGGGGCAGTGGCCCAGACCGCGAGGGAGACGAGCGCCTCGCGAACCGAAGGAGTGGACGCCAAGGGCCACGAGCATCACATCGCCAGCAACAAATTCGAGAAGGCCACCCACAGCGGTGGGCCGTGGACTCCCAGGTTCCGACAGCTCTTCGAAAAGGCCGGCATGTCGCTGGATGACCCGGCCAACAAGGTGCGCGTCAGGGGCCACAAAGGTCCGCACCCTCAGGAATACCACGAGGAAATCTTCGAGCGGTTGAGGGATGCGACACGGGATTGCGACAGCATGCGACAGTGCCGCGAGTTACTGGTCAACATCCTCGAGAAGCTGGCAAAAGAGATCAACACGCAGAACACCCTGCTCAACAAGTTGGTCACCCGGACCGATTGAAGTCGGGACCCCACCATGGCGACGCGGTACTTCAAGTTGTCGGATGACGTCCATGTTCCTGGCCGGTGGGAACTGGGAACACCCATCGACTCGCGGGGACAGGAGTTCGGGTCACGTGTGTTCCTTCGCGGCGAACCCGCGCAGGCGGAAGCCCGCCTGAGGATCCCCATCTACCAGGCCGGCAGGCCCCTCGACTTCACGCTCGCCGATGCCGGTGCGGTCCCCATCGTTACCGAGAAGGTCGCGACGCTCATGGCGAAGCTCGCATCGGGGGACGTGCAACTCCTCCCGGTGGAGATAGAGACGCGGAAGGAGTCGTACCTCCTCGTCAACGTCGTCCGTATCGTGAAGTGCATCGACGACCAGGCGTCGGAGGAAGTCCGTTACTGGATGCCGGAGGACGGTCGACCGGACCGGGTTGGCACCTACTCCTCCGTCTCCGGGATGCGGATCGACCCGACGAAGGTAGGAACCGCCAGGGTGTTCCGTCCCTGGGGTTGGCACATCGCGCTCATCGTCTCCGAAGACATCAAGAATGCCTTGGAGCACCTCGGCATCTCTGGCGCGAAGTTCAGGGCGGTCTGAGCAGGCGCACTCACACGCCCATCCCGTCAATGGCTTGTGGAGCCGGGAAGCGCGAGCAGCACCGCCGTCGCGAGGCTCCGGAGGGTGGTCTGCTCCAGGAAGCCCACCACCGGCAGCGCCACCCCCAGCTCCGCATCCACGGTGTTGCGAAGCTGCAGCGCGGACAACGAATTGAACCCCATGCCGGTGAGGGTGCGCTCCGGTTCGACGTCCCCCGGCTTCAAGCCCAGGAGGGTCGCGACGTTCGCGCACAGGTATTGCTCCAGCATCCGCCGGGCTGCCTCCGGAGCCGCGGACCGCAACTTCGCCGGATCCAATCCCCGGACAGGAGACGCGGGCTGGGGAACCAGGCGCGAGAACATGGGCCTGCCCGCGAGCACGGGGAGGACCTCGCCCAGCTTTCCCCAATCGAACGACAGCACCGCGACATGGGCCCCGAGCGCACCGGAGCGAAGCCGCTCGAACGCGCCGAGCGCCGCTTCGACCTCCAGGCCCCGCCCCGAATGCAGGGCGCCGGGACGTGAGGTGCGAGCCGTCATGCCGACGTCCGCCCAGGGCCCCCAGCTGATGCTCACGGCGGGACGGCCCGCCGCGACCAGCGCGGGCGCGAGCGAGTCCAGGAACGCATTCGCGGCCGCGGAGTTCCCCTGCCCCGGCGCCCCGGTGATGGAGGCCGCGGAGGAGAACAGCACGAAGAAATCCAGCGGCGTGTCCCCCAGGGCCCGGTGCACCAACCACGCCCCGGAGACCTTCGGTGCCAGCACACGCGTGAACGCATCCGCGTCCAGCCGCGCCAGCGTGCCGTCGCGGAGGACGGCCGCGGCATGGACCACGCCCTTCACCGGCGGCCACCCCCTGCGCCGCAATTCCTCCAGGGCCCGTGCGACGGATCGCGCATCGGAGACATCCGCGGGGACGACCGCCACGCGAGCCCCGGCCTGCTCCAGCGCTTCCACCGCCCTCCGTTGCGCACGCGGATCCGGGCCCTGCTCCATGTCCGACAGCGGCGTGCGCTGCAGGAGGATGAGCGCGCCCGCGCCCCGGGCCGCGAGGTGCCCCGCGACCGCGAGCCCCAGCGCCCCCATCCCGCCGAGGATGAGGTAGCTCGCGTCGGCGCGGTACGCGGGGAGCACGGGCGCGGGGGGCAGCTCCGCCGCCTCCAGCCTCGGCACGTAGGCCCGGCCTCGACGGTAGGCGACCTCCAGCTCACGCTCCGGCGCCAGCAGGGCCGTGACGAGCAGCAGCACGGACCTGTCCGTCACGGGCTCGCGCTCCAGGTCGATGAGCCCCCCCGCCAACGAAGGGTGCTCCGCGAAGAGCGTGCGCGCGAGCCCCCAGGCCGTGGCGGCCTCCGGCGCGGTGGGAGGCCCCTGGACCGCCAGCGCCCCCGAGGTGACGACGATGAGCCTCGCGCCACCGGAGGCGGGATGCGCGGCCCCGCGCGCGGCGGCGGCCAGGACGGCGAGCTTGTGGCCCAGCACGCCGGGATCCACCGAACCGGAACGCTCGCCCGCTTCCCACAGGAACACCACGGTGCCACCCGCCGGACCCGCCGCCAGCGACTCCTTCACCTGGTGCTCGATGGCCCGGGCATCGTGACCGATGACCTCCGGAACCAAGCGGGCCCGCGAGACGCCATGGTCCTCCAGCGCCGCCACCAACGGCGCCCCCAGCTCGGAGCCACTGTCGAGCACGAGCCACGGCCCACCACCAGGGGGCCGTGCATTCAAGGGAGGCATGGGCTCCCAGCGCAGCGTGTAGGCCCCCACCGTCGGCGTGGCCGCGACGCGCTTCTTCCCCAGTCCCTGGATCCGCAGCCCGGTGGCCTCCGCGATGACCACGCCGTCCGCATCCAGGATGGCCACGTTCCCGACGAGCGAGTTCCCATCCTCCGCCTCGGGCACTCGCACGGCCCGGCTGTAGCGCGCGCGGGAGAGCGCTCCCAGGATGCGGAAGCTGCGCATCCCCGACGGCAGGCCCACCTGCCCCGCCCCGGCCTCCGCGCCTTCCGCGAGCGCCGTCGCGATCAACACGGCGAAGCAGTGGTCGAGCAGCGCCGGGTGCGCCTGATACCGGCCCAGGTCCGCGCGCAGGGACGCGGGAAGCTCCAGCTCCGCGAGCGCCTCATCCGCACGGCGCCACAACCGCGAGATGATCCGGAGGCCGGGCCCGGCGGAGTCCCCTCCGGCCTTCAGCAGGCGCGCATAGAACGTCTCACCCGCGAGCACCTCCTCCGCGCGGGCGCGCTGCTCCTCCAACGAAGGCGCCGCCGGGGACGCCTGCACGGGAGGCGCCGCGAGGGGAACGGGCCGGCTCCTCGGAGCCGCCGCGCACAGCTCGCGCAGACGCAGCAGGGAGTGGAGACCTTCGAGCACCTCGCCCGGCTCGTCGACGAAGTCCACCAGGCAGGCGATCTCACCAACGCCCAGCGCCGTCAGGCTCCGCACGAGCGGGACGCACTTCTCCGGTGTGCCGAGCAGGGCGTGTCCCGAGAACAGCCGCTCGAACTGGTGATCCACGAGCGCCTCGATGTCGCCCTCCGCGAGCTGGGACAGGTCCATCTTCCTGCCGCGGCTGTAGGCGCCCGCCTGGAGCAGGGGCGCGTTCGCGAGCAGGTAGCGACGGAACGCGGGACGGGCCTGGGCGCGCACCCGCGCTTCGTCCTCTCCGAGGAACGTGTGCAGCATGACGGTGACGGTGCCGCCGTCCTCGGGGAGTCCCACCCGCTGCCGGCCCCGACGGTAGGCGGCGATCCGCGCCGCCAGCACGTCCAGGTCCTGATCCACGAGGTGGGTGAGGATGTTGGCGCCCAGCGCCCCCGCGGTCTCGAACGTCGCGGCGGAGCCCGTGGACGTGAGCCAGATGGGCAGCGCGCGCTGGAGCGGCGTCGGGAAGATGCGCACCTCATGTTCGAGGCCATCGCCGCCGGGCAGGCTCAACGGCTGACCGCTCCACAACCGCCGCACCGTCTCCACGCCCTGGAGCATCACGCGGTGCCGGTCCTCGTAGGCTTCGGGCGCGAGCGCGAAGTCCCCCGGGTTCCACCCCGAAGCGAACGACGCCACCACGCGGCCGCCGGACAGGTTGTCCACGACGGAGAGCGCCTCCGCGATGCGCACCGGATGGTGGAGCGGGACCACGATGCTCCCTGCGCCCAGCCGCAGGTTGCGCGTCTCGCGCGCCAGCGCCGCCAGGAGCAGCGAGGGCTGCGGGAAGAGCCCGCCCAGGGGCGTGAAGTGACGTTCGGGGACCCAGATGCCGCGCAGGCCCTGGGTGTCCGCGAAGCGGGCCGCGTCGAAGAGCAGCCGGTACTTGTCACCCCGCCCCTCGCCGCTCGCGAAGAAGGACAGACTCCAGTCGACAGCAGGGCCACTGCTGGGGCTTCGCGCGTTCATGTCGCCATCCCTGTTCGAAGTCAGACCGCGGAGCGACGTCCCGCGCGCACCGCATCACTTCCCGGCTCCGGCAGGGCCAGCGCATCGGGTCGGAGCCTCAAGCTGGCGTGGAGCTGCCAGGCCCCGGCGCCCTCCGCGGGGCGGCTGTGCACGCGCACCGCCGCGCCCTCGCCTTCGCGCTGGAGCGACAGCTGGAGCCGCCGCGCCCCGTCCTCCTGGAGCACGAGCGCATGGTGGTACTCGACGTCTTCCACGGACACCGGACGGCGGCCGAGCACCGCCTCCGCCGCCGCCAGCGCCATCTCCACGTACGTCACACCGGGGATGTGGACCGACCCGCGCATCTTGGAGTCCCCGAGGAAGGGCACCGTCCGCGCATCCAGGCGGTTCTCCCAGCAGTGGAGCCCCGGGGCCTCGGCGCGGTCCAGCAACCGCTCTCCCAGCAGTCCATGCGCGCGCGGCGCCAGGCCCGCGAGGAGCGTCCCGGCTTCCTCGTGGAGACAGGCATTGGCGCGGTTGAGCTTCCGCCCTGACAGCAGCACACAGCGGTGCCGCGAGATGTCCAGGTTGGACCCGTCGGTGAAGTCGCCCCGCAGGCGGCCGGGGTAGACGAGCGTGTCGGACGTCGTCACCTGGCAGTGGATGGCGATCCGGGTGCTCGCGGTGTCGTTCGGAAGCAACGCGTGCATCGTCCGCTCCGTGAAGATGACGAAGTCGCCCTTCTTCATCGTCAGCGTGACCACGCTCTCCGCTGGTGCGTCGAAGGGGAGCGTGATGGCGGCCTGGAGGCTGGACAGCCAATTCCTCACATAGGTCTTCAGCGCGTCCCGTGACAGGAGGTGGGCGTCAATCCCGTCGAACATCCGGGACGTGTCGACGTCGAGCACCAGCCGGTTGTCCCGGGCCCGCTCCACCAGCGTCGCCACGTCGGGGTCCCCGAGAAAGGGATCTCGGAAGAACGCCGAGTCGACCAACGGCACCCTCTGGATGGGGAAGCGCGTCTTCTGCGAGCCCCGGATGAAGCGCAGCGGTCCGTTGTCCGGCGTGAGGTCTTCGAGCGCCACCCAGACGGTGAGGTTCCACCAGTCCCCACCGACACTGGAGGGGATCAGCCCCGGGCGGTCGTTGCCAAGCTCCTCGCCGTTGAACCAGCCCCACTCCTGGTGCCAGCCCATCTCCCCATCCCCCAGCGCCCTGTGGAAGATCTTCGAGCGCCAGAGGAGCAGGTCCTCCCCCGCGAGCTGCTGGAGGCGGCGGACGATGGCGGGGTGCGTGAACAGGCGCATCGCCAGCGGCGACACCAGGTGCCAGTCGCGCACCGAGAACCGTCCATAGAGCGGGTGGCTCCGACGGTTCGACACCACGTCGTCGAGCTCGCGTCGCAGCGCATCGACTTCATCGATGGAAAGAAAGCCGGGGAGCGGGCCGACAAAGCCATCCCGTTCGAAATCACGCTGCTGCTGCTCCGATAGACTGAGTTCCCACGGATGCTGCCCCCCGGCGCGCATACTGATCCTCGCAGGTAGGGGCAAAACGCTAACAGGCGGTTTTCCATGCCGCCAATGGCCAGATGGGCAGGTATCTGTCCAACCCCATACACTGATCAGAAGCGGAAGCGCTGCGAGTCGAACGTCGAGCCCGCCAGGTAGAACGGCACGCTCATCAGGTCCGGGGCCTCGTGCGAGCCGGGCAGCGAGTAGGTCCGGTCGATGACGCGCAGCTCGACGGGACGCGCCTCCGCCAGTTCGAGCACGAGCTCGAAGCCTTCGGAGGGAACGCCCAGGTAGCGGAAGCCCCACGGCCGCTGTTCGTTCGACAGGTGGGGCGGAGACTCCACGACATCGCGCCCATCGATGCGGGCCCGGACGACGGTGGTCTCCGAGGAGACGATGACCGTCAGCTCCGGGGCCTGTCGCGCGGAGCGGACCTTGAGGCGCAGACGTCGCCCGGGGCCCGCCGGCTCGTCGGCGAGGAGTTCCACGGTTGGGGCTGGAAGGGACTCCACCGGAGCGCTGCCGGCCCGGGTGACGTAGGCCAGGTCATAGGGGCTGATCACGCCCGGCCCGGGACGCGCGGTCTGCGAGGGAAAGAGGCGGGCCTGGGCAGGAGGCGGCTCGTCATCCGTGGTCAGCCACCAGGCCTGCCCCGAAGCCTGATCCACCGCGTACGTGAGCCCCGTGGGCCGGGGCTTCTCCACTGAAAAGCCAGACCTGCCGAGCGCGACGCCCAGCAGGACCACGCCCACGATGGCCAGCAGCGCGGCGGGACGGAAGGACCGGCCCGCGCCCAGCAGCTCGACTTGGGGCAGCAGCGCTCCCATCAGCAATGCCACCACGGCGACGGCCACGAAGCCGCGCTGCACCTGGAGGGCGACGAACAACAGGAAGGGGCCCGGAGCGGCGACGGCAATCACAGGCACCGCGGTCAGCAACAACACTGCCAACGATAGGGAGGTGCGTCCGGTGCGACGGGCCCAGGACAGGGCCGCGAATCCCGCCAGCGCACCCGCCAGCGGCCACGCGAAGAAGTAGCTGGCCCCGGGAGCCAGCACGCTCGACACCGCGAGCCCGACGCTCCACGGAAGGAGGGCACCGAGCGCCACCTCCTCCGGCGTCCGCCAGCGGCGCAGCAGGCGGTACAGCGCCGCGGTCACACCGGCGCCCATCCCCGTCAGCCCCAGTCGATACCACGTCGCCTCATAGGGCTCCCGCATCAGCGCCAGGGACGGATCCGTGCGACGAAGCACGAACAGCACGGCACCCGTCGCGGCCATGGTGAGGACGATGCTGGCGAGGAAGCCAAGCGCACCGAGCGCGATGCCCCGGAACGAGGCGGCGCCCGAGCTTCGGGCGCGAAGCATGACGGCGACCTGGGCCAGCAGGATGAGCGCCGCGAAGGGAAGCACGAGGAAGCGCGGGTAGCGGACCATCCAGCCCAGGAACACGTCGAAGAAGACGGCGTCCTCCGATGGAAGCTGGCGCAGGTCGCGGTCGCCGAACGTGCGCCCCAGCGCGAGCGCATACATGCCCATGTGCTGCACGCTGCGCAGGTCCAGGTGGTCGAGCCGATCCAGGGCCGTGTGGTAGTGCGACGAGGAGTCGGAGAAGCCGAAGTTCATCGCTGGCACGCCCGCCTCGCGGAAGACGCGGAGGTCGGTGGAGTGTCCGAGCCGGCGAGCCACCTCCGGGAACAGCGAGGACACCACGGGCCGGGGAACCGACTCCGCGATCGCCTGGATGAGGCGGGCGTTGCCCTGGCTGGTCTCGTACAGGACGGTGGCGCCGCTCGTGCCGCGTGAGTCGAAGTTGATCACCACGCCCACGTCACGGGCCCACGGGTGCTGCGCACGGAACGCCTGCGCGCCCAGCGCGCCCGCCTCCTCCGCGTCGGTGAAGAGGAAGAGGAGGTCGTTGCGCAGCGCCCCCGTGGCCTTCATCGCCCGGAGCGTCTCCAGGAGTACGGCGACGCCGGCCGCGTCGTCACCCGCCCCAGGGCTGTGCGGCACGGAGTCGTAGTGCGCCATGAGCAGCACGGCGCCGGTCGAATCGGTCCCGGGCAGGCGTGCCATCACGTTGTCCACGTGCGCGGCGTCGTAGGGAAGTCCCCACCACGCCCCGACCACCGACGTCGACTGCACCTCTCCCTTCAGGCCCAGTTCGGCGAGCCGACGCAGCAGGTACTCACGGGCCGCGCGGTGCGCCGGAGTGCCGGAGGGGCGAGGCGCGCGCGTGAGGGCCTGGAGGTCGGTGCGAGCACGCTCGGCGGAGAACTGTTCGGGGGCGGCCTGCGCACCCACGACGCGGGGCGGGGTCACGTCCCACAGTCGCAGGACGATGAGCAGCAGCAGCCATGCGCCCACCAGGAGCCGCCAGGAGAGGGCCAGGCGAGCAGGGGCGTCGGTGGGCTTCAGGTCGTTCACGGACCCCGCAGGATGAGGGAAGCGAGGTCCGACGGTCGGACAAAAAGAAAGGGCGCCAGACCGGAGTCTGACGCCACGCCCTGAACTCTTCGTGCTGTCTTCTTCCCAAGCAAGATGCTGATACTTTACCAATCATCTTGGCAGTAGTACCAAAGTGATTGGTAGAGTTGCTTCGTGCTCGAAGATGGCTCTCGGCTCTTTGGTACTTCGACCAGGACGGCGGTGCTCGTGGCCACCCGTCTGCTCGAAGAAACCTATCCCAGTGAGTTGGCGGCCCTGCTTGGCGTACGCCCCTACACTGTCCAATCGATTCTGGCGTCGCTCGAACGGGAAGCGATCATCGTCAGTCGGTTGATGGGGCAAACGCGTGTGGTCTGCCTGAACCCTCGGTACTTCGCGCACGCCGAACTCAGCGCGCTGCTCTGGAAGCTCGGAGAGCGCGACTTGGACCTCCAGGCCAGGCTCGCCGCGCGACGGCGCCGTCCCCGCCGCGCTGGCAAGCCGGGGCTCTCGTGATCGAGCCTACGTCTTCACTCACGGACATTGCCTTCGCCGTGTGCACCGCACTGGATCGCCAGGGCTTCCGCGCAGTGCTCACGGGCGGAAGCGCGGCGACCTACTACGCGCCGGAGGCATACCAATCAGGAGACCTCGACTTCGTGATCACCCTCAGGGGGACGGGAGGCGAAGCGGCGCTGGCCGCGCTCGGCTTCACGAGGAAGGGAGACTTCTACCGTCACCCACGCTCCCACTTCCTTTTGGAGTTTCCGAACGGGCCGCTGGCGGTGGGGGACGACCTGATCAAAAGCTGGAGCACCGCGCGTCGTGACGACGAGCTGCTGTACGTCCTGTCGCCCACCGACTCATGCCGTGACCGACTCGCGTCCTTTCTCTTCTGGAACGACTTCAGCGGCCTGGAACAGGCGCTCGCCGTCTTCCACGCACAGGCCCATGAGGTGGACCTGAACGTCATCAAGGACTGGTGCCGGCGCGAGGGTCACAGCCAGAAGTTCGGCCTGTTCGCGTCACGCATTGGCGCCGCTCCCTGACGATTCCACGAGAGGACAAAAAGAAAGGGCGCCAGACCGGAGTCTGACGCCCTGAACTCTTCGTGCTGTCTTGTGCCCAAGGGCGGAATCGAACCACCGACACGGGGATTTTCAGTCCCCTGCTCTACCGACTGAGCTACTTGGGCGTGCTGCGTTCTGCGCGCGGCAGCGCCGATTTACGAGTCCTTGCCCGCGCCGTCAACCTCTTTCCACGCGGCCCGTCCCTCCCCTACCGATCAGGCCGCCAGCCGCAGGGCCTCGCCGTCCCAGGCCGTGCACCCCGCCGTCAGCCGCTGGCGCAGCTTCTGGCGCAGCCCCTGCTCAATCTGCCGGATGCGCACCGCCGTCACCCCGAAGCGCCGGGCCAGCAGCTCCGCGCTCACCCCGTCCTCCACCAGCATCCGCTCCTTCACCAGCGCCTGCTCGCGCGCGTCCAGCTCCGGCCAGGCCTCCGCCACGCTCTGGTGAAGCTTCCGCGCCCACACGTCCCGGTCCGCCAGGTCCTCCTGCGAGTCCAGGTCCGACTCCAGCATGTCCAGCTGCGTCACGTCGCCCTCCCAGCCCAGCGGCGCGTTCAGCGACACGTCCTTGCCCAGCGCCTCCGACCCCCGCGTCACCTCCTCCTCCCGCTTCCCCAGCGCCTCGGCCAACCGCTTCATCACCTCCGGGTGGCCCTCGCCCCACCGGGCCTCCAGCCGCGCGCGCTCCCGCCGAAGTTGGAAGACAATCCAGGGCGCCCGGCCCCCCGCCACACTCCAGGTGCGCGACACGTAGGCCCGGATGCGCGCGCGGATCCACTGCTGCGCGTACGCGCCGAACGGCACGCCCCGCTCCTCGAACCGGCGCGCCGCCTCCACCAGGCCCACGTTGCCTTCCGAGACCAACTCGTCCAGCGACAGGCCCGTCCAGCGGTACTTCCACGCCAGACGCCGGACCAGCTCCAGGTGCCCCCGCACCCGCGACTCCACTTCAGCGGCATCCACACCGGCGTCGACACCCGCGTCGACCCCCTCCATCGTGGACACGCGCTCCTCGTAGATGGCTTCCATGAACGCACCTCCCCAATCAGTCCTCCGCACACCCATCGCGCGGTGACAGGCGTAGAGATAAGTGCCCGGCATTCATAAAAAAATAAGCTAGTTTGGATGAATCCCTTCGGTTATTCCTAAGTCATGGCCTGGCTCAACTACCACCATCTCCTGTATTTCTGGACGGTTGCGCGGGCGGGCAGCATCGCCAAGGCGAGCGAGGAGCTGCACCTCGCCCAGCCGACCATCAGCACCCAGATCAAGCTTCTCGAGGAAGCCCTGGGCCACCAGCTCTTCGAGCGCAAGGGCCGCAAGCTCGTCCTGTCCGACGTGGGCCGCACCGTCATGCGCTACGCGGATGAGATCTTCCGCCTGGGCAACGAGCTGAAGAACGTCGTCTCCGGCCTGCCCACCGGGCAGCAGCTGCGCCTCAACGTGGGCGTGCTGGACGTCATCCCCAAGCTCGTCGCCGAGCAGCTGCTCAAGCCCGCGCTCGACGCCGGCCCCTCGCTGCGCATCATCTGCCGCGAGAGCCCCCTGCCCCAGCTGCTCGCGTCGCTGGCGCTGCATGAACTGGACGTGGTGCTCGCGGACGCGCCCGGCTCCGAGCCCGTCAGCGTCCGCTCCTTCAACCACCTGCTGGGCAAGTGCGGCGTGACGTTCTTCGCCGCCGCGTCGCTCGCGCACCTGCGCAAGGACTTCCCCCAGTCCCTCAACGGCGCGCCCATGCTGCTGCCGTCGGAGGAGTCCTCGGTGCGCCGCTCGCTGGACCTGTGGTTCGAGCGCCGGGGCATCCGCCCCCTCATCGCCGGTGACTTCGACGACAGCGCGCTGCTCCAGGCCTTCGGACAGAAGGGGCACGGCATCTTCGCCATGCCCTCCATCATCGACGAAGAGGTGCAGCGGCAGTTCAACGTCACCGCCATCGGGCACACCGACGAAATCGAGCAGTGCTTCTACGCCATCACCGTCGAGCGCCGCCTGCGCCACCCCGCCGTCGTCGCCATCGCCGAGGCCGCGCGCTCGCACATCTTCGGCGGGTGAGTCACCCGCGTCGCGTCACCCGGCGGCGGCCCGGAACACCTCCGTGCCCGCCACCACCGTGGCCAGCACGCGCGCATCCACCAACTCGTGCGCGGGTCCCTCCAGCGGATCCGCTGAGAGCGCGACGAAGTCCGCGTCCAGGCCGGGCTTCAACCTGCCGCGCCTCGCCTCCTCGAACGAGGCCCACGCGGGTCCCACGGTGAAGCCCTCCAGGGACTCGGCCGCGCTCAGGCGTTCGTGCGGCCACCAGCCGCCCTCGGGCCAGCCCTTCGCGTCCTGCCGCGTGCGCGCCGCGTAGAGCCCCGCGAGCACGTCCGGGTTCTCGATGGGGAAGTCACTGCCCAGCGCCAGGTGCGCGCCCGCGTCCTTCAGCGTGCGCCACGCGTAGGCGCCCTTCAGCCGCTCGCGTCCCAGCCGCGTCTCCGCCCAGCGCATGTCGCTGGTGGCGTGCGTGGGCTGCACGCTGGCCACAAGCCCCGCGGCGCCCAGCCTGCGGATGTCCTCCAGCCGGAGGATCTGCGCGTGCTCCACGCGGTGGCGCAGGGCCTTCGTCCCCGTGCGCTCCGCTCCGCGCAGGAGCACGTCCACCACCAGCGTGTTGGCGCGGTCACCGATGGCGTGGATGCACACCTGGAAGCCCCGGGCCATGAAGGCCTGGGCGCGTGCTTCGAGCTCCTCGGGCGCGAGGAGCAACAGCCCGCGCTGGCCGGGTTCGTCGCTGTAGTCCTCGTGCAGCGCCGCGCCCCGACTGCCCAGCGCTCCGTCCGCGAGGAACTTCACCGCGCGCATCGACAGGTGACGGCCCTGCCACGGGCCCTGCTCCAGGTAGGCGTGGCGCTCGTCGCCCTGGCCCGCGGCCATCGCATACACTCGCAGCGGCAGCGTCCCCGCCGCGTCCCAGGCCTGCAACATGCGGAAGGCGCCCAGGTCCATGCCGGCGTCGTGCACGCCCGTGAGGCCCACCTGGGCACAGCGCTCCAGCGCGGCGCGCAGCCGGATTTCCAACTGTGCTGGCGTGGGGGCGGGCATCGCCGCGGCCACGGCGTCCATCGCGTTGTCCACCAGCACGCCGGTGGGCTCGCCCCTCGCGTCCCTGAGGATGCGGCCTCCTTCCGGATCCGGCGTGTCGCGCGTGATGCCCGCGCGGCGCAGCGCCTCTCCATTCACCCAGGCCGCGTGATGATCCACGCGCGTGAGGAACACCGGCGTCGTGGGGAAGCGCGCATCCAACTCCGCGCGGCCCGGGAACGCGGCGCCGGGCCACTCGTTCTGATCCCAGCCCTTGCCGAGCAGCCAGTCCCCCTGGAAGCTCGACGCGGCCGCTCGCGACAGCCGCTGGAGGACGTCCTCCACCGAGGGCGACTGCTCCAGGCGCACCGTCGTCAGGCTGCGCCCCAGGCCGTGCAGGTGCGCGTGCGCGTCCACCAGGCCGGGCACCACCGTGGCCGCGCCCAGGTCCACTTCGCACGGACCCGGACCCGCGGCGGCGCGCACCTCCGCGAGCGTCCCCACCGCGAGCACCCGCCCGTCGCGCACCGCCAGCGCCTCCGCGCGCGGCCGCTCCGGATCCAACGTCCACACCCGCTCCGCCTTGTAGACCGTGGTCTCCACCGTGTGCTGCCCTCCTGGAGTCGCGCCGGCTTCGCCTGCCATGCCGCCGGGGCCGGACCGTAGGGCACGCGTGTTCCCGGTGGAAACCCTGGTCGCGCGACGGGCACGTGACACGGGGGGCACGTGTCACGGAAGGAGCACGGGGGCTCATGGAACTCGTGGCCGGACGCGCTCCTCACGCCCGGCCACGGAAGTCCCGGGACTACTCCGCTTCGGGGGTGCCACCGTCCACACCCGCCGCGTTGTTGATGGGGCTTGCAGGGCCGGGCGGTTCGTCGGGCACGTTCTGGATGGGCTCGCGGACCGTGTCCGGTCCCTGGATGGGATTCTGGTTCTCCGTTCCGGGAGGCTGGGTGGTCTTGCAGGCCACCGCTCCAGCGGTCAGGCCCAGAGCAGCGATGATCAGCACGGCACGGCGCATGAAACCTCCTCGGGTGTTCAAGAGAGCGACCCTAGGAGAGGTGCGTCCTCCTCCAGCAACGCGCATCCCCTGCAACGTCCACCTTTGGATGCCCAGGCGGGATTCCGGGCCCTCCCTGGCCGGACGCCCTCCAGGCCCTCGGCTTCGCGGCCCTGTCTCCCACGGTCCCGATGCACAGCGTTGCCACAGTCCGTGTGCGTGAGGGTTTGTGCGCACCGGAAGGAAGCGGCCGGCAATGAGGGAGCGCGTCGATAGAGCCTCGGACAGAGCCTCGGGATCCTTCCGTTTCGCGGAAGCCCGAGGTCGTCGCGGAGGCTGGTTGCTGATCTGCGTCTTCCTCCTGCTGGGCCTCTGCGCTTCAGGGCCCCCCGCCGCCGCTTCGCCCCTCATCGCGCGGTGCGAGCTGGAGGGCGTGGTGGATGCCGGTTCGGGCGCGTACCTCGCGGACTGCGTGAAGCGCGCGGAGGAGAAGGGGGCCCAGGCGCTGCTCGTGCGGCTGGACACCCCGGGCGGCTCGCTGGAGGCCACGCGCGCCATCGTGCGTGCCTTCCTGGGCTCGCGCGTCCCCGTGCTCGTCTGGGTGGGCCCGTCCGGCGCGCATGCCGGCAGCGCGGGCGTCTTCATCGCGCTCGCGTCGAACGTGAGCGCCATGGCGCCCGGGACGAACATCGGCGCCGCGCACCCGGTGGGGGCTCGGGGCGAGGACGTGGATCAGCAGGGCGGCGAACAGCTCGCGCGGAAGATCGAGAACGACACCGTGGCGTTCGCGGAAGGCATCGCCCGGCAGCGGGGCCGCAACCCCGAGTGGGCCGCGGCGGCCGTGCGTGACAGCGCCAGCGTCCCCGCCGACCGCGCCGTGGCGCTCCGCGTGGTGGAGCTCATCGCCCCCACCGAGGCCGCGTTCCTCACCGCCGTGGACGGTCGCCGCGTGGAGGTCGCGGACGGTGACACCGTGACGCTCGCCACGCGCGAGGCGCGCATCGAGTCGCTGACGCCAGGGCTATCCCAACGCGTGGTGCATGCGATTGCGCAGCCGTCCATCGTCTACCTGCTGTTCCTCGTCGCGGCGCTGGGGCTGGTGGTGGAGCTGTCCCATCCGGGCGCGGTGGCGCCGGGACTCGTGGGCATCGTGGCGCTGGTGCTCGCGCTGATGGCGTCGGCCACGCTGCCGGTGCGCTCGGGCGCGCTGGTGCTGATGCTCGTGGGCGTGGGGCTGATCATCGCGGAGCTCTTCGTCACCAGCGGGCTGCTGGGCGCCGCGGGCACGGGCCTGCTGGTCCTGGGCGGCGTGTTCCTGGTGGACCGCTTCGAGCCGGACTGGTTCGTGGAGCCGTCCTTCCGGCCGTCGTGGACCGTGATGCTGCCCACCGCCCTGCTCTTCGCGGGGGCCGCCACCTTCATCGCGTACCGCAGCGCCCAGACGCGCAAGCTGCCGCAGCGGGGCGGTGACGCGGGGCTCGTCGGGGAAGCGGGCACGGCGCTCGGGCCCGTCACGCCTTCGGGCGGCGAGGTGTTCGTCCACGGCGAGCGCTGGCGCGCCGTCTCCTTCCAACCCATCCACGAGGGCGCCCGCGTCGTGGTGCGCGCCGTGGAAGGGCTCACCCTCACCGTCACGGAGGCGATGCCATGATCGAGCTGCTCGGCGCCCTGGGATTCGTCATCCCGCTGGTCCTGCTGTTCCTCCTCTTCGTCTCCGGCGTGCGCATCGTCACCGAGTACCAGAACGGCGTCGTGTTCCGGCTGGGCCGCTACGTGGGCCTCAAGCGCGCGGGCTTCCGCTGGCTCATCCCCTTCATCGAACGCATGGTGATCATCGACCTGCGCACCGTGGCGCGCGACGTGCCCCCGCAGGACGTCATCACCAAGGACAACGTCAGCGTGAAGGTCAACGCCGTCGTCTACTTCCGCGTCATCCAGGCGGACAAGGCCGTGCTCCAGGTGGAGGACTACCTCTACGCCACCAGCCAGCTTGCGCAGACCACGCTGCGCGCCATCCTGGGACAGGTGGAGCTGGATGACCTGCTGTCCCAGCGCGAGCGCATCAACCACGAGCTGCAACAGGTCTTGGACGCGCGCACCGACCCGTGGGGCGTCAAGGTCTCCAACGTGGAGGTGAAGCACATCGATCTGCCGCTGGAGATGCAGCGGGCCATCGCGCGTCAGGCCGAAGCGGAGCGCGAGCGGCGCGCGAAGATCATCGCCGCCGAGGGCGAACACCAGGCCGCCGAGAAACTCTCCCTGGCCGCGGATGTCATCAGCCGCAACCCCGCCACCCTCCAGCTGCGCTACCTCCAGACGCTGGTGGAGATCACCGGCGGCGGCAACCACACCATCCTGCCCATCCCGCTGGACCTGCTGCACACCCTCGGCGCCATGGGCACCCGGCCCTCCCGGCCTGAGCCGGCACGGTCCGACCGCGAGGAGGAGGACGAGGACGCGTCACCCGGACATGGCCCGTCCTGACGTCCGTGCACGGGCTCCGGAAACGAAAAAGGCCCCCCGCGCGTGACGCACGGGGGACCTCTTCGCATCGGACGGACCGCCGTGGATTACAGCTGGCCGCTGTCCGCGATGACGACGGGCTGGCGCGTCGCGCCGGACTGCGAACCCACGGCTTCAATCTTCTTCACGACGTCCATGCCCTCGACGACCTTGCCGAAGACGACGTGCTTGCCGTCGAGCCACGGCGTGGGGACGGTGGTGAGGAAGAACTGCGAGCCGTTGGTGTTGCGGCCGGCGTTGGCCATGGACAGGAAGCCCGGGCCCGTGTGCTTGTGCTTGAAGTTCTCGTCCTCGAACTTCTCACCGTAGATGGACTCGCCGCCCGTGCCGTTGCCGGCGGTGAAGTCTCCGCCCTGGCACATGAACTGCGTGATGACGCGGTGGAAGGCAGAGCCCTTGTAGTGCAGCGGCTTGCCACTGCGGCCCACGCCCTTCTCACCCGTGCACAGGGCGCGGAAGTTCTCGGCGGTCTTGGGAACGTCGTCGGAGAACAGCTCCATCACGATACGGCCGGCGGGCGCTCCACCGATCGTCATGTCGAAGAAGACCTTGGTGTTTGCCATGTTCACGTGCTCCACGGTGCGGGTTGAGCCAGAGGCTTGAAATCAGCGCGATACGGGGCGTTCGTGCCGGGACGTACCAGACACGACCGTCGCGAAGGCAGCAGCTAGCACCGTCCGCGTGCGCTGCGGAACAAATC
>NZ_RAWA01000171.1 GCF_003611675.1 Corallococcus sp. CA053C
CCCCCGGAGAGCCTCCACGGCCCCGCCCGGGTCCTCTCCACCGGAAGCTCGGAGGCGTCTGGCCATTCGCGCGGGCTGCTGGACCCCGTGGCGCTGGCGGAGGAGCGGTGGGCGCGGGTGCGGACGCTCCAGGGACGGCCCTCGCTGGGCGTGCCCCTCCAGGCGCGGGGCCGCACGCTGGGCGTGCTGTTCCTCGTGTCCCCCCGGCCGGAGCAGGCGTATGCGCCGGCGGAGCTGGCGCTGACGGAGGAGCTTGGCCGTCGGGCCGCCGCCTCCATCGACAACGCCCAGCTCTACTGCTCGGCGCAGGAGTCCATCCGCGCGCGGGATGAGTTCCTGTCCATCGCCTCGCATGAGCTGAAGACCCCGCTGACCTCCATGAAGCTGCGCGTGCAGCAGCTGGAGTCCGCCCTCACGGTGGCCCGTCCGCTGCCCACGCAGAAGGTGGCGAGGATGCTGGAGGTGTTCGGGTCCCAACTCCAGCGGCTGTCGGAGCTGGTGGAGCACCTGCTCGACGTCACGCGCATCAACGAGCAGCGGCTGGACCTGCGCCTGGAGTCCACGGACCTGGTGGCGGTGGCCCGGGGCGTGGCCAGCCACCTCGCGGAGCAGTTCGAGAAGACGGGCTGCGAGTTCGCGCTGGTGGCCCCGGAGCCAGTGGTCGGGCAGTGGGACCGGCTGCGGATGGAGCAGGTCATGTTCAACCTGCTGACCAACGCGATGAAGTACGGCGCGGGCCGGGCCATCCGGATGGAGGTGGCGCTCCACGGGCGGAAGGCGCGGCTCATCGTGGAGGACGAGGGCATGGGCATCCCACCGGAGGCCCAGGGCCGCATCTTCGAGCGCTTCGAGCGCGCCGCCTCGCGCAACTACGGGGGGCTGGGATTGGGGCTCTTCATCACGCGGCAGATCGTCCAGGCGCACGGGGGAAGCATCTCCGTGGACAGCACGCCGGGCCGGGGCGCGCGGTTCGTCGTGGAGCTGCCGTCCGGTCCTCCGGAGCCCTGCTGAGGTCGAGCGCCTGGCTCGCGCGGGTGGACGTGGCCCCCGCGCACCGAGGGCCGCGCCCGTGCTCGCCGTGATTCGAGCAATGACTCCAAGTCACAGTTAATCCGGTCAAGTTTTGTATTAACGGTTATTTTGGTATGGTGCTTCTTGCTTGGTATGCGGGTTTTTTATCCACCCAGCCCTGCCATGCAGCGGACGCACCCCGCTTGAGCCATCCACAGGTGCGGAGGAGACACCATGAAGAACATCTTGAAGCTTGCCGCCGCGCTTGCAGTGTTCGCGACCGCCGTCGGCTGTGGAGGGCAGGAGGCTGCCACCGAGCCGCAGCAGCTGCCCCCGGGCGCTTCCGCGCCGGTCATTCCCGAGCAGTACATCAAGAGCCAGGGCCAGGACGTCAGCGCGGGCGGCCTGTGCTGCTGGGGGCACTGCAACAACTCGAACGCCTTCGTGAAGGTCAACGTCACCGTGAACTGTCGGGACCGGATCGTCGAGTCGTGTCACAACGCGGGTCTGGCCTTCAATCCGAACGGCGACGCGTGGTGGGGCACCTGCCCGTAATCCGGGGCGTCACGTCCCTGCACACCTGAGGCCGGAAGCCGCGAACGCCTGCGGCTTCTGGCTTCTGTCTTCTGTCGTTCCGCACGAACCCTGACATCCCGTGCGCTCGCGCCCCTCCGGCGCGGGGTTCGTCCCTGTAGATTAGGGTGGGACGGATCCGGAGGGACGACGCCATGGGCTGCTGCCATTACCCCGCTGTTGGTGAAGGCTGCGACGGCGCCTTCACCGTGGACACCTCACGCATCACCTTCGGCCAGGGCTGTCTGGCGGAGGTGGGTGACCGCGCCCGGGCGCTCGGGATGACGCGCGTGGCGCTGTTCTCCGATGCGCGGGTGGCGCGGCTGCCGCACTTCGAGAAGGTCCGCCAGTCGCTGCTCGCCGCGGGGCTGGACGTGGCCGTGTACACGGACGTGCACGTCGAGCCCACGGACCGCTCCTTCCTGGACGCGGCGCGGTTCGCCTCGGAGCTCCGGCCGGATGGCTATGTGTCCCTGGGTGGGGGCTCGGTCATCGACACCTGCAAGGCGGCGAACCTCTACGCCACGCACCCGGCGGACTTCCTGGCCTACGTCAACGCGCCGGTGGGGGAGGGAAGGCCGGTGCCCGGTCCGCTCAAGCCGCACCTCGCGTGCCCCACCACGTCGGGGACGGGCAGCGAGGTGACGGGCATCACCATCTTCGACCTGCTCTCCCTGGCGGCGAAGACGGGCATCGCGTCACCGGCGCTGCGCCCCACCGAGGCGCTCATCGACCCGGACTGCACCACGACGCTGCCCGGCGAGGTGGTGGCCGCCAGCGGGCTGGACGTGCTGTCCCATGCGCTGGAGTCCTATACGGCGCGGCCGTACGTGCGCCGTCCCGCGCCGGCGCGGCCGAGCCTGCGGCCCATGAGCCAGGGCGCGAACCCGTGGAGTGACCTGGGCTGCCGCGAGGCCTTGCGGCTGATGGGCCTGTACCTGGAGCGCGGCGTGAAGGACGCGCAGGACTCCGAGGCGCGCGAGCAGTTGATGTGGGCGGCCACGCTCGCGGGCATCGCGTTCGGCAACGCGGGGGTTCACGCGCCGCACGGCATGGCCTACGCGGTGGCCGGGCGGGTGCGCGACTTCCATCCGTCGGGCTATCCGGAGGGCGAAGCGCTTGTGCCGCATGGCATGGCTGTCATCGTCAACGCCCCGGCGGTGTTCCGCTACACGGCCACCGCGAGCCCCGAGCGCCACCTGGAGGCCGCCGGCTACCTGGGCGCGGACGTGCGCGGCGCGGGGCCTGGGGACGCGGGCGAGGTGCTCGCGGGCAGGCTGGTCCAGGTCATGCGCGCGGTGGGGATGCCGAATGGCCTGGGCGGGGTGGGGTACACCGACGCGGACGTGGAGGCGCTCACGGAGGGCGCCTTCCCGCAGCAGCGCCTGCTCCAGAACGCGCCCCGGGAGATGACCCGGCCTGTCCTCAACGACCTGTTCCACCAGGCGCTGCGCTACTGGTAGGCGAAACCTGGAGGCCCCCGTGTCCGAGACCGCCGACCGCTACCGCTACTTCCTGCCCATCACCACCCGGTGGATGGACAATGACCTGTACGGCCACATCAACAACGTCACCTACTACAGCTACTTCGACACCGTGGCGAACCACTACCTCATCCACGAGGGCGGCCTGGACATCCACGCGGGCTCCATCATCGGGCTGGTGGTGGAGTCGAAGTGTGGCTACCACGCGCCGCTCGCGTACCCCGACCGGCTGAGGGCGGGGCTGCGCGTGGACAAGCTCGGCAACCGCTCCGTCACCTATGGCATTGCCCTCTTCAAGGAGGGCGAGGAGCAGGCCGCGGCCCACGGCTACTTCGTGCACGTCTTCGTGGACCGCCAGACACGCAAGGCCGTGGCGATGCCCGAGCGACTGCGGGAGGCGCTCGGGCGGCTCGTCTTCACGTGACGGACGGGCTCAGGGGCAGCCGGAGCTGACCTCGAGCGCGTCGTACGCCATCCACCCGTTGCGGCGGGTGCTGGTCGCGGCGATGACGTAGCCGTAGATGAACTTCATCGTCCCGGACTGCTGGCGGTAGCGGCCCACGCTGTCCTGGACCCAGAGCGGGATGTCGATGGACGGGGCGCCCGAGTTGGTCGGCACGTCCAGGCGCTGGAACTTCGTGCCCGCGGGGAAGTGGTCCACCGCGACGCCGCCCAGGCCGAAGCCCGGCACGTTGAAGGTGAGGTTCGCGGAGCGCAGGCCGTTGGCCCGCACGAGCGGCAGGTAGTCGCCCGCGCGCTCGTGGGTCGCGTCGCTGTCGTAGACGACCTTCTTGAGCTCCAGGGTCGTGTCGTGCGAGTTGCGCACGGCGTAGCACGCCATCTTGGCGAGCCCCGAGCTGAGCGCGGAGACGTGCCCGACCTTCTCCTCGAAGGACGTGCGGCCCTTGATGGCGGACATGGGCATCCAGCCCGCGCTGGAGTTGGACGTGGACACCGCGAAGGCATGCAGCTCGCCCGCGAAGGTGCGCGTCTGGCCGTGGTTGAACGTGGAGCTCGTCCGGGTGGAGGTGCCCACCACGGTGCCGTTGCCGTCGCGGATGGGCCCGCCCGTGTAGAGCTCCCAGGAGTCGTCGTCGTCCGGATCATTGGTGAGGACGCGGTTGCCGCCCGTCGGACGCAGCTTGCAGTTGTACGGGCTCTCCTCGCACACCGTGCCGTTCACGCCCGAGAACGCCGCCTGCTGCGTGGAGACCACCGTCTCCTCCACAGCGCCGTCCGTCACGGAGGCCTCGCCGCCACAGGCGGAGAGGGCCAGGGCCACCACGCCAAACACCGGGTTTTTCAAGTTCATGATAAAGAGGGAAATCCGACTTGGCCTGTTTTGTCAAATCCATGCACGGCCCGTGTGTCACCTCTGCGGCGTGGCGTACCGCTGGCTGACCGGGGCTCCCTCCCCTCCACCTGTCACCGCGGCTCGGTCACCGTGAGCGTCGCGGTCGTGATGGCGGCGAGCGAGCCGTACTGGGGATTGCTCAACCTGACCGACAGCGTCTTCGCCGCGCCGATGACGGGGTTGTTCAGCAGCGGGACGGTGATGGCCTTGGACGCGGTTTCGCCGTCGGCCCAGCTCAGGGTGCCGCTCGTCGCGGCGTAGTCGGTGCCGGCGTACGCGGTGCCGTCCAGGGTGGAGTAGGCCACCGTCACGGGCCCGGTGCTGCCTCCGGTGCGGCTGACGGTGAGCACCGCGGTGCCCGCGTTCTTCGGGGCGCTCACGCTGGCGGTCGTGTGCTGGACGGCGCCGGACGGATGGTTCGTCTTCCAGAACTGCAGCAGCGTCGTGAGCGCCTGCGGCGGGTTGGTGGGCCGGCCCACGGGGCTCGTGGCCGTGCCGGTCTGGTCGGAGGTGTTGATGCCGTGGCAGCTCGCGCACGTACGGACCTCGCCCTTCTGGAACGTCACCCAGAACCGCTCCTTCACCTGGCTTGTCTTCTTCGTGTCGTCGTCCTGCAGGTGCCAGGACATGGCCTTGCCCGCGGGCAGGATGGCGGCGAACGAGCCGTCATCGCCCAGCCGGAGCGCTCCCGGAGGCGCGCCCGGCGTCTGCACGTTCTCCGCCCAGGTGTCGTGCAGCGGGGTGGCGACGACGCGCCGGCCCGGAGCGGGTGTGCTCCCGCCGAGCAGGTAGCCCCGCCGCAGGTCCGCCTGCAGGAACTGGATCCACGCGACGTTGTAGAGCGTGCCGGTGGTGGCGGTGGTCTGCGTGCTCGACCAGGTGACCTTCAGGTTGAACGGCTGCTGACGGTCGTGCAGGTCGCGCTTCGTCACGTTGCGGCCCACGGTGAGCGCCGCGTTGATGGAGCGCAGGTAGCTCTGGAACGTGGGCACGTCCACGCCCGCCGAGGCGAAGACGCCGGCCTCGATGGGGTCGATGCGCGACGTGGCCGCGACCGGCGGCGTGCGCGGCGCGACCTCGGCGGGATCCAGCTCCCAGGCGGGGCCGTTGTAGCTCACGAGCGTCGAGCCCACGTAGTAGCTGGTGGTGAGGGTGAGTCCCGCGGTCAGCGTCACATCGGGCACGTAGGTCGTCCCGGACGGCTTCAACGACTTCAGCCGGAAGGCGTAGAACGACACGGGCTGAGCGACGGTGCCGCTGTTGTAGTCGGTCTGCCGGACCCCGCCCACGTGCGAGGCGACCAGGTTGCCGTCGGCGAGCGGCACCGGGGTGCGGTAGAGCGTCTCCGCGTTCGCGACGGGGAGCGCGGCCGCGCCGCTGGCGGGCACGTTCATGCCCCCCTTCACCGTGGGGATGAAGGCGGGCTTCGCCGCGTTGTTCGCGCCGGGCGTGATGTAGGTCACGGTGATGGCGTCGGGATTCAGCGGGGCGCCGCTCGCGTTCGTGCCCGCGTTGTTCAGCCGGACGATCTGCCCCGCGCCGTGCGTGCCCAGGTCCGGGGCGTCACTGCCATAGAACGTCCCCGGGCGCCGCGGGTCCTCCCGCGTCCACAGGAGGTTGTTGTAGAAGGTGCGCGCCGTCATGCCGCCGTAGCCGGGGTTCACGGTCGCGCTCAGGTCGACGAGGGTGGCGTCCTTGAAGCTCTTCGCGACGCCATTGGCGACCTCATGGCGGCCCACGTGGTTGAGGATCTCGCCGTCGGTGCCGTCCAGGTTGATCATCCACGGCATGAAGAGGTTCAGCGCGAAGCCGTTGAGGGTATTGCCGAACTCGTCAAGGAGCGTCTTGCGGTCGAAGTTGCGGGGCTCCGGGAAGAACTCCCAGGCATTGATGGACATCGCGGTGACCTGGGTGAACGCCGCGCCCGAGGTCTCGTCGACGAAATTGCCCGAGCCGTTGAAGGTCTGCTTGAAGGTCTCGTTGTAGGGCGCCGTGGTGATGCCGTCGCGGTAGTCCGTCACCGCCTCGGGGTCGCGCGTCTGGTGGTCCCAGTTCGTGAAGATGAGCCGCCCGGCGCTGTCGACCATGGGCGAGAACGCGCCGCTGGGCGCGTGGTGCAGGAGCTGGAGCGAGCTGGCCGACATCGGGTCCAGGCTCCACAGTCCGCTGACCGTGGGCAGGCCCAGGTACTCCTCGCGCTGGAGCAGGTGCGCCTGCCCGTTGTACGGACGGTCGCTGGCGAAGACGAGCTTCCCGTTGAGCGCGTAGGTCGGGAACACGTTGTTGGAGGCCGGCTGGTTCGCGACCTTCGTGAGGACGGGCGGCACGCTCGCGTTCAACTGGGCCTGCGTGGGGAGCGTGATCTCGTAGAGCTGCCACAAGAACTGCGTCGTGTCCGTGGGGCCGCTCGGCGCTCCGATGACCATGCTGAAGAGAGCCTTGTCCGCGGCCCAGCTCACGCTCGGGTTGCGCACCGCCACCGCGTTGGTGGCCGGCTTGCCGCCAGGAATCGCGCTCCAGTCCGCCGCCGCGAGCAGGTCCACCACCTGCCCGTTGCTGAAGCGGACATGCAGCGAACCGCCGCGTCCCGCGTGCGCCGTGTCCGCGAGGTGATTGCTGAACGGCGAGACACAGGACTGATCACTCACGGAGATGGTGCGCGAGTTCACCTCCTCCGGCATGGGCACCTGCGTGACGAAGAGAATCGGGTTCGTGGGGTTGCCCGCGCGCGCGGCGGACGCAGACAGCCCCAGTACGGCCACGAGGACGAGGCGCTTGAGGTGGGTTCGCATGCAGGGAATCAAGCATGTTTTGTTGGAAATTATATTTTCCAATGGAAGGCTTGATTTCCAGGTATCGTGCGCGGTCGGGTCTGGATCAATGACAGGGACGTGGGCCTGTCGCAGCCGCGCTTCCGCCGGTGCTGGTGCTCCAGGGCGTGCCCGTCAGTGTTTCGCCGGAATCGGACGCTGCTTCGCGCGCAGGCTCAGCAGAACGCCCGCGAGCAGCGCGGTGCCACCCAGGAGCAGCCGCTGGGTGAGGGGCTCTCCGAGCAGCAGCACCGCGCCCACCGCTGCGATGACCGGGACGCACAGCTGCACCACCGCCGCGCGCGTGCTGCTCAGGTGGGGCAGCGCGGCGTACCAGAGGCTGTAGCCCACGCCCGAGGCGAGCGCGCCTGACGTGACCGCAAGCAGCAGCCCCTTCGACGACAGGGGTGGGGCCGCGTCCAGGGCGCGGGCGAGCATCACAAGTGCCAGGGCCAGCGGCACGCTGCGCACGAAGTTGCCGGCCGTTGCCGCGAGAGGGTCCGTGCTCCCACGCCCCCGCAGGCTGTAGATGCCCCACGCCACGCCCGCCGCGGCCATGAGCCCCGCGCCGAGCGCATCCGGCGCGCTTGCTCCAGGAAGCGTGAGCCCCGCGAGCCCTGCGAGTGCCACCGTGAGCCCCGCCCACTCGAGCGCGCGCGGCCGCTCACCGCGCGCGAGCCCTGCCGCGAGCATGGTGAGCTGCACGCAGCCGAAGAGCAGCAGGGCGCCCACGCCCGCCCCGATGCGCACGTACGCGAAGCTGAAGCCGGCCGCATACGCGAAGAGCGCAAGCGCCGACGCCCAGCTCCCGTGCCCCGTCGCCCCGCGGCCGCCCCGTCGCAGCCGCAGCAGCAGCGCGAGCACCAGCGCTCCCGACGCAAGCCTCACCAGCGTGAACGAACCCGCGTCGATGCTGCGCGCCGCGCCACCCGAGAGGGCCGCGCGGCACAGCAGCGAGTTCGCGGCGAAGCCCAGCAGGGCCAGCAGGGTGAGGAGGGGAGTGCTCACGCTGCAGGGACATAGCGGGCCGCGTGACGCGCGTCACGTCCCCGGGGCATCACCACCCGGCTGAAGTGTTCCCTCTCATCGATCTGCGGGCTGCACCGCAGGAGCAGCAGGTCCACGCCGGCGCGCTCGAACTCCAGCACGCGCTCGGCCACGGGGTCCGGCGTGCCGATGAGCCCGCCCGCGGGCCGCGGCTGGATTCGGTGTGCGCCTCCCTCTTTCGGGTGATTGCCTCGTGAGGCCGCTTCGCCGTCCCATGGAGGGATGAGGTGGAGGGCGCATGACGGAAGCGGAGGCGATGGAGCCGCGGGCCAGGACCGCGGCCGTGCGGTGGGCGCGTTGGCACCTGGGGCCCATGGGTTTTCGCGACCTCATCACCGGGGTCGAGGTCGAGACACTTCGCTACGGGCGCCTCATCACGCGCTACGCGACCCGCACGGGAACCTGGGCGGAGGAGCCCGCCACGGGCGCGATGAGCGCGCTCAGCCATCCGGTGGCGCTGGAGTCCCTGGACCTGTGGAGCGGGTCCCCCGAGGAGCTGGCGGTGCGCACCTCGCATGTGGCGGCCTGCCGCAGGTGTTCGGGGGGAGGTCAGGTGACGTGCCCCTCCTGTCACGGCGGCCTGCGCGTGAGTTGTTCCGGCTGCGGCGGCGACGGGCGGCGGATGAGTCGCGCGCGCAAGAGCTACCGGACGGTCAGGTGTCCGGAGTGCCGTGGGACCGGGAAGAAGAAGTGCCTCCGCTGCTCGAAGGGACAGGTGGGCTGCACTCCCTGCCGGAGCTCGGGGCGCATGCGGCGATGGCTCAAGGTGACCACCGCGCAGGGCACCCAGGTGGGCGTCTGGCCTGACGACCCGCGGCTGCGTGCGCATCCGGGCCTCATGCGCGGCTCGCCGCGGGCCCTCCAGTGGCGGGGTGCGCGCACCCTGGAGACGCGGGAGCACGATGGCCCGCTTCCGTCGTCCCGGCCGGGCCCGGAGGCTGAAGCGGCGGGCTTCCTGTCCGCGCGAGCCTCGCTGGAGCCGACCCTCGAACCCCTCCGGGGGCGCGTCCTCTCGCAGACGCTGGAGGTGTTCGAGGCCCCCTCCGCGACCGTCCACTACACGTTCGCGGGCCAGCGGGGCTTCCTGAAGTTGCTGGGCCATGACCTTCGCGCGACCCCGGCCCGAGACACCCGCCCTTTCCGCCACCGCTTCGCGGCCCTGCTGGGCGTCTTCTTCCTGGGCTTCTTCTTCGGCGCCCCGCTCCTGTCGAGCGCCTTCACGGGGCGCCATCTCTTCTACCAACGCCATCCATCCGCAGGGCTCGTCGCGTGGGCCTCGCTGGGCCTGATTTCAGGCTGCTGGCTGATGATGGCGAGCTGGCAGCGGCTGCGTCGGGCGGATGGCTCGAAGTCCGCGAGGCGGTGGCATGACCGGTTTGGCTTTGGCCTCACCGGGCTCTGCGCCCTCCTCTACCTGGGATGCTTCACCTGGGTGCGGCCCTCCACCGCGGAGTTGTCGCGGCTGACCACCGCGGGCACGCTTGACCTGGCCGAGCTGCATGCGAATGCCTTGCAGTCGGAAGGGGACACCTCCCACGCGTTCATCGCCGCCCGGAACGCCTTCGTGCAGGCCCGTGTGCGGGGCATGGACAACCGCGCTGCGGTGAAGCTCGTCACCTTCTACGCGCGCACGAAGGTCGAGACGCAACCCCTGGAGGCCGAGCGACAGCGGCTGCGGGAGGCCTGGATCCTCTCGGCGCTCGCCCGGAACGACGAGTCGGAGGTCGAGCAGGAGTTGACGCACCTCGCGAACGAGGAGGCCCCGCTGCCGTTCGTGAACCGCCTTCGCGCGCGGCTCGAGGACCAGCGGCTGGAACAGGGCAAGGCCCTGCTGGCGAAGGGAGAGGTGGAGGACGCGCTTCGCACCCTGCTGCGGATCCAGGCGCCCTCGCTCGCCACGGAGCCTCCCGGGCCCCTGGTGTCGCACGCCTACCTGTTGCGCGCCCGGAGCTGCGCGGCCCAGGACCGCCCCTGTACGGCCCAGGCCCTCAAGCTCGCCGTGGAGGCTGACGCCAATGAAGCAGCCCGGACGGCCCTGGCGACCTTCCGCGACACAGAGGCCGCGCGGCTGGAGCAGGTCGCCCGCGCATCGGGGAGCCTGGGCCCCAGACTGCAAGCACTCCACGCCGCCGAGGTGGAAGCGCAGGGCCTGCTCTCCGTGCTCACCGGTGACGCCGCGCTGACCGGGGCACGGAGCCACGTCCTCCAGCGACGGGAGGAGTTGCTGCGGGGGCAGCTGCCATTGGGAGCGCCTGTCGAGGTCGCGCAGGCCTTGCTGGGCGCCTCGGGGCTCCAGGAGAAGCAGCCTGGAGTGTTCGCCGTGAAGGAGGCCCCCACGGGCACGCTCGTGCACCTCTTCGTGGCTCAGGGCATGACGCGCGGACTTCATGTCACCGCCACGGACCACGGGCGCGAAGCCCTGGCCACGGAGGCGCTCCAGCAGGTGGTCCAGCGCCTGACGGGACATGCCTTCACCGCGAAGGACCTGGTGCGCGCGGGGACGGGGGTCGCCCATGTTCCGGCGCGGCTGGGGCCGCATGCGGCGTTGTTGGGCTGGCAGGACGGAGCACTCGTCGAGGTCCTCGTTGGAAGGGTGGAGCCATGAGGAGCGGGAAGCAGGTGCTGCTCGGGGTGGGCGTCGTCCTGGGCTTCGTCGCCAGCAGCGTCGCGTGGGCGCATGGGGGACGGACCGACAGTTCGGGCTGTCACAACAACCGACGCACGGGCGACTATCACTGTCATGGGGGAGGAGGCTCTTCGGGAGGAGGGTGGAGCGCTCCCGTGGTGGAGCCCGCGCGGTTGCAGGTGGTCGCCATTCCGCGTGCGCGGGTGTGGATCAACGACAAATACGTGGGGCTGTCCCCGACGCGAGCCATCAAGGTGGACAGCGGGCAGGTGAAGGTGAGGCTCGAGCACGCTGCGCTGGGCACGCACGAGGCGACGACGAATGCCACCGCGGGGGAGACGACGGAGCTGACGGTCCGGTGGTGAAATGGGCGTCCTCGATTACGCTTGGCGTATGAGGACCGTGGATGAATGGAAGGCAACGCTGCGTGCCGCGCTGAAAGACGCACTGCGCACCCGAAATGCACCTGCTTCGTCGGTGCTTCGGGAAACGCTCGCCGCCATCGACAATGCCGAGGCGCCCGACATCAGCGTCGCGCCTGCATCGGTCGGTGGCGGCATCGCCGGCAGCGCGGGGGGACTCGGGAGTGGTGAAGTGGCTCGACTGCTCTTGTCCCCGGAGGCGGTGGAGGCGCTCATCCAGCGCGAAATCCAGGAGCGTCGCGACGCGGTGGCGCTCTACCTCCAGCTGGGCAAGACCGAAGAGGCCCGCGCGCTGAGTGCGCAAGTGGAGGTGCTCCTGGCGTTTTGAGAAGAAGCCCGTTCGGGCAGGATGTAAGAGGGCAAGTCCGTCGCGGCATCGCCACAGGCTCAGTGCTCCGACTCCTCGTCCTCCTGAAGCAGCCCGTGCTTGCGCAGCTTGTCGTGCAGCGTCGCCCGGCCGATGCCCAGTGCCCGTGCGGCCTCCGTGCGCTGCCCCTGCGATGTCGCGAGCGCCGCGAGGATGAGCTCGCGCTCGTGCGCGTCCATCCGCTCCCTCAACGTGGCGCCGGAGGGGGCCTGGGGCATTGAGGCTTCGGCGCCTCCGGGCAGCAGGTCCGGATCCAACGTCCCGTCAGCGGACAGCACCACGGCGCTCTCCAGGGCGTTCTCCAGCTCGCGCACGTTGCCGGGCCAGCGGTACGCCGTGAGGCGCTCCAGCAACTCTGGCGTCAGCGCCACGGGGGGCATCCGGAAGCGCTCGGTGTGGCGCGCGAGGAAGTGCCTCGCCAGGGCGGCGATGTCCTCCGGCCGGCTTCGCAGCGGCGGCACCTGGAGCGTCACCACCTTGAGACGGTAGTAGAGGTCCTCGCGGAAGCGACCCTCGGCCACGCGCTGGGGCAGGTCCCGGTGGGTGGCGGCGAGGACGCGGACGTCCACCGGGAAGGCGCGGTCCTCTCCCAGCGGACGCACCTCGCCCTCCTGGAGGACTCGCAGGAGCTTGGCCTGGAGGGGCAAGGCCAGCTCTCCCACCTCGTCCAGCAGGAGGGTGCCGCCGTCCGCCTCGCGGAAGAGGCCCCGTCGCAGTCGCACGGCCCCGGTGAAGGCTCCCTTCGCATGGCCGAACAGCTCCGCCTCGGCGAGCTCCGGCGCGAGCGCGGCGCAGTTGAAGCGCACGTAGGGCTTGTCCGCGCGCGGCGAGGCTCGCACCAACGCTTCGGCGACGCGCTCCTTGCCGGTGCCGCTCTCTCCGGTGATGAGCACGGTGACATCGCGCGGGCCCACGCGCTGGATGAGCAACGCCAGCCGCGCCATCGCTTGCGACACGAAGACCAGCGAGCGCAGCAGGTTCACCTCGCCCGCGAGCCGCTCGTTCTCCGCCTCCAGCCGCACCAGGCCCAGCGCCCGGCGCACCACCGCGAGCACGTCGTCCACGTCGAAGGGTTTGCGGAAGTAGTCCAGCGCGCCCAGCTTCATCGCCTCCACGGCGTGGCGCTCGGAGCCGTGCGCGGTGATGAGGATGACGCGCGGCGCGGGCGAACGGGCGCGGACCCTCCGCAGCAGCTCCATTCCATCCACGCGCGGCATCCGCAGGTCGCTGAGCACCAGGTCCACGGGAGGCTCCTGCTCCAGGCGCGCGAGCGCGGCCTCTCCGTCCACGGCCTCCTCGACCGTCAGCCCGTCGTCCTCCAGCAAGCCACGCAGCGTGTAGCGCACGCCCGCGTCGTCATCCGCCACCAGCACGCGTGCCTTCATGACAGGGCCTCCTTCCCGGGTGCTTGCGCCGCGGGCGCGGCCGGGAGGACCAGCTCCGCCACGCAGCCTCCGCCTTCGCGCTCGCGCAGGCTCAGCTCTCCGCCATGCTGGCGCATCAGCGCTCGCGCCAGGGCCAGTCCCAGCCCGGAGCCCTGCGGCTTCGTGGTGACGCCCGGCTCGAAGACGCGCTCACGCACCTCCGGTGCCAGCCCTGGTCCCCGGTCGCGCACCTCCACGCGGCCTCCTCCCTCCGGCGTCGTCCGGGCCTGGAGCTCCACCGTGGTGCCCCGGGGCGCGGCCTCCAGCGCGTTCTGCACCACGTCGATCATCACCTGCCGCACCTTGCGCGCATCGCACCACGCCTCCACCCGGGGCCCTTCCGCGACGCGCAGCCCCACGCCTCGCTCGCCCGCCATGCCCTCGTGCAGCTCCGCCACCTGTCGGCACAGCACATCCAGCGGTACGTGCGCCTCGTTGAGCGGGAGCAGCGGCCGGGAGAAGTTGAGGAACCCTTCGAGGATCTCCTGCATGCGGTCCACCTCCCGGCGCAGCACGCCCAGCCGCTCCGCGGGCCGGCCCTCCACCTCGCGCGCGATCATCGCGGCCAGCCCCTTCACGCTCGCCAGCGGGTTCTTCAGCTCATGGGCAATCTCGCCTGACAGCGTGGTGAGCGTGCGGACCCGCTCCTCGTGCGCCTTCAGCACGTCGTCACGCGCGGCCAACGCCGTGAGCACCATGCCCCGGAACGTGCGCCGCAACGTCGCGCCGATGAAGTTCGCCCACACCACGAGGAACACCGTCACCCCGAGCATCGTCAGCAGGAGCGCATCGTTGTGCCCCGCGCGCTGGCCGCCTCCGAAGAGCTGCGGCACCAGGTCCGGCAGCACGCCCGTCCACATCACCGCCGCCTGCACGCCCAGCAGCGCCAGCAGGTAGCCCGCCCACCTGCGGCCTCGCGCGGTCGGGAAGAGGATCGCCGTGGCGAAGCTCGCGGGCACCACCAGCGGGATGAGCGGACTCTCCAGCCCTCCCAGCGACAGGTTCGTCAGCGTGAAGAGGGGGAACGCCACCAGCGGCAGCACCGTGCCCGGCTCCGACGACACCACCTGCTTGCGCCGCCAGGAGGAGACGACGCCCAGCCCCACCAGCACCAACAGGAGCACCGCCCCCACGCTCCACCGGCGCCAGGTGGACGTGTCCCCGATGAGGCCCAGCGACACGAGCACCACCGGCAGGGGGCTCAGGAACACCAGCACCTTCGTCACCTGACGGAACATCCGCGAGAACGCCTCGCGCTGGACCTGCTCGATTCCGGTGGCCGTGGGTGGGGGCATCGAATGCAAGGCGTTCTCCTGGACCGGGGGGCACTACCCTATGCCCAAGCAAGGCGGATGCCCCACCCCGAGCGCCAGGGCCCGACGTGAAGCCCCGCGCCCCGTGTCCGGAAACCCGGCGTCCAGCGCCGGAAATCCGAACACGCCAGGCGGGCTCCGCACTGTTGCCCGAGGAACTCCGGGCTGGCACGCCGGGTGCTCCATCCACGACGCGGTGATGCGTGCGGCCATGGCCGCGTCGGGAGGCACGGATGTCGGGGCAGGGGAGACGGTCGAAGCATTCGAAGCGTGCCGTCGTCGCGGCGGTCGTCCTCGTCGCCGTCATCGTGGCGGGCATCGCGTGGCTGCGACGTCCTCCCCCGGTCGAGCCGCCGCCGCGCTTCACCGGCTACGTCGTCAGCGACAACGTCTACCTCTCTTCGCCCGTGGCCGGGATGGTGGCGGAGGTGTCCGTGGTGCGCGGTCAGCGCGTGGAGCCAGGCACGCCACTGTTCCGCATGGAGCCCACGTCAGGGCAGGCACGCGCTGACCAGGCGAGGGCGCAGATAGGGCAGACGGAGGCCCAGCTCCTCGCGCGCCGTTCGGACGTGGGACGGGCCCGTGCCTCGCTCGCCGTCGCGCAGGCGGAGGTGGACCGCGCGGACGCGGACCTGGCCCGACTCCTCGCTGTCCAGCGGGCGATGGACGGGGCCGTGACGCCGCAGCAGCTCGACCTGCTCCGCGCGACCGTGGCGCGAGCGCATGCCCAGCGTGACGTGGCCCTCACGGACGTGACCTCCGCGAGCGCGCAGCTGGAGGTCGTCCGCGCCCAGCTCGCGAGCGGACGCGCGGGCCTCACGGCCGCGGAGCGGCAGATCTCCGAGCTGGCGCCCGTCTCCCCCGTCGCGGGTCGCGTGGAGGAGGTGCTCTTCCAGGAGGGCGAGTGGGCCGCCCCCAACGCAGCCGTCATCAGCATCGTCCCGGACGCGCGCGTGAAGGCCCGCTTCTACGTGCCGCAGGCCCGCGTGGCCTCGTACGCACCGGGCACCGTCGTGGCCATCGCGTGCGACGGCTGCGACGCCGGGATGACCGCGCGCGTGGACTACGTGTCCTCGCGTCCCGAGTACACGCCGCCCATCATCTACAGCCTGGAGACGCGGCAGAAGCTGGTGTTCCTGGTGGAGGCGGTGCCCTCCCATCCCACGCGGCTGCTCCCCGGGCAGCCCCTCGACGTGACGCCGCTGCCCCCGCGGGCCGTGGAGGTGGCTCGATGAGCGGGCGGGCCATCGACGTGCGCGGGCTCAACAAGTCGTTTGGCGACCGGCACGTCGTGCGGGACGTCTCCATCGCGGTGGACTCCGGCCGCATCACCGGCTTCCTGGGCCCCAACGGCTCCGGCAAGACGACGACGCTGCGGCTCTTGTGCGGCCTGCTCACGCCCGACAGCGGCGAGGGCGAGGTGCTGGGCATGGACTTCCGCGCCCGCGGCGACGCCATCAAGCGCAGGACGGGCTACATGACGCAGAAGTTCTCCCTCTACGAGGACATGACGCTGGAGGAGAACCTGGCCTTCGTCGCGCGCATCCACGGGCTCGACCAGCGACGCGAGCGCGTGGACGCGACCCTCCACCGGCTGGGCCTCTTCGACCGCCGCCGCCAGCTCGCGGGCGCGCTCTCCGGCGGGTGGAAGCAGCGCCTGGCGCTGGCCGCCGCGACGCTGCACGAGCCCCGGCTGCTGCTCCTGGACGAGCCCACCGCGGGCGTCGACCCGCGCGCCCGCCGCGAGTTCTGGGATGAGATCCACGCGCTCGCCGCCGGGGGCCTCACGGTGCTGGTGTCCACGCACTACATGGACGAGGCCGAGCGCTGCCACGACATCGGCTACATCCTTTACGGCCGCCTCATCGCGCGGGGCACGGCGGACGCCGTCATCCGCGACTCCGGGCTGGTGACGTTCCTGGGAGAAGGGCCGGGCATCGACCGCGCGGCGCACGAGTTGGCCCGGGCCGAAGGCGTGCTCAGCGCCTCCGCGTTCGGCGCCGCCGTGCACGTCAGCGGCGTCCAGCGCGAGGCCCTGGAGCGGGCCCTGACCCCGTGGCGCCGCGAGCCCTTCCGCTGGAGCGAGGTCCCACCGTCCCTGGAGGACGTCTTCATCCAGCTCATGGGTCGCGAGCGCGACGAGCGGTACGCGTCATGAGCATGGACTCGCTGCCGCGCATCCTGGCCGTGCTGCTCAAGGAGTTCACGCAGCTGCGTCGCGACCGCGTCACCTACGCGATGATCCTCCTCTTGCCGGTGATGCAGCTGCTCATCTTCGGCTACGCCATCAACATGGACCCCCGGCACCTGCCCGCGGCGGTGCTGTCCCATGACACCAGCACCGTGGCCGCCTCCGTCGTCGCCACGATGGAGCGCACGGGCTACGTGGACGTGCGCTACCTGCCGCGCTCCGACGCGGAGCTGGAGCAGCTGCTGCGGCGCGGGCAGGTGATGCTCGCCGTCACCATCCCGCCGGACTTCACCCAGCGGGTGCTCAAGGGCGAGCGCGCGCAGATCCTCGCGGAGGCGGACGCGTCCGACCCCCAGGCCGCGGCGGGCGCGCTCGCGGCGGTGGCGATGCTGCCCACGGAGGCGCTGACGCACACGCTGGTGGGGCCGGTGGCGCGACGGTCCACGCCGCCGCCGTTCGAGGTGGTGGTGCACCGTCGCTACAACCCGGAGAGCCTCTCCCCGTTCCACATCGTGCCGGGCCTGCTGGGCATCATCCTGTCCATGACGCTGGTGATGATGACCGCCATGGCCGTCACCCGCGAGCGCGAGCGCGGCACCATGGAGACGCTCCTGTCCACGCCCGCCACGCCCGCGGAGATCATGGTGGGCAAGCTCACGCCCTACGTCGTCGTGGGCCTGCTGCAGACCGTCGTGGTGCTGACGATGGCGCGGGTGCTGTTCTCGGTGCCCATGGCGCGCACGCCCGCGGGGTGGGGCGCGCTCGCGTGCGGCATCGTGTTGTTCATCGTGGGCAACCTGTCGCTGGGCTACCTCATCTCCACGGTGGCTCGCAGCCAGTTGCAGGCCATGCAGATGTCGATGTTCTACCTGCTGCCGTCCATCTTCCTGTCTGGCTTCGCCTTCCCCTTCCTGGGCCTGCCCCGGTGGGCGCGGCTGTTGGGAGAGGTCATCCCCGTCACGCACTTCCTGCGCATCGTGCGGGGTGTGCTGCTCAAGGAGCAGGTGCTCGCGGACATGGGCGACGACCTGCTCGCGCTGGGCCTGTTCGTGCTGGCGGTGGCGGGCGCGGCCATCGCGCGCTCGCGCACCACGCTGGACTGACGAGGACTCCGGGGGCGGCCTAGTAGCGCGGCCGGGTGGGCAGGTTCAGGTCGTCGCGCAGGACGTTCTCGCCGGGGCGACCGCCCTGGACGACGTCCGGCGTGGCCGGGTTCTGGTCCAGGTCGATGGGCAGACCCACCGCGGACGTCTCGCGGTTGTTCACGCCGTCCTTCTCACCGCGCGCCAGCGTGCCGTTCGCGTAGTCGGACGCGTGCACCAGCTCGTGGAAGAGGCCGACGACGGGCGGACGGTTCTGCCAGTCCTCGGTGCCCAGCGAGATGCGCGTGGTGTTGTAGTTCACCGTGCCGTTGGTGCCCTTGTTCTTCGTGCCGTCCGTGTTGAGCCAGGCGTCGTCGCGGTTGGCGGGCCCCGCGGAGTTGCCGCCGCTCGTCTCCTGGATGGTCGTCGTGTGGCCGCTGTCATCCAGCGTGCGCAGCAGCTCCTGGCCCGAGGGCAGCGAGCGCATCGCGTCCAGGTCCGACTGCGCGCGCGCCTGGAAGTCCGCGCTGCCCGTCACCGTCACCGACCGGCCCCGCTGGTCGGCGTTCGTCATGTCGACGATCTCCTTCTCGCCCGTGGCCACGTCGGGCGTGCTCTCGCCCTCTTCGACGTAGAGCTTGTCGGTGCCCGTGCCGCCCCGGACCGTGTCCGTGCCCGCGCCGCCCGCCACCGCGTCGTTGCCGGTGCCGCCGCTCAGCGTGTCGTTGCCGCGCCCGCCGATGACCTGATCATCGCCCGCGCCGCCGGAGGCCTTGTCGTCGCCCGCGCCACCGTCGATGTAGTCGCGCCCGGCGCCGCCCGAGATGGAGTCGTTGCCGTCCAGGCCGTAGATCACGTCGCGGCCCTCGCCGCCGAGGATGCGGTCATCGCCCGCGCCGCCCTCCAGGTAGTCGTCGCCGTCCAGGCCGCTGAGCGTGTCCTTGCCCTCGCCGCCGATGACGGTGTCGTTGCCCGCGCCGCCCACGAGCTTGTCATTGCCCTTGCCGCCCACGAGCTTGTCATTGCCCGCGCCGCCCTCCAGCGTGAGGCCCTGGGTGACGCTCGCGTCCACCGTGATGGAGTCGTCCCCGTCGCCGCCCTGGATGATGGCGCCCTTGGCCTGCGCGGCCGTGAGCGTCACCGTGTCCTTGCCGGAGGTGATGGTCAGCCCGCCGTCCTTGTTCTGGGCCACCGTGGCGGTGTTGTTGCCCGCGCCCAGGTCCACCACCGTCTTGCCGGCGGCGTTGGTGCTCACCTGCGGGCCCGCGACGGCCTTTGCCACGTCCTTGACGGCCTTCGCGATGGCGGAGCTGATGCCCCCCAGGAAGCCGCCGTCCTTCTTGGCGTCGGCCTTGTCGGCCTCACCCCCGCGAACCGGCGCTGCCTTCACGCTCTGGGCCCGGGCCGGCGCGGTGCGGGGCCCCGCTTCGAAGCCATCCGTCATCTGCTGGGAGACGGCGGCCTTCACCACGTTGGGGCGCGGGGCCGTGGCAGGGGCCTTCGCGGGCTCCGGCTTCACG
>NZ_RAWA01000172.1 GCF_003611675.1 Corallococcus sp. CA053C
GGGCTGGGACGTGTGGACCGGCAACTACGGCGGCTACGACGTCTGCATCCCGGATGATCCGCGCCGCTGCGGCTTCACGCTCTACAACACCGAGTACCAGCGGCTGAACAACCCGTCCGCCTTCATCTACGCGAACGTCGGCAAGGGCGCCCTGATGTGGTGGGGGGATAGCGACCGGGAGATCGCCCTCAACGGCGCGGCCGGGCCGGACAGCCGGGCGAACTGGCGGCTGGGCATGGTCACCGGTGACATCTACTTCTACACGGACGGCAACATCGGCGCGGAGGCCGTCAACTGGTTCGGCATCCCCGCGAGCGAGGTGCGGCGGGCCTCCAACTACGGCGAGGTCCTGATGAAGAACCTGCGGACCGCCTCCGGCGCGGGCAACAACGGCAACCCCCGCTCCGCGCTCGGCATCGTCGTGGAGCTGGGGGGACAGGCCACCGGGAGCACCCTCAATGCCAACCAGGTGGAGGGCGCCGTCTGGTCCACGCTCATCCACGAGGCGCGCGTGGTGGCGTACTTCTCCCACGTCTTCTCCGACACGACGGCGAACCCGTCCAGCACGGACGTGCTCAATGACACCCGGCCCGCCTACCAGGCCACCCGCGACCGGGTGAAGGCCATCAATGCGCAGGTGAAGTCACTGGCCCGGGTGCTCAACACGCAGTCCTACGTGTGGCAGTTCAACCCGAACCTGAGCACGATGCTCAAGTTCCGCGACGGCGCGGCGTATGTCTTCGCGATGCAGAAGCGGCAGTACACCAGCGGGACCTACACCTTCACCCTCCCGCTCGAGCTCCCCACGAGCGGCACCATCGAGGTGGTTGGCGAGGGCCGCACCCTCACCTACTCCGGCAGCAGGTTCACGGACGCGTTCGCCGCGGAGTACTCGCACCACATCTACCGCATCGTGAAGTGAGGTCGCATGGGGATGCGATGACGCCCGACATCACGCTTCATCGCGTCCCCATGCGTCGCTGCCAGGCCAGGATCTTCTGAAGCTCAGGCTTACCGCGGGCTCCCGCGGACTCCATTCCCGCTCGCGCTTCCTCGGCCAGCGTGAGCGCGCGCGCCCGGTCAGGGGCGGTGCGTGTTTCAAGAAGCGCTCGGGCCAGCAGAAACGTGGTCTTCGCGGCCAGCTCCGGTGCCACGGATTGCTGGCGCTGGATGTGCCGGGCGCGCTCAAGCATCGGCACCGCCTTGCTGGCTGCACCCAGGGCGAGGTGGGCTTCTCCGGCGCAGGTCAGGGCGCCTGCGACGTCAAAGTGAGGCAAGGCCTGCGCACCATCGACGAGGTTGCGTGCACGCTCGCAATACGCAAGAGCCTCCTTGGGAGCCTGGGTGACCAGGGCCAGCTGAGCCAGGGGAATGAGTATCACCGTGGCGACGCCGCTTTTCGGGCCAGACTCTTTCTCCAGCCAACGCAGGGCATCCTGCAGGTCGCGCCGAGCCGCGGCATGGCGGCCCGCGCGCAGGTGTACCTCGGCGCGGATCTTCAGCGGCCATACCGCATAGGAGGGATCGAATGACCGCTGGGCAAGCTCCACGGCCTGGGTGGCGAGACGGAGTGCGTCGTCGTGCCGACCGGCGCCCAGGGAAATGGCTGATTGCTCTTGGAGCACCAGGAGGACGTTGGCGTTGTCGGGCCCCAGGGTGCGCTCGAAGATGGCGCGCGACCGCTCGATCATGGACCCCGCTTCCTCCCACTGGCCCTCGAAGCGTAGGTGTGTGGCCAGGCGCTGGAACATGCGTGCGAGCTCAGGAGTCTCCGGGGTGGCTGCCGCCTCGATGATGGCCAGGGCCCGATGCCATGCGTCGATGGCATCGGCTTTCCGGCCCATCTCCGCGTACGTCAAGGCGAGGCTGTCGTAGGAACGAACAAGGATGGGGTGGTCGGAGCCCAGTAGACGCTTGCGCTGTTCGAGCGCCTGGAGATGGAGCTCCATCGCCTCTGATTGACGCGCCTGGAAGAATCGAATCCATCCAAGCCGATGGAGGAGGAGGGCCATGCGGAGGTCTTCCGGCCCCTGATGCTTGCGCACGAAATTCAAGCCATGAAGGATGTCAGCCTCCGCATCGGCAAGCTTCTGCTGAAGCGTCCGCGCCGACCCCACGCGGAGGTACAGGTCCGCCGTGATGTCTGGGAAGCGCTCTCGCCCAAGTCGCTCCACGGCGGCCTGGGCGTGGCGGATGAGCTTCTCCACTTCCTCGTCACGGGACGGATGGGCCTCGGCCACCTCGGAGACGAGGAGAAGCAATGCACGAGCCACGGACTCGTCGTCACGTCCGGCCTCGGCGGCCCAGAGTGCCTGGTAGAGGAATGCCTCTGCTTCCTTCCGTCTTTCGAGCAGTTGGTGGAGCTCGCCATGGACCAGGAGCACCTCCGCCTCCAGTGGCCGGTAGTCAAGGCCTCGGATCTCTTGGAGGAGGGCTGCTGTCACGCCAAGCCCCTGGTGTAACCGGCGCGCGGCGAGGTCCGCTTGGGCCTGGGCCAACTTGCGCCGGACTTCATCCACGCGGGGACGGAGGATTTCCGGTGGCTGCGGGCGGCCCGAGAGCCCAGGGGTGTCCCGGCAGCCGGTGAGCCCTTCAAGGGAAGCCGCCAATTGGTGTGCGTTCTTGACTGTCTCCGCGTCTGCCTTTTCCAGCACCTCGGTGACGGCCGCGAGTTGCCATAGCCGCGCGTCGAGGCACGCGGCCGTCTGCCAGGCTCTATCGCCGGTGTCATGGCCTGTGGCCATGCAGGCCTCGGTGCGAAGCGTCCGCCACTGGGTGGCATGGGTGTCCAGCACCGCCGCCAGCTGCTTCCAGGCCGATGGGGCGTAGGGCAGGCCCGTGGAGAGGAAGGCCGCACGCACCCGCTCGCGTCGCGCGGGGCCCCAGGCCGCCGCGAGTTTCTCCACGTCCTGCTCGCAGGTGTCCCCCTGCCGCTGCACCGCTCCGTAGGCCGTGAGGGTTCCCACGATTCCGGCCACGGCCGCCGTGACCATCATCCGCGTCAGCCACCGGATGGGGCGTGGCGTGAGCGCCGCCAGGAGGGATTCCATGGAGGGGAAGCGCTCCTGGGGCTTCGGTCGGAGCCCCCGGAGGACCGCGCGCCGGACCCGGGCTGGAAGCTTCACCTCGCGCTTCGGGGGGCTGAGGCTTCCTTGCAGCGCGGCCTGGGTCAGCTCCTTCAGCGTCTCCCCCTGGAAGGGGCGCACGCCGAAGAGGGCCTCGTAGAGCGCCACGCAGAAGCTGAACGCGTCGGAGCGGGCGTCCGCGCGCTGGCCCTGAAAGAGCTCCGGAGCCATGTAGGCGGGCGTGCCGAGAAGCTGGCCCGTCCGGGTGAGGTGCCCCAGGGAAGCGACGGCGTCCTCGTCGTGCGCCTGGAGCGGAGCGCCTGTTTCCGGGAGGAGCGACCGGGCGATGCCGAAGTCCGTCACGAAGACCCGGCCCTCCTTGCCCAGGAGCGTGTTGGCGGGCTTGAAGTCGCGGTGCACCAGTCCCGCGGCATGCGCGGCCGCCAGGCCCTTGCCGGCTTCGAGGAAGACCCGGAGCACCTCCCTCCAGGGACGCGGCTGCTGCATCCACTCCGCCAGGGTGGTGCCCTCCACCAGTTCCATGGCCAGGAAGACGCCGTCTCCATGGGTGCCCACGTCGTAGAGGGTGACGACATTGGGATGAGCGAGCCGGGCCAGCGACTGTGCCTCGCGCAGCAGCCGCTGCTGCAGTTCTTCGCGTTGGCGCCCCTCGGGGCGCAGCACCTTGAGGGCCACCCGGCGGCCCAGTTCCGGGTCATCCGCCGCGAACACGACACCCATCGCTCCGGAGCCGAGGCGCTCTCGCACCACGTACCGGGAGACCCGGGTGCCAGGGAGCAGCGGTGGCTGGGAAGGCGCTTGCGCGAGGGCCGTCGGAGCGCCGGAGGAGACCTGGGCGCCCTCCCCCACCGCCAGGACCCACCGGCAGTCCCCACAGCCTTCCACGTGGGCCAGGACGGAGGCCCGCTGCTCTTCGGAGAGCAGCCCCGCCAGAAAGTCCGTCAGCGTCGCTTCCTGGGGACATGACTGCATGCGTGAGCACTCCTCGACGCGTTCCGCTTCGCCAGACATGGCAGAGGTGGAGGCTCGTTTGAGCGAGTGGGCACCCCCCAAGAAAGTCTTGGAATGCAGGCTAGCCTATTCCCTCTTTCCCCACGAGTGCATGGACAGACATGCGTTGACTTGCAGGCACTGCCGCACCCACCTGGGACGGGTCCACGCGACCGGGAATCATCCCCGGTGCGTGGCCTCCGCCAGGGCCACCGGGATCGTCTCCCGCATCAACTCCACGAACCGGCGCAGCCTCGCCGGATGGAACCGCGCGGACGGATAGAGCAGGGACATGGGCAGGGGCGCGGCCCGCCAGTGCGGCACCAGGTGCAGGAGTCGGCCGCGCACGAGGTCCTCTTGCATCACCCAGGACGAGCCCACGCAGACGCCGAGCCCCTTCACCGCGGCGCTGCGGAGGGCGTAGAGGCTGTCCGTGCTCACGCGCGGCTGGAAGACGATGGGCTGGACCTCGCCGGTGGCCACGTGGGTCAGTGAAATCTCGTTGCGATAGAACGTGCGCAATGACAGCCAGGGCAGCCGCGCGAGTTCGTCGGGATGGGTCGGCACCGGGACTCCCGCCAGCACCGACGGCGCGGCCACGACGATGCGCGGCACCTCGGCCACGCGGATCGCCACCACGCTGGGGTCATGCACCTCGCCGACGTGGATCGCGCAATCAATCCCATCCGCGATGAAGTCCACCGCCCGGTCGTGCAACAGCCATTCGACGGAGACGCGCGCGTGGCGATGCAGGTACTCCGTCAGCGGCTCCACCAGCAGCTGCTGCCCGAACGCATGGGGCACCACGACGCGCAGCGTGCCCTCCGGTTCGTCGCGCGCGCCACGCAGGTCGGCTTCGAGCAGGTCCCAGCTGGCCAGCAGCTCCTTCGCCCGTTCGTAGCAGCGCGCACCGTCTTCGGTGAGCTTCATCGCGTGGGTGGAGCGCTGGAGCAGCCGCAGCCCCAGTGAGCGCTCCAGCGCCTGGAGCCGGCGGCTCACCGTCGGCTGCGTGGTGCCCAGCTGCGCGGCGGCGGAGGACAGGCTCCCCGCGTCGACGATGCGGAGGAAGGTCTGCATCAGCTCCAGCCGGTCGGCGGTGGCGGGCGCGCCAGGTGGGGGCGTCCGCTTCTGGGAGGCACGCGGCCGGGCCGGCTTTGAAGGTCTGGGCATACGTGGGGCGTATATCGGCTGTGCGGAGCACGCTACTACCGATGGCCCTCCCTCTGGCGCACTGTCACTTCACTCGCAGCGCCAGAGGTAAACCCCATGTCCTTCATTCGTCCCGTACATGCAACCGCCGGTCACGGCACCGTGCCCACCGCCGTCAGCCCCAGCGGCAACGAGCCCCTGTCGAGCGGCCTGCGCCTGCTGCTGGCCTCGGGCGCCGGACTGTCGGTGGCGTCGATCTATTACAGCCAGCCGATGCTGGGGGTGATGGGGTCCTCCCTCGGCGCCTCCGACACCGCGGTGGGTCTCGTGCCCACGCTCACCCAGTTGGGCTACGCGCTGGGCATCCTGCTGCTGACGCCGCTGGGCGACCGCTTCGACCGGCGCCGCATCATCCTCCTCAAGGCCGCACTGCTGAGCGTGGCGCTGCTGCTGGGCGGCATCGCCCCGGGCATCGGCCTGCTGCTGGCGGTGAGCTTCGCCGTCGGCCTGACGGCGACCCTGGCGCAGGACATCGTGCCGGCCGCCGCGACCCTGGCCCCCGAGCACGAGCGCGGCAAGGTGGTGGGCACGGTGATGACGGGCCTGCTGCTCGGCATCCTCCTGTCCCGCGTCATCAGCGGCGTGGTCGCCGAGCACTTCGGTTGGCGCGCCATGTACATGGTCGCCGCCGCCAGCGTGGCCCTGGTGGGCGTGGCGGCCTGGCGCGGCCTGCCCCGCTTCCGTCCGACGAGCACGCTCTCGTATGGCGCGCTGCTCGGTTCGCTCGCCAGCCTGTGGAGCCGGTACGGCGCCCTTCGCCGGGCGGCGCTGGCGCAGGGGCTGGTGTCGGTGGGCTTCAGCGCGTTCTGGTCCACCCTCGCCGTGATGCTGCATGGCGCACCGTTTCACCTGGGGAGCGCGGCGGCCGGTGCCTTCGGCCTGGCGGGCGCGGCGGGGGCGTTGGGCGCGCCGATCGCGGGCCGCGTCTCGGACCGCTTCGGCCCGGAGGTGGTCACCCGCCTGGGTGCGGGACTGGCCGTCGTCTCCTTCGCCGCGATGCTCGCGGTGCCGTGGCTCGAGCCGAACGCCCGGCTATGGCTGATCGCCGCCAGCGCCATCGGCTTCGACCTGGGTGCGCAGATCATGCTCGTGGCGCATCAGACGATCGTCTTCGGCATCGACCCCGCCGCACGCAGCCGGCTCAACGCGGTGCTGTTCGTCTGCATGTTCATCGGCATGTCCGTCGGCGCGGTGAGCGGCAGCCTCCTGCTGGCCCGGTGGGGCTGGGTGGCGGTGACGCTGCTGGCGACCGCCTCCGCGCTGGCGGCGCTGCTGGCCCGCCTGATTCCGGGGGGCAGAAGCCTCCTGGAAGTGCGATGACACGCTCCCCGAACCCCCTGAGTCGAAAGGTCGTGAGAGATGTCAGCGCAGTATGACCAGATTGGAGAGAAGGTCGCGGACTGGGATGTCCTGCCGGTGCGCTCGGAGTACATCGAGGGCCACACCTTCTTCCAGGCGCTCGGCTCCGTGGAGGGGCAAAGCGTCCTGGACCTGGCGTGTGGCGACGGGCTGTACACGCGGCAGCTCAAGGCGCGCGGCGCCCAGTGGGTGGTGGGTGTGGACATCTCCGAGGAGATGATTGCCAGCGCCCGGCGACAGGAAGAGGCCCGACCGCTGGGCCTCGAGTACCGCGTGTCGGACGTGGCCGACATGGCCCCGCTGGGTGTCTTTGATTGCGTGACGGCCGTCTATCTCCTGCACTACGCGCACTCGCCCGAACACCTGCTGCGGATGTGCCGGAACATCCATGCCCACCTGAAGCCCGGGGGCCGCTTCGTCACCTACGCGTTCAACCCCGGGTTCAGCGCGAAGGGGCCCAACAGCACCCGCTATGGGATTTCGATGTTGGACTTCCCGGAGGCCCCTCGGGAGGGGCAGGCGATCTCCGCGGAGCTGCACACGAAGACCCCCTTCACCATCCACTTCTCCTACTGGAGCCGGGCCACCCACGAGCAGGCGCTGCGCGAAGCGGGCTTCCAGCACCTCACCTGGATGCAGCCCGAGTGCTCCCCCGAGGGCCTCTCCCGGTTCGGCCGGGAGTTCTGGCAGGACTACCTGGACAACCCCCACGCGGTGGCGCTGCGCTGCGAGCGGTGAGCCTGATCAAGGACAGAGCCGCTCGACCGACTTGATCCGCACCACTCCGTCGACTTTCGGGTCGTTGGTCTGGTCGCCGATGGCGATGGTGCCGGTCACCGTGAAGTTGTTCCGCGTGAGCTTCGCGACGCCGTCGATGCTCACCGTCGCCACCTTCGCGGCATCCACCGCGAGCTCGTAGACATGGTACGCGCCGTCGGTCACCGGGAACGCCGCCGACTGGGTGTCATCCGCCCAGCCAACCGCCGCGCTGTCGAGGTAGATCATCTGCGAACGATCCGTGGCGTTGCCGAACGGCGACGTGAAGCTCCCCAGGAGGGCTGCGCCGCTGTCGAGTGAGTTGTGGGTGTTGGCCGACTCGACCTGCATCGTCACCTGGAGCTTGAACGGCTTCGTTGCGTCGAACGCGTTCGCCCGTGTGATGAGCAGCTGCCCGCTCGTCCGCGCACCGGTGTTCGTCGACGTCGCGAGGCGAACGTGGTCCGCGCCGTACGTGAGCGTGTTCGGCGCCTGCGTGACCGTCGCCCAACCCTGCGCCGCGATGTCGGTGCCGCCGACCAGCAGCGGAACGCTCGCGCGCGCCGACCACGTCGTCGTCGACGTCGCGGGCGCGCACACCTCGCAGGCGTTCGCCGGGTTCGGCGCCCCCGCGGCTTGGACCTCGCCGTTGATGAGGCACTTCGGGCTGCACACGCCGGACACGCAGACCTGTCCCGGGCTGCACGACGTCCCGTCCGCGAGTTGCGTCCACGTGGTCGCGGACATCAATGGCATGCACTGCTCGCACGCGTTCGCCGCGTTCACCGCCCCGGCGCTGACCTGCTGGTCGCCAATCTGGCAGACCGAGATGCATGCCCCGCCCTCACAGGCCTGGCCGGTAGCGCAGGCCAGGCCGCAACCCCCGCAGTGAGCCGCGTCGCTCGCGGTGTTCACGCAGGAGTCGCCGCACCGCGTGAAGGCGGCGTTGTCGCAGGCCGGCACGGACGCGTCGGGTGGATCGACGGGGTCGGGGTTGGAGTTGTCGCCGCAAGCAGCGATGAAGCCGAGCACGACGAGGCAGGAGAGAGCGGCAGAGCGGATGGAAGCCATGATGCCTGCCACCCTACCCGACCCCATGCCCACGCGACGCGTGAGATGGGGCCGGGCTGCCGCGCGACGTTCACGGTGCTACGACTTCGGGGCGATGGAGACCTTCACGCCGTCGCTCCACGTCTTGTGCTCGTCCGCGTAGTACAGGTACGCGCGGCTGGCCGGGCCCGTGTACGTGCCGGGCACCGCGGCCACCAGGGACAGCGCCACGTCGATGCGCTTGTGGGGCTCCATGCCGCGCCAGTACAGGACGACGTCGCGCCCCAGCACCTCGTACGCATCCACCACCTGCCGCTTCACCAGCTCCTTGAGCTGGTCATGCCGCACCTCCAGCCCGCCCGGCACGCCGAAGATGGCCACCGCCGTGGGCAGCCGCTGGCCCGTGCGGTTCACCATCACCACCCGCGCCTCGGTGGGCTCGCCCTCGGTGAGGTCCGTCTTCGCCAGCGCCACCTCCAGCGCCACCGCCGTGTCCTTCGAGCTGTCCGGCACGAGCGCGCTGTAGGTGACCTCCACCGAGTACGGCAGCTCCGCCCCGCCCTCCATCCGCAGCTCCACGCGGCGCTCGCCCGCTCCGAGCAGCGCGCTCACGTCGGGCAGCTTGAGGGCCTCCTGGGTGGAGCCGTCGAAGCGCACGGGCTCGCCCACCGGGCGGCCCTCCACGTACACGCGCACCAGGCCCGGGGTGAGCTTCGACGCGCGCGCCTTGTCGTAGGCGATGATGGCGCGCAGCGCGAGCACCGTGCTCTGCGTCGCCCCGTAGCGGCCACCGTCGCTGGACTCCGCGAGGAACTTCATCGCGCGCTCCACGTTCCCCACGTGGGAGGGATCGCGCATCCACGCGAGCGTCGCCAGCGCGGTGGTCTCGATGTTCAACGTCTCCCCGGAGCTGCCCACGATGGACTGCGTCGCGCCGCCCACCACCCCGTCCTTCCCCTGCAGGGACGCGAGCCGGCCCATCAGCGCCCGCGCCTCGGCGGAGTCACCGGCGAGCGCCAGCGCATTGGCCGCCAACGCCACCACGTAGCTGTTGGTGCTCTTCGCCGCCGCGGCCTTCAGCGAGGCGACCTCGCGCGACAGCGCCTTCGCCTGGGAGACGGGATTGCTCGCGCTCTCCAGCAGCGTCCAGAGGATGTATGCGTTTGACGTGTCCGCGTCCTCCACCCACACGTGCAGCGCGCGGCGCTTGCGATTGAAGCCGCCCTGCCCGTCCCGCTGCTGGAGGAGCCACTCGCGCGTGCGCTCCAGCATCGCGGTGTCCACCTCGCGCACCTGGCGCATGTCCGTGAAGTGCAAGAGGCCGAACGCGGTCAGCGCCTCATGGCCCGGGGCCTGCCCGAACCACTCGTAGCCCTTCTCGGACGTCTCGTAGCCCACCAGCCGCTGGTAGCCCCGCTCCAGCTTCTCGCGCGCGCTCGCCACCAGCTCGGGGCTCACGCCGGTGTGCGTCTGGAAGTACTGCTGCGCCATCGTCATCGGGTACGTCGTGGAGCTGGTCTGTTCGAAGCAGCCGGAGGGCTCCTGGATGAGGCGGGCCAGCGACTCGGTCATGTTGGCCAGCGGGCCCGGGTAAACGGCGATGGACGTCCGCACGCTGCCGGGCACCACGCTCGCGGGGAGCACCACGCGGTGCCCCGCCGGCCCCTTCGCGGACAGCAGCCCGCCGAAGGACACGCGGCCCGGGAAGCCCCGGGGCTTGATGGACAGCGTGCGGGTGACGACGTCCGTGTACTCGCCCGCGCTCGCCGTGAGCTTCACGTCCACCGGCCGCGCCTCCTGGCCAATCTCCAGCGAGAAGAGCTGCCGGGCCCGCGCCTGCGAGGCCAGGTCCAGCGTGCCGCTGCCAGAGACCTTCACGTCGCCCTTCAGCTCCACCTTCACCCCTGCTCCGGCGAGCCGTCCTTCCGTCCCGTTCACCAGCGCCACCGGCAGCCGCACCACGTCTCCCGACGTCACCTCGAGGGGCAGCTTGGGCTCCGCGTAGAACGGCTGCACCGACTCCAGCTCCGCCACCGCCGAGCCGAGCGCGCCGTCGCCGCCCACCGCCCCCGCGAACGCCTTGAACGTGGTGACGGAGTCGCTCATCGCGAAGGACACCCGCGCCTCGCCGGTGCGGGCATCCGTGCGCACCCCGGCGTTCCAGTAGAGCGTCTCCGCGAAGTCGACCCGGTCCCCCGCCTTGCGGTTCGGCCGCACCGTGTGCGCGAACTCGCGGAGGTAGACCTGCGGCGCCATGATGCGCCTCCGCTCCATCATGCTCATGTCCCGCTTCGCGTGCCGGGCCGCCTTGTCCATCGGCGCCTCCTCCTCCTTCGCCTCCGCCAGGAGCACGGGAGCCGGGGCCACCGCGGCTGGGGCCATGGGCGCCTCCGCGACGCCCAGGGCCACGCCGGGAACCACACCGCCCATGAGCTGGCCTGCACCGTCGTCGGCGACCTCCGCGAACATGGCTTCCTGCTCCATCACGGGCTGCGCCATCGCAGGCGCCCGCTGCACGCCAGCGACGGCGACGGCGTCGCCCCGTCCGCCCCCGCGGGTGGACGGCCGGGGCCGGAGGACGGGCTCCTGCGGCCAGCGCACCGCGAGCACGCGCATCGCCGCGTCACCATGCCGGGCGAGGAAGCCCTGCGTGTCGGTCAGCGCGAAGCGCCGCCAGCCCTGCGTCCCCAACAGCAGGTCCACCGCCAGCTTCGACTTCGGGTTCTTCGCGTCGAGGTAGAGCTGCGCATCGGCCAGCTCCTTCACCTCGGGCTCCAGCAGCACCATGACCGGGAGCTGCGGCGCCTGGTCGCGCTTCTCCTGGAGCTCCAGCACCGCATCATCCGTGACGGTGAGCATCACCAGCGCGGAGACGGGCTTACCGTCGCGCGTCGTCCGGGCCGTGAGCTGCACCGGGCCACCGGGCACGTAGCGCTTGCGGTCCGCCTTCAGCTCGACCGTCACCTCCTTCGAGGGCTGACGGAACACCAGCCGCTCCGCGAGGGGCCGCCCGTCGTGGTCCCACACCGTGGCGACGAGCACGCCGTCCGCCTCGCCCGGATCCAACGTCACCGGCCCGCCCTGCGTGTCCCCGAGCACCACCGAGGCGACCTGCACCTCGCGCTGGCTCAGCGTCACCGTCGCGCGGCCCACGCCGGACAGCCCCACGGCGAGCTGCACCAGCCTGCCGGCGGGCACCACGTCCTCGCGCACGCGGAGGACGGCGCCCCTCGGCTTCACGTCCGGCAGCGGGAAGCTCTTCTGGATGCCCGACGGCGAGTCGATGCGCAGCGCGTACCGCACCCCCGCCTGCGGGGTCAGCTCGAAGCGACCACGGCCCTCGTGCTCGGAGCGCACCCGAGCGACGACGCGGCCGGTGCCCACCTCCACCACGCGGCCCACCAGGTCCGCCGGCTTGCGCGCGGGCGTGCGCGCCTCGAAGTAGACGCGCGACGCGAGCCCCGCCACCAGGTCTCCGCCCTCCGGGAACAGGGTCAGGTCCAGGGTCTGGAGGAGGATGGGGATCGTCTTCGCCGCCGACTCCACCACGCCCCCGTCCTCGATGGTGAAGGCCAGCGTGCCCTCGCCGCGCTCCATCGCCGCCGGCAGCGGGAAGCGCACCGTGCAGCGCCCCTTGCCGTCCACCGTGCACGGCACCTGCGCCGCGGTGGCGCCGTCGACGAGCGCGGTGGCCGTCACCTTCGCGCCCTCGGGGATGCCGCCCTCCGCGCGCTTCACGTCCAGCGTGGCGGTGACGGTGTCACCCGGCCCATAGCCGTCCCGGAGGAATTCAATCTGCGACTTGAGCCGGGGGGCCCGGTAGGAGCGCACGTCGAACTTCCGCTCCGCGGGGGCCGCGCCCGTCCACGGGTAGGTGACGCGCAGGGTGTACTCGCCGCCGGGCTGACCCGCGGGGATGGGCCAGGCGTATCCCCAGACGGCGTCCGCCGTGGACACCGTCTGGGTGGTGACGACGTCCCCCTTCGGTCCCCGCACCTCCAGTTGGGCCTGGAGCGACCCCGCGAACGGCTTGCGGCTCAGGGCCTCCAGCACCAGGCCCCGCGCCAGCACCTGCTCCCCGGGGCGGTAGAGCGGCTTGTCGGTGGTCACATGGGTCAGGTACCGGTTCGCGCCGCCCAGGGAGCGCGTGGTGGCGCGGGCCGCGAGGACGCGGGGCGACAGCAGCACGAGGAGGGCGGCGAACCCCAGGGGCAGGAGCACGCGCACGGCACGCGGGACGTGGAAGGTCATGGCGTCACTCAACGCACGAGCGGGCCAGAAGTTCTACCCCCCCCGCCGCCATCTCACCAGGGGACCCTTGGAGGACGCGTTGAGCAGCGCGGGCTCCGCTATGTTGGCGGCTTCCCCGTGTCCACGAACCCCGGGGCAAGCCCAGCCGCGGCACAAGGGATCCGATCCAGATGCAAAAGAAGAAGATCGACGGAGTCGTCTTTGGCTGGACCTGGGAGTACCAGGTCGAGGGCACGAACAAGGCGTTCGTCGACGGTAAACCCGAGAACGTCTTCGCCGCGACGGAGGCTGAATTCCAGAAGGATGACGACCACCCCTACCGCTACGTGGTCGTGTCGAGCCCGAACATCAATGTTCGCGTGACCTTGGAGTTCGCGCGAACGAGCGAGGACGACGAACGCCCCGTGGTGCTGGGGGCCTCCAACACGATCTACACGTCCCGGAAATCCTACTACTACGACTCCAAGGTCAGGTCGGTGCTGACGCAGAAGCTCACGCGTGTCCCGTGCTGGGATGGTTTCGAGGAGCAGGACGAAAGCGACCTGCCCTTCTACTCAGGGCCCCAGCACGAGAGCACGGAAGCACATGAGGAGGGCATCGAAGTCTACTTCAACGATGCGCCACGCTGCGGTCCCAACGGGTTCGCGGAGAAGTTCCTGGCCAGCACCGTGGACCCCACGGAGCATGCCAAGGACAAACTCCACCGGAACAAGAACAAGCCAGAGACGCTCTTCTGGGTCGAGGGATACGACAGCTACAAACTCTGGCTTGTCGCCAGGATTGATGACAAGCCCTACGCGCTCGACGGGTTTCCCTGGTTCGTCAAATACGCGGCGCGGGTGGACCCGGAGAACGACCAGATTGTCTGTTCGGACGATTCGCGCCTCGGGCTGGGGCGGCACGACCACCTGAACAAGAAAGAACCCTGTCTCACCGGTAAGCGCAGCGGGATACTCCACGAAGTCGAACAGACAACGTGGATTCGCCACCCGTTCAAGTAAGCCCGGTGCGACGTGTTGCCGTGGCGCACGTCCAGCGCCGGGACTGACGAATTCGGGGTGGGCCAGGAGGGAGCCGCGTGCCCTATTCGCAGGGATGCAAGGGCTTCCCGTGGCTCACCCTCAGTTCGAGGGGCTCGCACGTCCAGGCGAGGTCTTGCTTCCGCCTTGCCGTGTGGGTTCGATTCCCTCCGCCTCCATATGGCAGCAAGGGATGGAGGCTGCGGATGGATGGTTCAGCGAGCGGCCTGGAGCGCCGGACCGCACTGTCTTCACCCTCAGCCAGGTGCGCTTCGCGGTTTCGTACGATTGCCGACACCTGCTCGTTGACCTGCTTGAGCACCGCCAACAGCGGAGCCACTTGCTCCTGGAGCTTGCCCGGCAACCGCAGCGCCGCCACCCGCCGGGAGCCTCTGTAACCAGAATCATGGATTTTGCGTAGGGATTCGTGAACTCGCCGTTCTTCACGGAGCCCGGTCATGACTGTCTCGAGCCGAACCTACCGTCCGATCTCGTTTGACACGAAGCCGACCTCGCCGCAGGCCAAGACGGGTGGCGAGAAGGCCACCCCGTCCGCCGCGCAGGCCCCGGCGAACGAGCCCACGAAGAAGGCGGCTCAGGGCAGCACGTTTCGGGACAGCTTCGAGTCGAGCTCCGCGAGGAACATGCCGGCCGCCCGGCCCGCGGCGCAGGCGACGGCGAACTCGAGGAAGGGGACCCTGGGCACCACGGCGCGGGACACCTTCGAGGTGGGCTCCACCAAGGCCCCCCAGACCAAGGCCTCCACCTCCGTCAAGGGCATCGTCCTCGCCGCTGCCGGCGCCGCCAGCAACGCCAAGCGCAAGGGCCTCTCGGGTGAGGAGCGGGCGAAGCAGGAGGTGGATGTCCAGAGCGTGGCGGACACCAAGGCCGAGCTCAACAAGGGACAGGAGACCCTGACCGCGGAGGTGCAGAAGAAGGTGGACGATGTCTTCGCCATGGCCGAGGGCAAGAAGCCGAGCCCCAAGGGCGTGTCCGCCAAGAAGATCTCCGACACCGAGGCCGTGCTGGTGCGCACGGACAAGGACGGCAACGAACTCGAGCGCACCGTGGCCAAGCGTGACACGGACGTGGCCAAGCTGAGCCTCGACTCCGCCTCGTACGAGAACGGCGTCAACAAGCGCGACCACGTGGAGGTGCTCCAGGACGGTGGCACGCGCGTGCGCCACGCCGAGTATCCGAGCGACAAGAACGAAGTCCAGGACCTGAAGCGCTTCGAGGACTTCGAGACGTCGCGCGATCCGAACGTGTCCTTCACCGACAACCGCCTGCACCGCGACGCGTTTGGGGAGATCTCCTCCCTGAGCGAGTACTCGCAGAGCGGCGGCGCGGTGAAGGGCTCGGAGACGAACTTCTCCAAGCAGCACAACGGCAACGGCATCGACGACAAGCTCAAGGGCCCCTTCGACTTCAATCAGGACATCGACCGGGCCGACACCTACACCTATTCCATCCCCGTCCCGGGCACCAAGGACGCGAATGGCAACGAGGCGCCGCCCCAGTACCAGCGCATCCAGCGCTTTTCCCAGGGTGACGTCCAGGCCACCGCCTTCAACGACAAGGAGCTCAAGACCGAGACGACGCCGGACTCGGACATCCCCTACGGGGAGCTCCCCCCCTCCATCGAATATGTCGAGTACGGGGAGGCAGCGGGCACCCAGCCGCACAACCGCGAGGACCTCAACGCCGTGCGCCAGCTGCATCAGGACAGCGGCTGGGAGAAGGCCTTCGACAACAACAACAACCTGTACGACGCCCAGCAGGTGCCCAAGCGCTGGCTCGTGGAGACCCAGAAGGGCGACACGTACCGCTCCCAGACCTTCCTCGAGGGTCAGCCCAATGCCACCATCTTCACCGAGCGCCAGCGCTCGGGCAGCACCGTCACCGAGCGCTACGACGGCATGACTCCGGACCCGGCGGATCCCGAGAAGCTGGCCCACGTCGGAGGCAACTCCACCCGGAGCTACGCCGAGGACGGCTCCCTGCGCGAGCTGGAGCTGCATCGCCAGGATCCGGACGGCACCAATCTCGATCAGCACTACACCTCCACCACCCAGAAGAACTCCGACGGCAGCGTCACCCAGGAGGAGGCCACGCAGAGCACCTACACCGACCCCCAGGGCAAGAAGTCCACGGCCGAACAGCAGGACGTGTCGCGCCTGTCGAACGAGGGCGTGCAGCTGCTGAGCACGAAGAACACGGTGACGGATCCGGAGGGCCGCCAGGCCGTCTCCTCCGTGGACGAGAAGGGCGAGAAGCTCACCCTGTCGGGCCCCGGCGGCAAGGACCCCCGCGACATCACCGACAAGTCGCAGTTCCAGGGAGACAGTGACGAGGAGAAGCTGCTGCTCATGGCGGGCGCCAACACGGCCATGGCCCTCAAGGCGTTCGTGGACAACGGTGGCACCAAGGCCCTGGAGGTCGTCGAGGCGAAGCTGACGTCGCGCTAAAAGGACACGGGGAACCTGCCCCTCTCCGAGTCGCTCGACGAGGTGCTGGGCCAGGAGCGGCTGCAGAGCCAGATCGACGAGATCAGGAACGTCAAGGGGGGCGTGGCCGTGGTGGGCGGCGCACTGGGTGCCACGGCGGCGGGCTTCGTGCTCGCCGAGGGCCTGCGCAGCGAGAACAAGGCCCTCATCGGCGTGAGCGCCCTGGGATTCGCCGGCGCGGCGCTGGATGTGACCGGCGCGGGGCTCCAGGCCCCCAAGTTCGGCAAGTGGCTGGCCAACACCCTGGTCAACCCCCAGGGGGGAACGGCCGCGAGCAGCGCGGTGGCCAGTACGCTGGGCAAGATCAACAACGTGGGCAAGCTGGCCGGCGTAGGCGGCACGCTGCTGGGCGCGGCTTTCGGCATCGGACTGGGCGCCGTGGACGTCCAGCAAGGCATTGAGGGCGGCCACACCGGGCAGATCGCCAAGGGAGCGGTGGGCATCGCGGGCAGCGCGGGCACCCTGTTCGCGTCCCTGGCACTCAGTGGGACCGCGGGGCCCCTCGTCGGCGCGCTGTTCGGATTCGGCGCGTTGGCGGTCACCGGCTTGATCGAGCTGACCAACGACGACAAACACCAGATCTCCGAGCTGCTGATCGACGACGAGGGCTTCGAGGTCAAGGACCCCGAGCCGCGGGAGTACCTCACGCCGGAAGAGCAGGAGCAGCGGGACGAGGAGGACCGGCCGAGTTACCTCGACACGGCCACCCCGGTATGATCCCTGTGGGGTCACATCGGCAATGGGGGGAGGGTATTGTCTTTCGCGCTGGGGGCCGGATGAGCTGATGGGGTTCTCCCCGATGGAACCCCCGCAGAACGCCCCTGGGGCAAGGCTGCCAACCGGCGTCAATGGCACTCCTGAGAAGCGGCGGCTGTTGCGCCGCCTCGCCCGCCTGGACAGCCCGCAGGTCAAGCTCCTCTCGCGCTTGGTGGTCTTTCTCCTGCCAGGAGGGGGCGCCCGGAATGGGAGCGGAGCCGCTTTGAGGCTCGCAGGGTGCTGGTTCCGCGCTCCGGCTCCACGGCGACGAGCGCCGCCATGTTGCACGTATGTCGCAGGAGCCTGCGGAACGGGCTGGAACAGGACGGGACGAAACGGGACGCGGCGGGATATCGACTCCTCGAAGAGCCTCGCGGGGGAGTCCCGCTGTACCGAGCGAGCGTGCAGACCTGGAACAAGCCAATGATTCCGAGGACTTGGCGCCCCGGCTGCGCTTCGCCCGCGCGGAGCGGAAAATGGGGCACGCCCCACGCAACTCGCGCACGTTCGCGCCGATAATCCGGGCAGGTTCCATCCATTCCATATTTGCGAGGCCCCCCATGGGTTTCCCCGACATCAAGAAGACCTTCAACACCGTCCGCACCAACGTCCAGAAGACCGTCCAGACCGTCCAGAAGACGGTTGAGGAAAACAAGTCGGTCATCAAGGGCGGGGTCGCGGTCGCCACCCAGGCCACGAAGGCCGTCAACTTCGGCAAGGACGCCTTCCAGCAGATCAAGAACGTCTCGAAGGGCGCGCAGGGGATCCTCGGGAAGACGAACCTGGACTTCGTCCGCAACCCCACCTTCGCCCAGGGCACCTTCAAGGGCCTCACCAAGTTCGGCGCGAACATGGGCGCCGCCATGCGTTACGCGGGCATCCCCGGCGCGGCGATGGCTGGCGCCACGGCCTTCAAGGACGTCCGCCAGGCCATCCGCTCGGGCAGCAAGGACGACATCATCACGGCCACGCGGTCGTCCCTGGACGCGGCCAAGGCCACCGTCAGCGCCGCGACGGGCGGCATCGTCGGCAGCAAGGTGATGGGCGGCGTGCTGGGCGGCACCATCATGAAGGGCAAGCTGGAGGCCGGGAAGAAGGCCGCCGAGGCCTTCAAGAAGGCCCTCCCCGCCGCCAGCGACGACGTGCTCAAGGCCGTCAAGAACGCCGCCACCAAGGGCATCTTCGAGGGCGGCGCGAAGAAGGCCGTGAGCCGGGCCATCACCACCGCCGCGGGGGACGCCGCGAAGGCGGGCGGCACGCTGGCCAAGAACATCCTGGGCAGCGGCACGCGCTCCGCCGCCAAGGCCGCGCTGTCCACCGTGGGCCGGGAGGCCGGTGAGGTCGCCCTCAAGGCGGGCGCGAAGGCCGCCGCGGGCACCGCCGCCAAGACGCTGGGCCGGTTCGCTCCGGGCGTCAACGTCGCCATCGCGGCCATCGACGTGGCCAACGCGGGCGCGACGCTGATGGACAAGAACGCGAGCACGGGCAAGAAGGTCACGTCCGTCATCACCGCGGTGGGCTCCATCGCCGCGGCCACCAACATCCCGGTGGTCAGCCAGATCGGCGCCGCGGTCTCCACGGTGTCCAGCATCGTGGGCGCCTTCTTCTAAATAAGAAGCGCGGTCATCCTTTCGCGGTTTGTCATAGCGGCTCGGCTGGACTAAGCCTTGGTCCATGCCGAGCCGTCGCTTTGTTCCCCATTGGCGCGGACGCGGACACCCCTATCTTCCGGGAGCATTCGTGAGCATCAAGCAAGGGAATCCAGGACCTGCTGGGGGCGTCGAGCGCCTTCTCAAGATGAGCCCGGTGATGACCACCGCCTCCGCCGAGTCGCTCAAGCTCCCCGGTGTGACGGCCCCCTCCCTGGCGGGGCTCTCCGTGCGCGTCCCCACCCCGGACGACCTGACCGAGGAGGATCTGCTGCGCGGCTTCCACGAGAAGCGCCGGGCCGTGGCCACCCAGCGCGAGCGTCTTCCGGGAGAGCCGCTGGAGCTGGGCGACGACGTCCAGCTCAACGTCGTGGGCTACTGCGATGGGAAGCTCATCCCCTTCTCCGCGCGCTTCGGCATGACGACGGAGCTGGCGCCCATCGAGGCGCTGCCCGGGTTCTGCGAGGGCGTGGCGGAGGGTGGCAAGG
>NZ_RAWA01000173.1 GCF_003611675.1 Corallococcus sp. CA053C
GCGGTGGGATGCAGGGGGAGGGGATGCGGGCCCCGGTGACGGCCCGGACGATGTGCTCGGCGGCCGCGTCCACCTGCTCCTCGGTGGTGAAGCGCCCCAGGCCCAGGCGCAGGCTCGTGTTGGCCAGGTCCTCGGACACGCCCATCGCGAGCAGCACGTGGCTGGGATGGAGGCTGGTGGACATGCACGCCGAGCCGGTGGAGAAGGCCACGTGGTGTTGGAGCCGCTCGATGAGCACCTCTCCGTCCACGTCCTCGAAGCTCACATGGAGGTTGCCGGCCAGCCGGTGGTCCAGGTCGCCGTTGACGTGGAGGCCGCCGGCCAGCTGCTCGCGCAGGGACGTGAGCAGCCGGGTGCGCAGCCGCAGCAGGCGCGCACCCTCCGCGTGCATCTCCTCTGCCGCGATCTCACACGCGCGGCCGAGCGCGGCGAGCTGGTGCACGGGGAGCGTCCCCGCGCGCAGTCCACCCTCCTGGCCTCCGCCGAGCAGCAGCGGCGCCAGCCGTCCGTGTGCTGCGCGGGGGCCCACGTACAACGCGCCAATTCCCTTGGGCGCGTAGACCTTGTGGCCCGACAGGGAGAGCAGGTCCACGCCGAGCGCGCGCACGTCCAGGGGCAGCTTGCCGAACGTCTGCGCGGCATCCGTATGGAACAGGGCGCCCTGCTCCCGGCAGGCCTGCCCGATGCCCGCCACGTCGTTGATGACGCCCGTCTCGTTGTTGGCGTGCATGACGCTGACCAGGACGGTGTGCGGCCGCAGCGCGGCCCGTACGTGCTCGGCGAGGACGCGCCCATCCGGAGGGACGCGCAGCACCGTCACCTCACAGCCCTGCCGCTCCAGCCAGCGCACGGGCTCCAGCACCGACTTGTGCTCGATGGCGGTGGTCACCACGTGCCGGCGCGGCTGGCGGCACGCCTGGAGGAGGCCCAGCAGGGCCAGGTTGTTGCTCTCCGTGGCGCCGCTGGTGAAGACCACCTCGTCGGGCTCGGCGCCCAGCAGGCTCGCCACGTGGGCCCGCGCCTCGTCCACCGCGCGCTCCGCCTCCCAGCCATAGGCATGGAGCCGGCTTCCTGGATTGCCGAACCGCTCCTCCAGGTACGGAAGCATGGCCCTGGCAACCCGGGGATCGCAGGGCGTCGTCGCGTGGTGGTCCAGGTAGATGGGCCCCGGAGGGCGGACGGCGCCCGTCACCGCGCCGGCTGACGTGGGCCTGCCCGCGGCCAGGCGCTGGGCTGCGGCCGTGCGTGACTCCATGGTGGACTCCCCCGAGGTGCGGTTCGCAATGACAGAGGCAAACCCGAACGCCTGTCAGGATATACCGGAGGAGCGCTGGAATGACAAAGCACGCGGCTTGTCTGCTTGTGTCAGGGATTGCGAACGCAATGCGGCACGAGCGAATCCGACTCTGGAGCGGGGTGTAAAGTTTGAGAGTCGTTGCGCGGTGCCTGCGTCGGGGCGACGCAGTGGGCCATCTCGGGGGGAGTCATCGGGCCGAGATGACCCACGCACGGCCGCGGCACGGCTTCAGGAGATGCGGAAGTCGTAGCTCGGCGGGCGCTGCTGGTGCACCTTACCTGGTGCCGAATTCGTGTAAGGTCAGAACAAATTGCAATTCATGGATAAATCTAATTTTGCGCCTGGGTCGAAGCAGGCGTGGAGGCGCGACGACGGAAATCCTCGCATGTGACAGGACTGTCTCCAGCGGGCTCCCTTCGCGCGTGCCAGAACTGGCACGTTCGCCCGGACGTGCTGACTTCGGCTGCCCCGCAAGGCCTTGAAGTTCGGGCCCTGCCGGGGCTTCGGACGTCGTGGCACCCCGCTTGAAGTGGAAGGGCTCCGCAACCCCAGGAGCCTTCCACCCATGAATCCCCAGCAGCCTTCGAAGACGTCCCCTGTTGTGTCATTGCTCTTGAGCCTCGCGGCGTTCGCCTCCGGTTGTGGCGCCGGCAGCGAAGCCCCGTCGATCGCTTCCGCGACGCAGTCGCTGGAGGCGCTGCCCGCGACCTGCCAGGACATCCGGACGGCCCAGCCGAGCGCGCCGGATGGTCCCTACCTGCTGTACCTTGGCGGGAAGGCTTCCCTCGCCTGGACCGCCTGGTGCCACGACATGGCCGGCACCCCGAAGGAGTTCCTGACCCTGGAGCAGACCGGCGCTGGCTCCAATTCCTCTCAATACCTCGCGGGCGGGAATTCGTCCGGCACCACGGTGCGGACCTCCTATACGCGGCTGCGCATCAACCCCGTGAACCTGCGGGTGAACACGGCGGACCCGACGTTCTCCACCTCCTCGGGCTCCCTGCTGCACAGCCCGGTGCAGGTGACATCCATGCCCTACGCGGTGGGCATGTCCTGCAATGGCACCCAGGCCCCGGCGCAGGTCGACCTGCGCGGGACGCCCTTCTCCGTGGCCCCGGGCCAGTTCTCGCTCGGCGGCTCCAGCCCCCAGGGCAGCGCGGTCTACAGCGCGGCGGATCAGGTGGTCGCCCTGTCGGGAGGCGGCTCCTGCGGTTGGATGGGCCCCCCGGGCAGCTACAACCCCTTCAACCAGAACGGCACGCTGCTCCAGCTCCAGTATCGCTCCAGCTCCCTGCCCGCGAACTGCCAGGACATCCAGGCCGCGCAGCCGGGCAGTCCTGACGGTGACTACACGCTGTATGTCAATCGGGATGGCCTCAAGCCGTGGGTGGCGTATTGCCGGAACATGGCCGGCACGCCCTCCGAATACCTCACCCTCGCGCAGACCACCGCCGGCTCCAATGACTCGCAATACACCGCGGGCGGGAACTCCCCGGGCACCAGCGTGCGCACCGTGTACACGCGCCTGCGCCTGCACCCCGTGACGCTCCAGGTGAACACGGCGGATCAGACGTTCTCCACCTCCACCGGGGCGCTCAATCACGTCGGCAAGGAGGCGGTGACCTCCATGCCGTATGCCGCGGCGATGGGATGCTCCACGTGGGGCGTGGGCAACGTCGACCTCCGGGGCACCCCGTTCGCGGTGGCCTCGGGTCAGTTCAGCATCGGCGGCGTCTCCACGGGAGGGTCGTCCTTCGGCTACAGCCAGGCGAACCAGGTGGTCAGCCTGTCGGGCTACGGCGGCTGTGGCTGGGTCGCCCCCGTGGGCAGCTTCAACCCGTTCAACCAGAGCGGGCAGCCGCTGCTCCTCGTCTACGCCTCACCCCCGTAGCATCAGGGAGCGTCAGGGAGCGTGTACTGGAAGTCGTAGGTGTGCTTGCCGCCGGCCTCGATGACGATGTTCATCGAGCCGGTGAGCCCCGTGAGCTCCCCCGTTCCGGAGTCCGGCACGACGGTCACGGAGAGTCGCGGCGCGCCTCGCGTCATCGTCCCCGAGTGCTGGAGCGCGAAGGTGCCGCTCCGGCCTTGCAGGGTGCCGCTGACGCGCTCCAGCGCGACGTAGCCCGCGGAGCCCTCCACGGGCGTGCGCACCGCGAGCATCTGCCCCTGGCTCGTGGCCTCCAGGTCGCCGTGATAGCGCTTGTCGAGCGCCATCCGGCCCGGAGCCGCCTCCACCGCGCCGGCCTCCGGGGCCATGGGGGTGAGCTTGACGTCGAAGGGGCCACTCGCACGTTTCGTCATGGTCGTTCCTCTGTGGGCTTCAGGAGGCCCACGGATATGCCGTTTCCCCGCCCGCGGATTGGAAGAACGCGACACCGGGGCGCCTTAGGAACTGCTTAAGACCTTCTGCCTATCGTGGTGGACACACTCGGTCAGGGGGCTGCCACATGGTTGACGACGAACAGACGCATCACCAGGGACTCCAGCAGGACCTCCGCTTGCTGGCGACGCGCACGGACCGCAGACAGCTGCTGCGGTGGATGGCGTTCACCTCCCTCATCCCACTCGTCGGCTGCGGCGGTGAGGACACCGGCGGCGGTGACGCTTCGGAGTGTTCACAAATCCCACAGGAGACGGCAGGCCCCTATCCCGGTGACGGCTCCAACGGGGCCAACGCCCTGGTGCTGTCGGGCATCGTCCGGAGCGACCTCCGCTCCAGCATCGCGGGCGCGAGCGGCGTCGCGGAGGGCGTCCCGTTGACCGTCACCCTCACCCTGGTTGACAGCAGCGACGGGTGTACCCCGCTGGCGGGCCATGCCATCTACCTGTGGCACTGCGACCGCGCGGGCCTGTACTCCATGTATTCGTCCGGCGTCACCCAGGAGAACTACCTGCGCGGGGTGCAGGAGACGGACAGCGAGGGGCGGGTGACGTTCACCAGCATCTTCCCCGCCTGCTACAGCGGGCGCTGGCCGCACATCCACTTCGAGGTCTATCCCTCGCTCGGCGCGGCCACCTCCTCCGGCAACAAGCTGGCCACGTCCCAGCTCGCCCTGCCGGAAGACGTCTGCGACGAGGTCTTCGCCACCACGGGCTACTCCCAGAGCGTCCGCAACCTGGGGCAGATCAGTCTTTCGAGCGACAACGTCTTCCGCGACGGCGTGTCCTCGCAGCTCGCGTCCGTGACGGGCAACACCTCCGACGGCTACTTCGCCACCCTCGTCGTGGGCATCACCCGCTGACGGGGAAGCCTTCCGCAGGGCTTGTTCTCCAGGGGAGGGGTGACTTCAAACCCGGGAGAACACCCCTGGCCTCGGTTCCTGAGAAAGCGCTCAAAAAACGTATTGACGGGTAGGTTTATCTGGCAGGAGGAACCTGTCCAGGTCGGTTCAACCCCTCACGCCAGGGTAGAGGTTTACGGAAGCCATGCTCGTTAGGCTTCGGTGTTGTCTGGCGGGGGGAGCTCAAATGAAAACACAGACGTTGTGCATGGGGCGGGTCGTCGCGGGCATGTGCCTCGGGCTGCTCCTGGGCGCGGGCGGCTGCGTCGGAAGCGAGCTGGACGACCCGACTCCGCTGGAGCGCGGCGGGCTCTCGCAGGACGCCACCGCGGCCAACGGTCTGTCCACCAATGGGCTCTCCACGAACGGCCTGTCCACGAATGGGCTGTCAACCAATGGGTTGTCAACCAATGGATTGTCCACCAATGGGCTGTCCGCCCTGTCGTTCACGGCCTGGTTCAACGGCAATGCGTCCGTCGCATACTCCGACATGGTGATGAGGTATGTCGTTGCCTGCGCCTTGCCGGCCGGCCAGACGCGGGTCTGGACCAATCCCCTCACGGGCGTCAGCTACTCCTGGCCGGGTGTGCTGGGGCTCGCCACCGACTGGGCCCAGGGCAACCCCGCCACCGTGGCGGAGCAGCAGCGGCTCTCCGCCTGCCTTGCCGCGCACGTCAACAAGTTCGGCGTCGCGGTTCCCATCTCGATCCGGGGCCGTGATGCGACGGGCGCCGCCATTCCCGTGACCTCCAGCGAGGCCGCGGACTTCTTGGAGCCGGAGGCGTGCTTCTTCGGGAACCTCTTCACCGCCGAGGGCATCTACGTCGGCAACGACCGGGTCCTCAAGAAGTCGGAGAGCAGCGCTCGGGCCTGCGGGCTCTCCGCTCAAGGTCCCGGCGGGAGCGTGGAGTGTGCGCCGCTCCAGCATGTGGGGCGGTGCGCCACCGTCTGCACCCGCGACAAGACGCACAGCTTCTGGAAGAGCTGTGTCGTCAACGGCATCACCTACGAGCCCCTCACCACCTGGCTGCGTCCCCAGGACATCTACCAATGCGGGGACGGCACCTGCCAGTTCACCGAGTCGTGCGGCGGGGGCGAGACCTACGACAGCTGCTCCTCCGACTGCTTGTCCTGCGAAGCGCCCAAGCATCAGTGAGCCTCAGTCAGATGATGTCAGTGGGGGGATTTAAAATGAAAACACAGACGTCGTTCCTGGGTCGGGTCGTGGCTGGGATGTGCTTCGGGTTGTTCCTGGGCGCGGGAGGCTGCGTCGGAAGCGAGCTGGACGAACCGGTGCCCCTGGAGCGGGGCGAACTCTCTCAGAAGGCCACCAGCACCAATGGGCTGTCCACGAATGGGTTGTCCACCAACGGCCTGTCCACGAATGGGTTGTCCACCAACGGCCTGTCCACGAACGGGCTCTCCACGAACGGGCTGCTGGCCAGCTCGTTCTCCAGGTGGTTCAACGCCAACGAGTCAACGGCATACTCGGACATGGTGATGAAGTATATCATTGCCTGCGCCTTGCCTGCCGGCAGGACGCGCACCTGGACCAATCCCGTCACGGGCGTCGGCTATTCCTGGCCGGGCATGTTGGGCCTGGCCCCGGCCTGGGCCAATGGCAGCCCCGCCACCGTGGTGGAACAGCAGGTGGTCTCCGCCTGCCTTGCCGCGCACGTCAACAAGTTCGGGATGTCGGTTTCCATCTCGGTGCGGGGCCGCGATTCGGCGGGCGCCGCCATCCCCGTGGCGTCTCGTGAGGAGACCCTGTTCTCGGAGAAGGAGGGGTGCTTCTTCGGCAACTTGTTCAACGGCGGGGGCATCTTCGTTGGCCACGACAGCCTGCTCAGCAGGGCGGAGAGCACCGCCCGGGCCTGCGGACTCTCCGCCCAGGCTTCCGGTGGGAGCACGGAGTGCCCTCCGCTCTATCACGTCGGCTCGTGCGCCAGCGCCTGCGTCCTCGATGAGACGGGCGCCTTCTGGAAGAAGTGTGTCGTCAATGGCGTCTCCTTCGTGCCCCTCACCACCCGCCTGCGTCCCCAGGACATCTACCGCTGCGGGGATGGCGCCTGCCAGTTCACCGAGTCATGCGGTGTGGGCTCTGTCTACAGCAGTTGTTCCTCCGACTGCGGGACCTGCGGTTAGTCCGGATCCGGGCGCAGGTGCGCGGCCTCTCCTGCGCCGGAGGGGCGCTCCGTGCGGAGTTCGCACGTCAGCAGAAGCGCCGCGATTCCCGCTGACCCGTCACTTCGCCTTCGCCGGAGCGAAGTCGAACGCCTTGTCCTGGGCGATCAACATCACGCACTCGGACTCCGGCGCGCACTTGTTCGCGTGCACCGTCTTGCCGGGCTGGTCCCAGGTGCTCCCAGCCTCGACCGGGCCTGACGGGGCAATGCCTTCGGAGGAGTTCGTCATCCGGCCCTTCACCAGCACCCCGTGGTAGTCGGCGGAGTGGGTGTGCGGTCCCGAGTCGAACCCCGCGGGGAACTTCATCAGCAGCGCGTACGGGCCCTTCTTCATGTCGCCCCAGAGGACGTGCACCGCCGGCCCGCCCGGCATCATCTCCGTCCAGGTGAGCTTGTCATATGCGGTCTGCTGGTACGCGGCGGCCTCCGCCTTGCCCTTGGCGGCGGCGAGCGAGAAGGCGGAGACGACGACGAGGGCGGCGGTGAGCCTGGCGAAGGTCTTCACGGTGGGGACTCCTGGGTGGAAGAGACGCCCCGGAGGATGACGGCAGGAAGGGTCTGCGAAAATGCCCGTTCGTGCAGAGCACCTCTGCGAGAATGCAGACCATGCCCCAGTGGAGCGACCTGCAGCACTTCCTGGCCATCGCGAGGGGCGGGAGCCTCTCCGCGGCCGCCCGTCAGTTGAAGGTCGACCAGACCACCGTGGGCCGGCGCCTGACGGTGCTGGAGCGTGAGCTGGGCGCCCGCCTCTTCGACCGGACGCCCGCGGGCTTCCGTCCCACGGCCGTGGCCTTGCGCATCCTCCCAGCCGCGGAGGCGGTGGAGGCGGAGGCCCTGCGGGTGGAGCGGCTGGCCAGCGGCGAGGACCTGCGCCCCTCCGGACCGGTGACGGTCACCGCGACGGACTCCTTCCTCGTCTACAACGTGCTGCCGTGGCTGGCCGGCTTCCGGGAGCGGCACCCGGAGATCGAACTCCACCTGCTCTCCGGCTACGAGGCCCTGTCGCTCGTGCGCCGCGAAGCGGACGTGGCCATCCGGCTCATCCGTCCCCAGGAGCCCTCCCTCCGGGCCCGGAAGGTGGCGGCCATCGGCATCGTGCCCTTCGCGTCCAAGGCGTACCTCGCGCGCAGGGGGCCGGTGCGCTTCGACGCGGGGCTCCAGGGGCACACCGTGGTGGGATACGCGCAGGACTCGCGGCGCTGGCCGGAGTCCAAGTGGCTGGACGTGCACGCGGCGCGCGCCACCGTCGCGGTGCGGCTGACGTCCATCCTCGGGCTCCTCCAGGCCGCGCGCGAGGGCCTGGGGGTGGCGCTGCTGCCGGCGTCCTTCGGCCACCTCTACCCGGAGCTCGTACCCCTGCGCGACGTCCTGCCCGAGCTGGAGCGGACCGTGTGGCTGGTGTTCCACGAGGACCTGGCCAACAACGCCCGGGTGCGCGCGGTGGTGGACTTCCTGGCGGAGACCATCGGCGCGCAGACGGCGCGGCTCGCGAAGGCGCCCGCGCGCCCCCGGCGGGGACGCGCCAGCAAGTCCACCCGAAGCGCGCGGTGAGTCGCGGTGGGTCAGGGGGTTCCGAGCCGCCTGCCCCGGACGAACTCCAGGCCCAGCAGGTTCCCGCGCTGGTGGATGGGATCCAACATGACCTTCTGGATGCGCCAGCCCTCGGCGGACGTCTTCACCACGTCGTGGGTGTAGCGCCCCACCAGCGTCCACTCCTGCGGCACACCGTCCAGCTTGAAGAAGTGGGACACCTCCGCGTAGGCCATCACCGTCGCGTGGATGCTGCTGGTGAACTCGGTGCGCACGGTGTTGGCGGTGGAGTGCTGCACCCGCGTGAAGCACTCCAGCGCCGTGTCCCCGAACTTCGCCAGCACCGCGCGCGGCTGCGTGGTGGGCGGCACGCCCATGAAGCGCGAGTAGTCCGACGTCACCTCCGGCGCGAACACGCGCTCCCAGCGGCTCCAGTCGCCCGTGTCCTTGCCATGGTCGATGGCCTGCCCGTACTCGGCCACCAGCTCCTGGATGGCAATCCAATCCAGCGTGTACTCCAGGTTCTTCTCTCGCATCGCGTCTGCCTTTCTGGAAGCGGGGGGCACGCGAGGCTTCCACCGTTCGTGGCCCGAGGGCAATCTCGCGTCACCCGGCCGTGAGCAGGCGTTCGGTGGTGTCGCGCAGCGCGCGCCGCGTGGCCTCGTCCTCGGCGGCGGGAGGCCACGGGTGTTCGGTCTCCTCGACGAGCCAGCGGGCCTCGCCGGGCGGTGACCAGCGCTCCCGGGCGAGGATGCGCGCCAGCCGGGCCGCGCAGACCTGGGGCGTCTCCCAGGTGTGCTTCACCAGGGACAGGAGCCAGCCCACCGGGCCCGGGCGCGCGCCCAGGTCCGTGCGCACCACGCCGGGGTGGAGCACGACGACGTCCAGCTCCGGGTGCGCGCGGGCGACGTCACGCATGGCGAGCGCGAAGCAGAGCTTGGTGTCGCAGTAGGTGCGGATGCCCGAGAAGTCCTCGCCGGTGGGCGTGCGCGCGGCGTCGAAGCGGCCCTTCATCAGCAGGCCGGCGCTCACCACCATGATGCGGCGCAGGTGCCCGGCGTCCAGCAGCGCGCGCTGCATCCCCAGCGGCGCGAGGTGGTTGACGACGAAGGCCGTCTCCCAGCCCTCCGCGTTGAGCACCCGCTTCGACGGCCACAGCCCCGCGTTGTGGATGAGCGTCGCGCCCGGCGTGACGACCTCCGCCAGCCGCGCTCCCAACTGGCGCGCCCCGGAGAGCGAGGAGAGGTCTCCCGGCACCGCGAGCGCCCGGCCTCCCTTGCGCTCGATGTCGTCCACCAGCGCCTCCAGGCGGGCCGCGTCCCGGGCCACGAGGACCAGTCGCTCGTCGTGCTGCCCGGCGAGGGTGAGGGCCAGCGCGTGGCCGATACCGCGAGAAGCGCCCGTGAGGATGAGGTCCGCCATGAAACGCAGTGTGGCCTGTCTGTTTTGTAGATGGAAGTTTATTCCATGTAAGCCCGGGCCTGTCGCGACGGTCGACGCGGCACGTCGCGAGGCATAGGGTGGGCCGCGCATGGGGCCGGCTCGACGGGATGGAATCCAGCGACGGGATGAACTCCTGGACGCGGCGCTGCGGTGCTTCGCGGAGCGGGGCGTGCTCGGCACGGGCATCGAAGAGATCCGCAAGGCGGCGGGCGCCAGTCCTTCCAGCGTCTACCACCTGTTCGACGGGCTCTCCGGCCTCACGCTGGCGCTGCTGACGCGCACCTTCGAGCGCCTCTTCACGCACCTCGCCGCGCGGGTGACGGTGACGACGCGGGCGGAGGCCGCGGTGCTCGCGCTCGTGGACGGCCACCTGGAGTGGGTGCTCGAGCATCGCGACGAGGGACGTTTCATGTATCAGGCGATGTCGCTCGAGCTGGGCGCGGAGGGACAGGCCGCGCTCCAGGCGCGGAAGGCGGAGCTGCTGAGGCCCGTCGTCCTCCACCTCGCGCGCTTCATCGAGGCGGGGACCCTGCCGCCCTGGTCCCCGCTCGTGTTCGACGTGGTGCTGCTCGGCCCGAGCCACGAGGCGTGTCGCCGCTTCCTCGCGGGGGCTCCCTTCGAGCCCGAGTGGATGCGCGCCACGCTCCCGGCGCTGGCGTGGCGGAGCGTCAAGCCCCGCCGCGCGCGGAAGTAGCCGCTACAGCGCGGGCACCGGCCAGTCCCGCGGGTAGACGAGGTAGGCGGTGCCTCCGGAGCGCGACAGCCACAGCGGCTCCAGCTCCGAACGGTAATAGGTGCGCCGCACGGCGGTGTCACTGGCGGCCGCGGGGTCGTTCACCACGGGGTTGCCCACCGCGTCGAAGCCCGCGAGCACGATGAGGTGACCCGCCGTGGAGGGGATGGGCGCGCCGGTCAGCTCGCCCTTGCCCCACGCGACGCTGAGGATGACGGGCACCCCGGCGGAGAGCCACGGCTCCAGCTGCGCGAAGCTCGTGAAGCGCGCCACGTGCGCCTGGAAGCCCTGGCCCGCCGCGTACGCGGTGTTGAAGGGCCAGTTGCCGTGACCGCCGTAATACCAGTCATGGACGCCCGCGACGGCCGCGCGCACGTTCGCCTCGCAGCCCCGCGTGTCCGCCGTCCAGTACTGGAGCACCATGGCCGTGGACGTGGGGCTGCACCAGACCTCGCCGCCGTCCGGGTAAACCATCTGCGAGCACCGCGGCACCGCGAGCACCTGGTTCCAGCGAGAGGGATTGCCCGCGGGCACGGTGGGCCGGGTCTCCGGCGAGGTGGAGGTGGTGAGCGCGCTGGCGTGCAGGCCAGGCGTGGCCACGCCATTCGCGCTGAACAGCCGCGTCTTCACCTGCCACGCGGTGGCGGCGCTCTTCTTCGCGGAGACGACGAGCGTGTCGATGGAGACTTTCGCCACGGTGTCCGCCTGCGAGTCCGCCGAGTGGCGCTGCACCGTGGAGGACTCCGAAGCCCAGACGCCCAGGCTGAACCACTTCGTCCAGGCGCCGCCCACCTGCACGCGCACGAGCGTCTCCACCCAGGTGCCCGTGGGCGTGGTGGCCTCCCAGGAGGCGATGGCTTCACGGAAGCCGAACGCGCTGGAGACGATGGGGCTCGTGGCCTCGCCCTGGAAGAAGGAGCCGCCGTTGTAATAGGTGCCGCCGTAGTAGCCGCCCGGCCCGTAGGGGTCGGTGCCGGACCAGGACTGGCCCGGGAGCAGCTGGAGGGAGCCATCCGCCGCGCGGGCCACGCCGCTGAGCTGCCAGGTGAGGAAGTCACCCCGGCTCGCCGCCCAGCGGGTGGAGGCGCTCTGGCCCGCCGTGGCCCGCGCGGGTGCGAGCGCGAGGGTGATGAGCAGCGCGAGTACGGCCGTCCTGGACTGCGTCATGGGGGCTCCCGGAGATGCGAGGGCGGACCACGACAGCAGCTCTGGCGGAGGATTCCCCCCTGCGGACCTGGGCGAATGGACGGCATTGAACATCTCCCACCCGGGGTCGTGTTCTCGCGGAGCCGAGCGGCGTTGGGGTAGGGTGCGCGCCCGATGTCGCTTCCCCTGGTCCACATCTACTGTGACGGCGCGTGCTCACCGAACCCTGGCCTGGGCGGCTGGGGGGCCATCCTCATTGCTCCCGAGCGGAAGGACTACCGCAAGGAGCTCGCGGGGTCGGAGCCGGACTCCACCAACAACCGCATGGAGCTGACCGCGGCGCTGGTGGCGCTGAAGGCGCTGAAGATGCCGTGCCGCGTGCAGGTGTTCACCGACTCGAAGTACGTGTGCAACGCCTTCGAGGCGAAGTGGCTGGACAAGTGGCAGGCCAATGGCTGGCGCACGTCCGACAAGAAGGCCGTGTCCAACGCGGACCTCTGGCGCGAGCTGCTGGAGGCCGTCCGCGCCCATCAGGTGTCCTGGCATTGGGTGCGCGGCCACTCGGATGACGTGGAGAACAACCGCGCGGATGCGCTGGCGGTGGCCGCCCGGCTGGAGCTGGCGGCACGACTCGGCCGGTAGTCGGCTTGCTGGCACCTGCGCCCGTGACGGTGTCCCTAGCTTAGGGAACACCTTCACTGGAGAAGTCAGTCATGAAGCTGATCCACCCGGGATGGCATCGCCATTCCCTCTATTGCATCCTGCCACCCTACGTCGTCCGGACGATTGCCCAGAACGGCTCCTCCGCCCAGCGCGCCGCGGCGCTGCGGACGATGGCCGTGGACAACACGTTCCGGGCCCTGCGGCTCTCCTCGGCCGTGGGTGCCCAGCGGCTTCCCACCCGCCGCCTCGGCGGGATGATGGCGGAGTCGCAGCGGCAGCGCTCCATCTACCACATGGATGGGAAGGAGGGCTTCCCTGGCACGCTGGCCCGGTCCGAAGGCCAGGGCCCCACGGGGGATGTCGCCGTCGACGAGGCATACGAGGGGTTGGGCGCCACCTATGACTTCTTCTGGGAGGTCTTCGGGCGCGACTCGCTCGACGACAGCGGCCTGCCGCTCAACGCCCACGTCCACTACGGCATGAACTACGACAACGCCTTCTGGGACGGGCAGCGGATGGTGTTCGGGGATGGGGACGGCGAAATCTTCAACCGCTTCACCATCGCCATGGACATCATCGGGCACGAGCTCTCGCACGGGATGACGGAGGACGAGGGCCCGCTGATGTACTTCCGCCAGGCGGGAGCGCTCAACGAGTCCATCTCCGACATCTTCGGCTCGCTCGTGAAACAGAAGTTCCTCAACCAGACGGCGGACCAGGCCGACTGGCTCATCGGAGCGGGGCTCCTGGCGGACGGCGTCCAGGGCAAGGCGCTGCGCTCCATGAAGGACCCGGGCACGGCCTACGACGACCCGGTGCTGGGCAAGGACCCGCAGCCCGCGCACATGCGCGACTTCGTCAAGACGTGGGAGGACAACGGCGGGGTGCACATCAACTCCAGCATCCCCAACCGGGCCTTCTGCCTGGCGGCCCTCAAGGTCGGGGGCTACGCGTGGGAGAAGGTCGGCCGCATCTGGTACGAGGCGCTGCGCGACATGCGGCTGCGTCCCGACTGCGGCTTCGCCCGGTTCGCGCGCATCACGTCGCAGTGCGCCTCCCGGCTCTACGGCGAGGGCGGGACGGAAGAGGCCGCCGTCGTCGATTCCTGGGGCGAGGTGGGCATCAAGGTCACCCGCGAGAAGATCTCCGTGGCCCGAGTCCCGACGCTGAAGGTCCCGGCGGTGCAGCCGTCGGGCAGGCCGAGCGCCTGAACCAACAGGGGGCGCCCTCACGGTGCCCGGTGGAGCGTGTGATGCGCATCGAGCTCAAGCGGGAGGGAGGGCTCGCCTTCCTTCCCGGCCTCAGCAGGCCCCGCACGTTCGACCTGCGGGACCTGCCCCCCGCGCAGGCGGAGGCCCTCACCCGGAGCGTGCAGGCGGCGGCGTTCTTCAACCAGCCCGCCGTGGTGGGGACTGCCTCGAAGGGCGCGGCGGATCAGACCCGCTACACGCTCACCATCGAGGAGGGAGGGCGCCGCCACACCGTCCAGCTGCTCGAACCCGTGCAGGAGCCGCACCTGCACGCGCTCCTGGAGCTGCTCAAGCAGGTGGAGCGGGACTCCCGCCGTGAGGCAGCCCGGCCTCATGGATAGGCGATAGGCCGGGCCGCTGACGGCATTATGGGTTCACGTTGCCGTTGTACAGGTTGCCACCGCCCGTGCGGACATCGTCATGCGCGGTGGTGCCCGTCGCCGCGCTGGTGGCGTAGACGACGTAGCCCGGGGAGTCGTCCAGGTCGACGACGTTGCCGGAGAAGGCGTTGTTCTCACCCGTCGCGTAGCCGGTGCCGTGGGTGCGGACCTGGAAGGCATCCAGCACCTGGGGGTTGCCCTGGCGGAAGCCCCGGTTGTTGCGCACGACGGTGTTGACGCCCTTCACGTCCACGAAGCTGTCCGCGCTGTTGTCGCCGGAGATGCCCGCGCCGTTGAAGGTGCAGCCCTCCACGAGCGTCCCGTCCGCGCCTTCCTTGATGTCGATGTGCTCCGCGGTGATGCCGCCGGCGAACTCCGTGGTACGGATGACATTGCCGATGACGACATGCTCGTAAGGGTTGCTGCTGTCGGAGCCGACGTAGGCCCCTTCGCCGTACTGGGGTTGATACTTCCCCGTGTCGTGGATCCTCGACGCCTCGAGCGTGTTGTAGGAGCTGCCATCCCGGAAGTGGACGGCCTCGTCGCCCACGGTGTGGACCTCCACTCCGTAGAGGAGGTTGTGATTGCCATTGTCGACGATGATGCCCTTCTGCGCGTTGGTGACGCGCAGGTCGCGCACCTGCCAGTAATCCCCCGTCAGGTGCAGGCCGTAGGAGCCATCCTTGACCGCGGTGCCGGTGAGGGTGGCGGGGTTCGCGGGGTCACAGCTCTTCAGGATGATGGGGCTCGTGGCCGTGCCGCTCTTTCCCGAATAGAAGAGGCCCTGACCGCCGGGGTCGCCGCTGGTGCTCCGGTTGCCCGTGTACGTGCCCGGCGCGAGCAGGAGGACCGCGCCCGGCACCGCGTTCTTCAGGGCCGTCTGGATGCTGGCCGTCGACGCCAGGGCATTCGTGCAGGACGACGTACCTCCTCCGCTGGGAGTCGTCGCGGTGACGGTGGCGCTGATGCCGGAGCTGTTGCCCGCCGCGTCCTGCGCCCGGACGGAATAGCTGTAGGTCGTTGAAGCGGCGAGGCCGGTGTCGCTTGTGGAAGTGCCGCTGACGTTCTTCAGGAACACGTTGTCGCGGTACAGCGCATAGCCGGTGACGCCCACGTTGTCGGAGGCCGCGCTCCAGCCCAGGTTGACCTGGCTGCTGGAGACGGCGGTGGCCGTCACGTTCGCGGGCACCGAGGGCGCCTGGGTGTCTCCGGTGCCTCCGCCGCTCGGGGTGACGTCCAGGCGCGGCGGGTTCGCGCTGCCCTCGCTGCTCACCAGCGTGGTGTATTTGCCGACGACCTCCTGCAACACGAAGGACACCGTGCCGTCGCCCGCCGCCTGCGCGTTCACGTAGGACGTGACGTCGATCTCGTAGTCCTGATCCGCCGTGGTGAGCGCGACGCCTCCCACGAGGCTGCCTGGCGCGGGCTTGTTGCTCCAGGTGAGGGCGCCCTCCGTCCAGCCATCCGACGTCTGGAAGGCCTGCAGTGTCGTGGCCGCCGACGCGCTCCCGTGGACACGCAGCTTCGCGCTGGTGACGCCGCTGATGCCCGTGAGCGTGAACTTCAGATAGGCGTAGCGGCTCGCGCCCGGGTCGTTCTTCACGAACAGCGAGGCGCTCGAACCGTAGTTGGACGCAGCGTTCGTCTCATGGACATACGCGTCCTCCGTGGCCGTCAGGGTCGTGAGCCCCTGCTGCTGTGTGCCCGGAGCTTCGGCCTCGTCACCTCGCTCCACGCCGCAGCCCGTGAGCGCCAGGGCCAGCCCCGCGAGCCCCAGCCACCGTCCGCCGCGCAGCCTCTTCCTCTCCTGCTGATTCATGCGCATGCCGCTCCATCCCATTTTCTGTGTGAAAACAGTTTAAGCTGGGAAAAAAGGGGGCGACACATGCGACTCGATATCTTCTCGGAGATGCAGCACCCGAAGGAACACTGGACCGGTCCGGACCATGAGCACCGGCTGATTCAAGAGACGCTGGAGCAGGCGCGGCTGGCGGACACACTGGGTTACGGCGTCTGGTGGCAGGTGGAGCACCACGCCGCGGTGGAGTTCAGCTACAGCTCGGCGCCGGAGATCATGCTCACGGCGATCGCGACGAGCACGAAGAACCTCCACGTCGGCCACTCGTCCGTGCTGGCGCCGACGCGCTTCAACCACCCCATCCGCATCGCGGAGCGCTCGGCCTTCATCGACCACCTGAGCGGGGGCCGCTTCCAGTTGGGACTCGCGCGCAGCACCATCCCGGAGTGGCGCACCTTCAACATCGAGGCGGACTCCACGCGCGGGCAGATGCAGCAGGCCTTCGAGCTGCTTCCGAAGCTGTGGACCCAGGACTCCGTCTCCTGGGACAGCAAGGACATCCAGCTCAAGAACGTCAGCGTCATCCCGAAGCCCTACCGCAAGCCGCACCCGCCCCTGTGGCAGGCGTGCTCCAGTCCGGCGTCCTTCGAACAGGCGGGGCGCAACGGCGTGGGCGCGCTCGGGGTGACGCTCTGGGCTTCTCCCGAGGAGGTCGCGGAGATGATCCACATCTACCGCGAGGCGCTGCGGACCCGCTGCGAGCCGGTGGGTCAGTTCGTCAACGACCAGGTCGCCTTCTTCACCTTCGTCCACTGCGCGGACAGCGAGCGCGAGGCGATGGAGAACGGCGCCGCGAAGGCCGCGGCCTGGTACACGAGCGGCTCCTTCACCTTCTTCGAGGCGAAGGACGCCTTCGTCAAGACGGCCGCGGAGCTGGAGGCGCTGGCGAAGGACCCCGCGGGCGGCGGGCTGACGGGCCAGTACCTGCGCAAGAAGGATCCGAACGCGCTGCCGTCCCAGGCGCAGCGCATCCTCGGACGCATCATGGGCGGGGAGAACGTGCCGGACGAACAGGTCTGGGAGGTCCTGAGCGGACAGGACTCGCTCATCGTCGGGACCCAGGACCAGGTGCGCAAGGGGCTGAAGCGCTACGAGGCGCTGGGCATCGACGCGCTCATGTCCTTCCATCAGGTGGGCGCACTGACGCACGAGAAGGTCATGAAGAGCATCCGCCTCACGGGGCAGCTCATCCCGGAGTTCAAGACGCCCGCGCCGCCGTAGCAGGGACCGGACAAGAGGGCTGGCGCTCCGGGTCGCTTCACTGTTGGGACCGGGAAGCGCAAGCTGTCCTTCGTGTCGCGCCGTTCCCAGCTCGTCCTCCTGCTCGTGGTCTCAGCGCTGCTGCACGCGGCGCTGTTCGCCTTGTTGGCGCGGAGCCCTCCCGCCGCCCGCACGCGCCCGGCGCCGCGGGCCATCGAGATGGAGATCGTGACCCGCGATGCGCGGCCCGCGCCCACGCCTGCGGCCCCCGAACCGCGGACGCCCCCCACGCCGGTGAAGCCCTCCAGGCGGGCGGAGCATCCGCGCCCTTCCTCGCCGACAGCACCCGTGGAGCAGGCGCCCGGGCCGCGGCCGGAAGAGCCGGCGCTGGCCGAGGAGGCGTCACCGTCCGCGCCGGACGTCCCGCTCGCCACCGCACCGACCCCCGGCCTCGACCTCGCTCCCCGGGGGTTGCTGGGCGGTGGGCTGCTGCGCGGTCCCCCTTCGACGGGGCGGACCCTGCGCAACGTCCCCGGTGAGGCGCCGGATCCGAAGGCGTTGGCGGCCCGTCAGGCGGAAGAGGCGAGGCAGCGGGTGGATGGCTGGGCCCGGGACGCGGTCGCGACGGCGCGGGCGTCGGGTGGGGCCGTCGATCCCTACTTCGTGAAGCTGCGAAAGGGCTTCGAGGCGCAGCTCGTGGATCCGCCTTCGCCCGATGCGAAGGCGGTGCTCTCACGCATCCAGCGCGAACAGGCCGAGGCCCACGCGCGGTTTGGACACACGGGCAGCCCGACGGCGGCGGAGCCGAGAGACTTCCGCATCGAAGCAGGCAACCGGATCCAGGCGGCCGTGGAGGCTGGACGCGCGTCGAACATGTCCATGATGGACGTCACCGCGCCGGTGCTCGCGCTCGCCGCCATCGTGGAGGTCCGGCAGGCGCGCGACGGGAAGCTGATCGACCTGAAGGTGCTCGAAGGCTCCGGTGACGCGAAGTTCGACACGTGGGCGGTGTCGCAGCTGCGGGATGCGCTGGCCCGCGCGGACGCTCCAGGCAAGGCCGGCCCGGGCAGCCACGAGGACGGGATGGCCAGCCGGTGGCGGCTGGAGGAGTACCTGGGCAACCCCCGCGTGCGCATCCGCCTCCTCGCCGTCTACTGACGTCACCAGCGTCCGAGGGTGCCGACGAGGTTGCCCGTCTCCGCCTCGAACACGTCCAGCCAGGTCCAGTGCGGCACGTAGATGCGGCCGGCGTGGATCCAGAGGGCGGATGGGCCGCTGCCCTCCTTGGAGCGCGGAATGGGCACGTCCCAGCGCATGACGCCGGTGCGCGCGTCCCGGCGGATGAGGTGGAAGCCGCCGGGCTGCTCCAACTCGTAGACGAAGTACACGGCGTCTGCGTCCACTTCTGCGAGCTCCGGAGCCGTGTCCCGCAGGTGGGTGGGCTCCGTGTCCGCGACGCCGCTGTGCCACAGGGGCTTCCGGTTCCCCTTCGCGAACACCGCCACCAGGGGCACGCTCGTCCCCGGCCAGCGGGTGCCCGTCACCACGATGAAGTCCTTCGCGCGGAAGATGTACTTGGAGGAGAAGCCGCGGATGTCGGAGGGCGGGTAGCTGGAGCGCTCGCACGTGGTGAGGGGGGACACGGGCCGGCCCATCGAACACGTCTGGGGGCTCAGCGGCGGCGTCGCGCAGCGGGGGGGCGCCTTGCGCGCGGGCCGGGCGGTGCCCGTCCGTGTGTTCACGAGCAGGTGCTGCTCGTCCACCACCTCGACCCAGACCGACTCGGTGTCGCCGGGCGGGACGCAGAGCCCGCGCGGCGCGTCCGACAGGGGCACGCTGCCCAGCGGCTTCCCGGTCTCCGCTTCGAGCAGGGTCACCGTCCGCGGCCCGCTCATCACCACCCGGCCGCCCTGGGCGATGACGTGTGTCGTCCTGGACGTGTCCGGGCCCTCGGTGGGCAGGGTCTCCCAGAGCAGCGCGAGCGTCTTGCCGTCGAACGCGGCCACCAGGTCCTGCTGCGTGGAGCCGGCGTTGCGGCGGACGTGTCCGATGAGGTCGTCCGTCCCATCCCCGTTGAGGTCCATGAAAGCGGGCGCGTCCCGGTCCTCCCACTGGAATTTCCCTCCGGCCGGAGCCCGGGCGGGCGGCGGTGG
>NZ_RAWA01000174.1 GCF_003611675.1 Corallococcus sp. CA053C
CCACGCCGCCCTGGGGACCTACCACGAACCGGGTGAGTTCCGCCTGTGCCTTGCGCGAACCGCACCCGACGCAGGTCCTGACCGGACCTGACATCGTGATTTCCGTCGGATGTGTCCCAGGCCGTTTCGTTGCGCGGCGCATGTCCCCGTCCCCCTGGAGCTTACGGTGCCTTGGCCGCTTCCACGCCCTCCGAGCCGCCGGCTGACGCCAGCAGGCTCCTCTCCGCGTTCAACTCCGTGCGGAGCTTGGCCTCCTCCACCAGGTAGTTCTCCGCCGCGCTCTTGAGCTGGCGGGCCTTCTTGATGCCTACCCCTGGCACGTCGCCCAGGCGGGTGAGGTCCTTCTCGTTCGCGATGTCCTCCACCGTGCGGTAGCCGGCGAGGATGAGCTGCTCAATGGTCTTCTCACCGACGCCGCGCACGCGCGCCATGCGTTCCGGCTGGGACAGCTCGTCCGGGTGGCGGCGGGCCTCGGCCAGCCGGGCCTGCTCGCGCTCGTGGTCCATGCGCGACAGCTCCTGCTGGTCCTCGACCATGCGCTTGCGCGCCTCCTCCTGCATGGAGGGGATGCGGGCGGGGTCGATGCCGGGGATCTGCGACAGCATCTCCGCGTTCGCGTCCGCCACGTCCCGCGCCTGGCGGAAGCCGTGCGCGTAGAGCGTCTCCACCAGCATCTCGTTGACGCCGGGCAGCGCTCCCAGCGAGCGGCTCGCGAACTCGCGCATCTCGCGCACGCGGCTCTCGCTGTTGATGTCCAGCTTCCAGCCGGTCAGCTGGGCGGCCAGGCGCACGTTCTGCCCGCGCCGACCGATGGCGAGCGAGAGCTGGTCGTCCGGGACGATGAGCTCCATGGCGTGGTTCGCCTCGTCGATGATGACGCGGCTGACCTCCGCGGGGGCCAGGGCCGAGCACACGAAGCGCGCCGGGTCCTCGTCGTAGGGGACGATGTCGATCTTCTCCCCGCGCAGCTCCTGCACCACCGCCTGCACGCGGCTGCCCTTCATGCCGACGCACGCGCCCACCGGGTCCACGTCCGAGTCGCGGCTGGACACGGCGATCTTCGCGCGGCCACCGGGCTCACGGGCCGCCGCCTCGATGACGACGATGCCTTCGGCGATCTCCGGCACCTCCATCTCGAAGAGCTTGGTGAGCAGGTTCACGGACGCACGCGACAGGACGATCTGCGGGCCCTTGGACTCACGGAGCACGTCCAGCACGTAGGCCTGGACGCGGTCGCCGGGACGGTAGGTCTCACGCGGGACCTGCTCGCGCACGGGCAGCACGGCCTCCGCGCGGCCCAGGTCCACCACGATGTTGCCGCGCTCGAACCGGCGGGCGATGCCCGTGACGATCTCGTTCTTGCGGTCGCGGTACTCGTTGAAGACGTTCTCGCGCTCGGCGTCCCGCGTGCGCTGGAGGATGACCTGCTTGGCCGTCTGGGCCGCGATGCGGCCGAAGCCGCGGCGGAAGGTCTTCAGCCGGAGGATGTCCCCGTACTGGTCGTCCTGGGCCTTGGCCTCCGCGGCGTCCTCGTCACGGTAGAAGATCTGGAAGACGAGCTCGTCGTCGGCTTCCACTTCCATGCCCTTCTTGTGGGCCTCCGCCATGGAGATCTGGTTCACGGCCTGGACCGGATCCACGATCTCCTCGACGACGGTGATGGCCTGGAACAGCTCCACCACGCCCTTGTCCGGGTCGTACTTGGCCTCGAGGTTGCGGTCCTGGCCAAAGTGCTTCTTGGCCGCGGTCTTCATCGCGTCCTCGAGGGTCGCGATGAGCACAGCCCGCTCGATGCCCTTGTCCTTGGCGACCTGATCCAGGACGAGGTTGAGGTTGACGGCCGGGTTGGCTGGCGTTGCCATGACGTTCTCCTAAAATGGGTCCACGGGCGGCCCTGGCGCGATCAGGGTCCCCTGTATGTCGACGTCTAGAACTCGAACTCCAGATTGGCCTTGGCGATGTCCTTGAAGGGGATGCGGAAGTTGCCGCCCCCTTCCACGTCCACGGAAATGGCGTCGGCCGCCACGTCGGTGAGCGTTCCGCTGAAGTTCTTCCGCGGAGGGTCGCCCAACGGACCGAAGGTCTTCACCTTGACCTTCTGCCCCTTCACCCGTTCGAAGTGCACCGGCTTCTTGAGCGGCCGGTTCACCCCGGGGCTGGAGACCTCCAGGCTGTATTCCTGGGGGATGAAGTCCTCCACGTCGAGCACCGGATCCACGGCGCGCGACACCTGGGAGCACTCCTCCAGACCCACCCGGCCACCCGGCTTGTCGATGAACAACCGCAACACCCAGCCCTCGCGCTCGCGGACGTACTCCAGGTCCACCAGCTCCAGGCCTTCGTTCGCCACGATGGGGTCGAGCAGCGTCGCCGCCTGTTCCTCCACCGTCTGTTTGATGTTCTTCGACTCCATAACCGGGATGCAGGTCTCCAAAAACACGAAAAGCGGGCACGGCGGCCCACTTTTCGATGTGATGCTTCGAAAAATGTCGGGGCGTCCGTAACACACGCCCCCTCGGGGTGTAAAGGAAGGACACACCCCGAGGCTCCTGGTCAACGCCCCCCTGGAACGAAGGATTCCCAGGGGTTCGCGGACTGGAGCGGCGTTATAACGGCCGCCATGCACCTCATCGCCGCCGCCCAGATGGTGTCCACCGCGGACAAGGCCCACAACCTGGACGTGGCGACCCGCCTCGTGCGCCAGGCTGCTGGCCTGGGAGCCCGCCTGGTGGGTCTGCCGGAGAACTTCTCCTGGATGGGACCGGAGCCCGAGCGCCACGGCGCCGCGGAGGGCCTGGACGGGCCCACGCTGAGCCGGATGGCGGACCTGGCCCGGGAGACGAAGCTCACCCTGCTGTCCGGCTCCATCCTGGAAGCGGGCGCGCCCGGTGGGCGGCTCTACAACACCAGCGTCCTGTTCGGCCCGGACGGCGCGCGGCTGGCCGTCTACCGGAAGATGCACCTGTTCGACGTGGATGTGGGGGATGGTGCCACCTACCAGGAGTCCGCGGCGGTGGCGCCGGGGACGGAGGTGGTGGCGGTGGACACGGCGGTGGGCCGGCTGGGCATGAGCGTCTGCTACGACCTGCGCTTCCCGGAGCTGTACCGGCGGCTGTCGAAGGACGGGGCGACGCTGCTGGCGGTGCCGGCGGCCTTCACGATGATGACCGGCAAGGACCACTGGGAGGTGCTGCTCCGGGCCCGGGCCATCGAGAACCAGGCGTACGTGCTGGCGCCAGCCCAGGGCGGCAGGCACTCCGCCCAGCGGCTGACGTACGGGCACGCGATGGTGGTGGACCCCTGGGGGCTGGTGACGGCGCGCGCCTCCGAGGGCGAGGGGCTGGCGGTGGCGCCGGTGGACCCGGAGCTGCAGGCGCGCATCCGGCGCAACCTGCCGTGCCTGGAGCACCGCCGGCTGGACTAGGCAGGCGAGGCAGGCGGTCTCCGGCCGGCACCGGGGGCCCCCCCTCCCCGCGCCCGTTTGCGGTTAGACTGACGTCCCACGGAAAGCCCCCTCTCGTGAACGGACGACGCTGGCCCCCCCTGCTGTTCATGGTCGCACTGGCGACCCTTCCTCCCGGCTGCACGGCCGACGAGAAGCCACGTGGGCCCGCCGAGGCGCCCCTTCCCCCTCCGGTGCCCCGCGCGCACCTGCGGGGCCTGTCGGGGGACGTGCAGATCAAGCGTGCGGTCGCCGACGAGTGGAGCGCCGCGCGGGACGAGTTGCCGCTGTACGAGAACGACAAGGTGCGTACCGAGTCCGGAGCGAGCGCCCAGGTGGTGTTCGCCAACGGAAGCACGGTGCACCTGGGGGGCGATTCCCTGGTGGGAATCGCGGAGAGCAAGCTCCGCACGGACGTCACCGTCCTGCGCGGAAGGGTGGACGCCACGTTGGAGAAGCCGGCCACCCAGTCGCTGTCCGTCACTACTCCGTCCGCCACGGTTCGGGCTGGCAGGAAGATCGAGTTCCAATGAAGGCCGCCCTCTGGCTCAGTGCATGGATGGGTCTGACCGTGGTGCCCTCGGCGCCGGCGGTGGTGGAACGCGGGCCCTCGGAGGGCTCGCCCCTCCTGGCGGCCACCACGTCCGCGTCCCCGCCGAAGTCGCCGGGCGCGGAGCCGCAGACGGCGCGCAAGGCGATGGAGATGTCGCGCGCGGCGCTGAAGGCCGCTCCGGACGACGCGCGGCGCCGTGAGGCCGAGGTCCGCCTGAAGGACGCGGAGGCGCACTTCCGCGAGGCGCGTTACGCGGACGCGCTGCACAAGGCGGACGAGGCCTGGGCGCTGCTCAACCCGCCCCAGCCGTCCAACTTCACGGTGGAGGTGGACCACGACGGCGGCACCACCACCGTCACCCACCGCCAGGGGCCGCCCGTCACCGTGGAGGCCCAGCACGCCACCCGCATCCTCGCGCGGGGCGAGTCCGTGAGGGTGCAGCAGGGCACCGTCCTGCCGGAGCCGCCCACCGCGCCCCAGCCATTGCAGCCCACGGACAAGTTCCGCTTCACGCTGAAGCCGACGGCGGCCGGGCTGCTGGGCCCGGTGACGCTGACGTGGGCCTCGGTGGAGGGCGCCACGCGGTATGAGGTGGAGGTGGTTCCGGAGGCGGCGGCGGAGGCGGGCGCGGAGCCCGCGGCGCCGATGCGCGCGGTGATGGGGGCGCGGCAATGGGCGCTGCCGGCGCTGCCCGCGGGCCGCTACCGCTGGACGGTGACGGCGGTGAGCCCGGACCAGGGCCGGTCCGTCCCTTCCGCGCCGCGGCGCTTCGAGCTGGCCGCGGACGCGCTCGAACTCAACGTCAAGGTGAAGGACGGCTGGCAGAAGTAGCCAGTCCGTGAGGAGCACCACCCGTGCGTCTTTTCAAAGCCATCCTCCTGCTGATGCTGGTGGTCAGCATCATCCCCACGGTGATGGTGGGCTGGTTGTCGGTGTCCCATACGCGCGAGCTGCTGATCCGCGACGCGCAGGAGCTGGCGCAGGAGCGCGTGAAGCAGCTGCGGCTCAAGGCCGAGAGCTTCCTGGAGGACCCCACGGAGATGGTGGTGGGCCTGTCCAGCGTGCCGGGCGGGTTCTTCACCCTGCCGCGCGACACGCAGCGCTCGCACATCGCGGCGGTGCTCAACCAGCGCCAGGAGGTGCTGGCCCTCACCGTGTTCGGCGCGGACAAGCAGCGACAGCCCGGGCTGCAGGCCTTCGCGGTGCACGACATGGCGCCCAGCGCGGTGGCCGAGCACGAGGAGCGCGCGCGGGCGCTGCTCAACGCGGGGCTCACGGGGGTGCGCTATTCGGACGTGGTGGCGTCCCCGGGCGGCGGCGGCCCGGTGGTGACGCTGGCGTTCCCGGTGGGTGACCCCGTGCAGGGCTACATGGCGGCGGACCTGACGCTCGCGGGCCTGCGGCAGATGCTGGCGCAGGAGCGCGTGGGCAGCACGGGGTTCGCGTACCTGGCGGACCGGAACGGGCGGCTCATCACCGGCGGCGGGGACCTGGGCGCCGTGGGCGAGGACGTGTCGAAGCGGCCGCCGCTGGCGCACCTGCTCAAGCAGCGCGAGGGTTCGCCCGACACGGAGCTGTTCCACGTGGGCAACTTCGGCGAGGGGCGCCAGGCGGTGGTGTCCGCGTACTCGGTGTTGCCGGAGGCTGGCTGGGCCATCGTGTCCGAGCAGCCGGTGGAGCACGCCTACCGCCAGGTGGAGACGATGGAGCGGCGCATCCTGCTGGGGCTGGGGGGCGCCATCCTGGTGGCGCTCGTGCTGGCGTCCATCTTCTCCCGCAACCTCACGCAGCCCTTGAAGACGTTCATCGCGACGTCGCTGGAGCTGGCGCGCGGCAAGTTCGGCGTGGAGGTGAACCTCAAGCAGAAGAACGAGCTGGGGGAGCTGGCCCAGACGTTCAACTACATGAGCAAGCAGCTGCTCGCGTACGACATGGAGACGCGCGGCCTCTACGAGAGCTTGGAGAAGGGCTACCTGGAGACCATCGTCGCGCTGGCCAACTCCATCGACTCCAAGGACGCGTACACGCGCGGCCACAGCCAGCGGGTGGGCGACGTGGCGGTGGAGATCGGCAAGGAGCTGAAGCTCACCGAGCGCGAGCTGCGCCAGCTGCAGTACGGCGGCATCCTCCACGACATCGGGAAGATTGGCATCGTGGAGTCCATCCTCACCAAGCAGTCGCGACTGACGGACCAGGAGATGGCGACGATGCGCGAGCACCCCGCCATTGGCGACGCCATCATCGGACCGGTGACGTTCCTGGGCCCGGTGCGCGCGTGCGTGCGCCACCACCACGAGCGCTGGGACGGCACGGGCTACCCGGACAAGCTCAAGGGAGAGGCCATCCCGCTGCTCGCGCGCATCGTGGCGTGCGCGGACACCTTCGACGCGTGCACCTCCACGCGCCCGTACCAGAAGGCCATGCCGCTGGAGAAGGCGATGGAGATCCTGGACAACCTGAGCGGCGCGCAGCTGGATCCCCGGGTGGTGGTGGCCCTGCGCGCGGTGCTCGCCCAGCGCGGCGTACGGCTGGAAGGCCACCGGCAGCCGGTCAAGCTGGCGTCCTGAGCGCGCCCCCTCCCCAATGCTTCCGACCGGCGCGCGCGGGACGTCCCCCGCCCCGCCGGAAGGATGGTAGGGAGGGGCCTGCTGTGCCCAAGACTCTGGAAGGTGGACCGTGAGCAACTTCTGGGACCGCATCAAGCCCGCGCCCAAACCCATCAGCGCGACGGATGCAAAGCTGTCCCCCGACGGGGAGTCGCTGACGCTGACGTGGGACGACGGCGTGACGACGACCGCCACGGCGCAGGTGCTGCGCCAGCAGTGCCCGTGCGCCGCGTGCGTGGACGAGTGGACGGCCAAGCGCACGTTGGACCCCGCGCAGGTGCCCGCGAACCTGCGCGTGTTGCAGATGCAACCCGTGGGCAACTACGCGCTCGCGTTCGTGTTCAGCGACCAGCACAACACCGGCATCTACCCGTGGAAGCACCTGCGCGACCTGACCCAGGCGCAGGGCTGACGCTCCAGGCCCCTTGGAGGACCTCGTGACTTCGCGCTATCGGCTGCTGCAACCGCTGGCCACGGGAGGCATGGCGGAGCTGTTCCTGGGGGTGGCGAAGGGCGCGGAGGGCTTCGAGCGCACCGTGGCCATCAAGCGCGTGCTGCCGCACCTGGCGCGCGAGCCGGGCATCGCGAGCATGTTCGTCGCGGAGGCGCGGCTGGCCATGCTGCTGCAGCACCAGAACATCGTCACCGTGCACGACGTGGGAGAAGGCGCCGAAGGCCTCTTCCTGGTGATGGAGCTGGTGGACGGCTGGGACCTGGGAGCCCTCCTGCGCGCGGTGGCGCGACAGGGGCTGCGCATCCCGCCGCACCTGGCGGTGTTCATCGCGAGCCAGGCCCAGGCGGGGCTGCTGCATGCGTACCGGCGCCAGGACGAGGGCCGGCCGGTGATGACGGCGCACCGGGACGTGTCCCCCTCCAACCTGCTGGTGTCGCGCGAGGGCGAGGTGAAGGTCACCGACTTCGGCATCGCGCGGCTGGAGGGCCTGTCGCGCACGGAGCCCGGGGCCTTCAAGGGCAAGGTGCCCTACGCGGCGCCGGAGGTCCTCCGGGGCGAGCCGGCCACGGCGCTGAGCGACCAGTTCTCGCTGGGCATCATCCTGTCGGAGCTGCTCGCCGGGCAGCACCCCTTCGGTCCCGCGGTGGAGCCGATGGCGGTGGCCTACGCCATCCTCAACCGCGCCCCCGCGTCGCTGCCGGACGTGCCGGCGTCGCTGGCCACCCTGGTGCTGCGCATGCTGTCGCGCGAGCCGCAGGGCCGCTTCGCGCAGCCGGAGGACGTGTCCGAGGCGCTCGCGCGCTGGCTCGCGCAGACGGGTGAGCCCGCGTCGTCGCACGCGCTGGCCACGTTCCTGCGCGGGGTGCGGCTGCCCCCGTCCGTGGGAGACCTGGCGCGGGTCGCCGCCCAGGAGAACGCCGCGGCGCCCGCCGTGTCGTTCGTGACGTCTGGCGGGCCTCCCGGGTCCGCCGATGCACCCTCCGGAACACGGACGTCCCTCTTCGGCGCGGCGCCGCCGTCCTCCGCGCGCGGAGAGCCCGTGCCGTCGTGGAAGCTCCCGGGGGCCGCGTCCGTGCCCGTGGGAGGCGAGGAAGAGGAGCCATGGAGCCCGAGTCCCGGCGGCGTGGCGCTGTCCGCCTCCGGCGAGGTGGTCCACGCCTGCGCCCGGTGCGGCGCGGCCCTGGAGTCACCCGGAGCCCCCTGTGAGGCCTGCACGCAGGGGCCTGCCGCGCGGGCGTCCGCGTCGTGGAGCTCCGCGGCCGAGACCCCGACCGTCCTGGGCCCGGTGGTGGCGCGGGGGCCCCGTCCCGGGGAGGCGGCTGCCACGGCACGCGCTTCGGGCCACGGCGCTCCCGCTGGGGCCGTGCGTGCTGCGCCCTCTGGGCCCCCTTCGCGGAAACCCGCCCCTGTGGCGGACAGCGCGGCGCCGTCACTGGCCACGCAGTCGCTCGCGGACGTGGAGGATGCCGGGCGTCTGGCGCGGCCCAATATCCATCAGGCGTCCTCGGGCGACCTGGAGCTGGAGGAGCGCGGGCCCCGGCCGGAGGGCACGTCGTGGGAGCTGGAGCCGCCGGCCCCGCCTCCCCGTCCTCGTCGGCGCTGGGGTCCCGTGGTGGCGCTGTTCGCTGTCGTCACGGCGCTCGCGGGGGGCGTGCTGTTCCTGTGGCCCCGCTTTGAAGCCCAGGTCCTGCACGCCCTCAACGGCGGCCAGACGGGGGTGCTGTCCATCCGCAGCGAGCCTTCCGGCGCGCGGGTGACGGTGGATGGCGTGGACGTGGGCGTGACGCCGCTGGTGATGGACAACGTCTACCCGGCCCGCTCCATCCCCGTGCAGCTCAAGCTCCGGGGCTATCGCGCGTGGACGGGCTCGTTCATGGGCGGCATGAAGGCGGACGTCGACGCGGAGCTCCAGCGCTGACGTCCGGCCCGGTCCTCCCCTTCCCGGGAGGACCGCCCTACTTCACCAGCCGCAGGTGCCCTCCGCGGCGCGGCGGCTGCGGCTCTTCGGGCGGGCTGCCCGGGCCGCTTTCGGCGGCGGCCGGTGACGGCACCTCCGCGGGGCGCGGCTGCGTCTCCGGCTCGTCGGAGCGCTCGCTCTGGACCTCGCGCAGGAACGCGCGGGGCCGCTCGGCGGCGACGGGCATGGGCACCGGCGCGGGCTGCGGCGGCCGCGACACGGAGGCGGACGCCACGGGGGGCTGCTGGAGCAGCTCCGGCGGCATCTCCTCCGGGTACATCCAGAACTCCTTCGTCACGTGGCTGGCGATGGCGAACAGCGCCGACCAGGGCACCGCCACCGTGAAGCGCGAGCCGGAGAAGCTCAACGTGGAGCGCACGCCCCACTCGCCCACCGTGAGGTCGGGCGGCTCGAAGCGGTAGGAGAGGTTGAGACGCAGATGTGCTTCGCCTCGGAGGCTGGCGGGGACGAGCACGCCGGGGCGGCGCGCGTCCAGGTGGATCATCACCATCCCCTGATCCAGCGCGGCCAGCAGCCGCTCCTTCTTGTCGGAAACCTTCTTGTCCATTCCAGCCTGTCCGGCGGGGAATTGCGGGCGCGCCCTTCAACGACGGCGCACTTCCCGGTCCATCTCCCGCTTCGTCTCCCGTTCCTTGATGTCGTGGCGGCGATCTTCGTGCGTCTTGCCGCGGCACAGGCCCAGTTCCACCTTGGCCCGTCCCTTCCTGAAGTACAGCACGAGCGGGATGATGGAGTAACCGCGCTCGCGTACCTTCGCCGTCCAACGGTCGATCTCCGACCGGTGCATCAACAGCTTGCGGCCCCGGGTGGGGAGGTGGTCGAACACACTCGCCGCCTTGTAGGAGCCGATGTGGGCGTTGAGCAGGAACAGCTCATTGCCCTTCTGCAGCGCGTAGGAGTCCGACAGGTTGGCGATGCCGTCACGCAACGACTTCACCTCGCTCCCGGTCAGCTCCAGCCCGGCCTCGACCTTCTCGTCCACCGTGTAGTCGAAGCGCGCACGCCGGTTCTCGGCAATGAGCTTCACCCCCGGCTCCGCACCCACACCCTTCGGCTTTCCGGCCATAACGTGTCCCGAGTCTCCTAACCGGCCAGGGCCATGTTGTCGATGAGCCGCGTGGCGCCGCAGAAGGCGGCCACCAGCACGCGCGCCGTCTGCCCCGGCGCCACCGTGGCAAGGGACGTCAGCCGCTCCGCGTCCCGCACCTCCACATAGTCCTCGCGCAGGTCGGCCGCCTGGAGCTCCCGGCGGACCGCCTCCACGAGCGCTCCCGTGTCCCGGGTGCCGGAGGCGAGCAGGGCCTGGGCCGCTCGCAGGCCCTTCGACAGGGAGAGCGCCCGCTGCCGCTCGTCGGCGGACAGGTAGGCGTTGCGGCTGCTCATCGCGAGCCCGTCCGCTTCGCGCACCGTGGGCATGCCCACGATGTCCGCGCCCAGGTGCAGGTCGCGGTTGAGCGCGCGGATGACCTGGAGCTGCTGGTAGTCCTTCTCACCGAAGAGCGCCACGGCGGGCCGGAACAGCGCCAGGAGCTGCGTGACGATGGTGGCGACGCCCCGGAAGTGGCCGGGACGGCGCTCACCGCACAGGCCCTGGCTGACGTCGGTGACGTCCACGTAGGTCTGGTAGCCGGGCGGGTACATCACCGCGGGCTCCGGGGCGAACACGGCCTCCACGCCCGCGCTCGCGCACCGGCCCAGGTCCCCCTCGAAGTCGCGCGGATAGCGCGCGAGGTCCTCGCGGGGGCCGAACTGCGTGGGGTTCACGAAGATGGAAGCGGCCACCACGTCCGCGCGCCGGCCGCCCTCCCGCATGAGCGAGACGTGGCCCTCATGGAGGAAACCCATGGTGGGCACGAGCGCCAGGCGACGGCCCTCCTTCTGGAGGGTCTCCACCCAGGCCTTCACCTCTGGCACGGTGCGCAGGACGCGGGGGGCCATGGCTAGACCGGCGCCCCGTAGATGGCGCCGACCTTCTCCGCGCCCTCGACGAGCACCTCCGCCTCCGGGCCCACGGGCGTGGCGGCCACGAGGCGGACGTTCTTGTTCGCCTTGAAGCTGTGGTCATCGTCGGGGAACGTGCCCCCGCGGACCTCGGAGAAGAACGCGCCCGCCGCTTCCGTGATGTTGCCGTGGAGGTTGGCGAAGCGCTTGACGAACTTCGGCTTGAAGTCCGGGTTCATGCCCAGGAGGTCGTAGCAGACCAGCACCTGCCCGTCGCAGTGCTTGCCCGCGCCGATGCCGATGGTGGGAATCTTCAGGCTCTGCGTGATGGTGCGCGCCAGCTCCAGCGGCACGCCCTCCAGCACCAGCGCGTACGCACCGGCCTCCTCTAGCGCGAGCGCGTCGTCCAGCATGCGGCGCGCGGCGTCCTCGTCGCGGCCCTGCACCACATAGCCGCCCATCTTGTGCACCGACTGCGGCGTCAGCCCCAGGTGGCCCATGACGGGGATGCTGGCGCGGACGATGGCGCGCACGGTGTCGGCGAACTCGGCGCCGCCCTCCAGCTTCACGCTGCCCACGTTGCCTTCGGCGACGAGCCGGCCGGCGTTGCGCACCGCTTCGTGCGGCGACACCTGGTAGCTCATGAACGGCAGGTCGCCCACCACGTGCGCCCGCTTCGCGCCCCGGCTCACCGCGGCCGAGTGGTAGACCATCTGGTCCATCGTCACCGGCAGCGTGGACTCCTGGCCCTGGATGACCATGCCGAGCGAGTCACCGACCAGCAGCACGTCCGCCCCACCCTCGTCGAGGATGCGCGCGAACGTCGCGTCGTACGCGGTGACCATGCAGATCTTCTGACCGGACTGCTTCAGGCGCTTCAGCGTGTGGATGGTGACCTTGTCCTTCACGGTTCACCTCCTGTGGAGACGGGTGGGACGGCCTCGTGGAACCCCGGACCCCTCGCCGTCCCCAAGGGGATCGCCGGAGGCCAAGGACGCCACGAAGGTGCACTCTAACGCCCTCGGAGCCTCATGTGGGGCTTCCCACACGACGAACAGCCTGGCGGGCGATTGACGTCAGGCCCGCCGGGATGCTCTCGGCACGTAATGCTGCACGCCGGGCTTCGCCGCCTGGATGGCCTGCATCAACTCCTCGCGGTCCGCCTCGTTGTGGACGAAGTCGATGTCCGAGGTGTTCACCACCAGGAGCGGCGTGTCCGTGTAGTGGGCGAAGAAGTCGTTGTACGCGTGCGTGAGCGACTCCAGGTAGCCCGCGTCGAACTTGCGTTCGAACTCACGGCCGCGCTTCTTGATGCGATGCAGCAGCACGTCCAGCTGGGCCTGGAGGTAGATGACCAGGTCGGGCCGGGTGACGCGGGGCCCGAGCGCCTCGAAGACGCGGTCGTAGAGGGCCAGCTCGTCCGACGCCAGCGTGAGGTTGGCGAAGATGCGGTCCTTGGCGAACAGGTAGTCGCTGACCGTGACGGAGCGGAACAGGTCCTGCTGGAAGAGCTCCTGCTGCTGGCGGAAGCGCGACAGCAGGAAGAACACCTGCGTCTGGAACGCGAACTTCTGCCGGTCCGCGTAGAAGCTGGAGAGGAAGGGGTTCTCCTCCACCACTTCGAGGATGCGACGGCTGCCCAGGCGCTCCGTGAGGAGGTTGGCGAGGCTCGTCTTGCCCACGCCGATGGGCCCTTCGACGACGATGTAGCGGTGGTCCATCGGCCCGAGGCCTCCGCCCCCGGAAACAGCACATGCGACGCATGCGCGCGGGGGGCGGATAACACAACCATGCTCCCGCGCATCCGGCAATTTTCGCCGGCCCACCCCACCCTTGCACGGCTCCAGGTCATCTCTTACGGTGCCCGCCCACACGTCCCATGAACGCCGGGACAGCAGGAGTGCTCGGTTAGATGCGCGGCAGGCAGCGGGTGAAGACGGTGGTGGACGAGGTGGAGCGCGAGGAAGCCGCGCCCGCTCCACGCCCCGCGACGGCCCCGCCCGCACCTCCGGTGGACGTGGATCCACTCTACGGCGTGGCGCTGCTCAAGACGGCCTTCGAACTGAAGCGCCGGCCGGACGGCTCCGTGGACGAAGTGCTGAGCACGGTGCTCGCGCGCCTGCGCATCGACGAGGGCGAGTTCCGCGCCTTCCTCGCCCAGCAGGGGGGGCTCCTGGCCGCGCTGGGCCAGAAGCACTGAGACGCTAGGACTCGTCGTCCGCGTCGGGTTCCGAGTCGGGCTCCGGCGCGTCGGGAGGCGGAGGCGCCATGGCGGTGACGGGCCCGAGCGCACGCTCGATGGCGGCGAACTCCGCCGGGGACAGCGTCTCCGCGCGGCGGCCCGGATCCACACCGGCGGTCTGGAGCGCGGCGAGCAGGACATCCGGCTTCGCGAGCCCCTTGTCGGACTTGAGCGAGTTGATCAACGTCTTGCGGCGCTGGGCGAAGCCGGCCTTCACCAGCCGGGTGAAGCGGGCCTCGTCCACGAGCGGCGCGCGGGGACTGGCGAGCCGCGTGAGGCGTACCACGGCGGAGTCCACCTTCGGGGGCGGGTGGAAGCGCCACGCCTCCAGCGTGAGGACCTCTTCGACGTCGAAGTGCAGGCCGAGCAGCACCGTGAGCAGCCCGTAGTCGCGGTTGCCGGGCTCGGCGGCCAGGCGCACCACCACTTCCTTCTGGAGGGTGAAGACGGCGCGCGAGATGTGGGCGCGCTGCGCGAGAACCTGGAAGAGGATGGAGCTGGTCAGGTGGTACGGCAGGTTGCCCACCAGCGCGATTTCGGGGACGCCGGCCACCTGGGCGAAGTCCACCGTGGCGGCGTTGCCGGACACCACGCGCACGCCGGGGATGGCCTCCTTCTCCAGCACGGCCACCATGTCGCGGTCGCGCTCCACGGCGGTCACTTGCGCGCCGGTGGCGGCGAGGAAGCGCGTGAGGTGGCCCAGGCCCGGGCCCAGTTCCACCACGGGTTCGCCCTCGCGCAGTTCGAGCGCGTCCGCGATGGACTGGAGCGCGTCCGCGTCTCCGAGGAAGTTCTGGCCCCAGCTGTGCTTGGGGCGCAGTCCGTGGCGCTTGAGGATGTCGCGCGGCGATTCCACTGAGGAGCCGTCCCTTCCCTACTCCATGCGCCAGGCGGGGTCGGCCGCGAGGCGGAAGTCACCGCGCAGACCGCGGCGCCACGCTTCATACCCCGCGACGGCGATCATCGCCCCATTGTCCGTGCACAGTCGCACCGGGGGCAGGAACATGCGCAGCCCGCGCTCCTCCGCGCGCTCCTTGCACAGCGCCCGGAGCCGCGAATTCGCCGCAACGCCGCCGCACAGCACCAGCTGCGTGTGGCCCAGCCTCCGCGCCGCGGCGACGAGCTTCTTCGACAGCACGTCCGCCACCGCCTCCTGGAAGGACGCGCAGAGGTCGTGGAGCGCCTGGCCCTCCGGCATGCCGTGCTTCTGGATGTGGTGGAGCACCGACGTCTTCAGCCCGGAGAAGGACACGTCGAAGTTGTCGCCCGGCAGCGCGCGCGGGAAGCGGATGGCCTCCCGGTCGCCCTTCTGCGCCAGCTCGTCGATGGGCTGTCCGCCCGGGTACGGCAGGCCGAGGAGGCGCGCCGTCTTGTCGTAGGCCTCGCCCGCGGCGTCGTCGCGCGTACGGCCGACGAGGCGGTAGTTCCCGTAGTCGCGCACCTCGTAGAGGCTCGTGTGTCCGCCGGAGACAACCAGCCCCAGGAACGGCGGCGCGGGCGCGTCCTCCAGCAGGCGGATGGCGAGCAGGTGGCCTTCCAGGTGGTTGGCGCCCACGAAGGGCTTGCCGGTGGCGAGGCTCAGGCCCTTGGCCACCTGGAGCCCCACGAGCAGCGCGCCGATGAGGCCGGGGCCGGACGTGACGGCGAGCAGGTCGATGTCGTCCAGCGTCTTGCCCGCGCGGGTGAGGGCCTCGTGGAGGACGGGCATCACCTGGACGATGTGGTTGCGGCTGGCCAGCTCCGGCACGACGCCGCCCCAGCGACGGTGGATGTCCACCTGCGTGGAGACGACGTCCGACAGCACGCGCCGGCCATCCTCCACGACGGCGGCGGCGGTTTCATCGCACGAGGTTTCGAGTCCGAGGACGAGCACGACGACTCCGGCAGGGGACGGGAAGGCGGAAGAGCCGCTGCCGCCTAGGTGCCCATCCCCTTGAGCAGCGCGCGCACCTCTTCCGCCGAGGCTCCCGTCGGTTCGAGGAACAGATACCGCTTGTAGGCCTCGGCCGCTCGGGGTTCCTCACCGGAGAATTGCAGCGAGCTGCCCAGCCAGAACCAGGCCTTCGCGTTCTTGGGCTCCTGGCGGACCACGTCCTGGAGCAGCTTGGCCGCCTCGCGGTAGCCCGCCGCGCTCATGTTGTTGCTGTTGGCGAGCGAGATGCCCAGGCCGGCCTTGGCCTCGGTCGAATCCGCGTTGAGCGCGAGCGCCTTGCGGTAGGCGCCCACCGCCGCCTTGAAGCTCTTGCGGCTCATCGCCGTGCGGCCTTCCTTGATCAGGTCGGCGTAGGTGGCCTTCACCACGACGGGCGGCGCGGTGTCGGGCGTGGTCGGCGGCGCGACCGCGAGCCCCGCGTCGACGGGCTCGGTAGGCACGGTGGGCTCGGGCGTGACCACCTTCACGGGCGGCGTGCCGGCGTCCACTTCCGCGCTGGTGGTGACCGTCTTCGGCGGGACGGCGCCCGCATCCACCGGGGCGTCCTGCACGGTCTTCACGGGCGGCGGCGCGACGTCCGGCACGGGCGGGACCTCGGGCGGCTTGCGCGCTTCCACGGGCTGCTCGACCTTCGGCGGCGGCACGGGAGTCACTTCCCCACCCGAACCGCGGGAGATCACCACCGCGGCCACGGCCGCCAGGAGGAGCAGGCCTCCGGCGACGTAGAGGCCCGTGCGCTTGGGCTTCAGCACGGCGCTCAGCGCGGCGTCGTCCTCTTCGGGCGAGGGCACCTTCGGCCCCACGGGGCCCTTCGCCACGGGCGGCGACGTCACGACGTTCGTCGTGGGCGGAGGCACCACGGGCGCGGCCGGAGCGGCCTCCTCCACCGGCTCCGTGAAGTACGCCTCCGCCGCGGGCACATCCTGTTCGGCGACGTTCTCCGGAGCGCTGACGGGCCCGGCCGCATCGAAGGGCGTCGACGCGGGGAACTCGACGTTGAGGCTCGCGGGGCCCACCTGGGGCGGGACGATGCCGTGGCCCGGATACGGCGGCAGCGCGAGCTGCTGGGGCGCGCTCGCCGCTCCGTCCTCCAGCATCGGCTCCAGGTCCTGCGGAGCGTCGTGGCCGGGGTCGTCCAGGCTGCTGACCAGCGTGACCTCGGACGAGGGCGGCGCGGGCGCGGGGGGCGGCACCGCGGCCAGCGGACTGGGCGCGATGGCGGCGCCCCCGAAGATGGGCGCGCGCGACAGCGGCGGCTCCGCTGCGGCCGGTGCGGGCGCGGCGGTCACGGCGGCAGGGCCCTGCGGGGAGAGGGGCGCGCGGGGCGCGGGTGACCAGACGGAGCCGGGGCCCCAGGTGCTGGAGGCGCTCAGGCCCTCCGTGTCCACGCGGCCCCAGTCGAGCAGCAGGCTGCGCCGCGCGTGATCCACCGCACGGTGCGCCGGGGGCGGCTCCACGAGGAAGGCCGAGCCCTCCTGCGACAGCGGCGGGACGACGGGCTCCACGGCGTCCTGGCCGAAGGCGGGCGGAGCATCGCCGGGGCGCGAGCGCGGCGGGAAGATGATCACCTGCGCGGGCTGCACCGCGTGCGGCGCGGGCACCGCTTCCGCCACGGGCGTGACCTCGTCCACGGGCTCGCTTGGCGCGGGCTCCAGCGAGAGCTCCACCTCCGCCACGGGGGCGGCTTCGGGCTCGACGGGCGCTTCCTCGACGGGGACCGCGGGCTCGGCAGGCTCGGCGGGGGCGGCTTCGGGTTCGGCGGCCGCGGGCGCGACCTCCACCGGGATGGGCGGGGCGGCGTTCAGCCACTGCTCGATGCCGGGCTTGCTGCTCTGCACGGGCTCCAGCGGCGCGTTGCCCAGCTCGCGGATCAGCCCTTCGAAGTACAGCTTGCTGATGATGCCCAGCGCGGCCAGGTCCTCGAAGTCCGAGTCCTCCACCACGCGCGACAGCGCACGCTTGCCGTCGAACAGGCGCAGCAGGCCGTTCACCTCGTCGGGGATCTCCGACAGGCGGTCCGCGAGCTGGTGGTAGTCGATCTCGAAGACCGTCTCCAGCGGCGGGAGCTGCTCGAGCATCCGGCCCCACTCATCGAGCCGGCGCATGCCCTCCATGAGCAGGCCCTGCGTGGAGACCTCGATGCGCTCGGGTCGGTCCAACGTGGTGAACTGCACGTCGAACTGGCCTTCGAACGTGTTGAGCAGCCGGTAGAAGGCGTTCTCGCCCTTGAGCCGGCCCAGCTCCGCGTCCACGACGCGGCCTTCCTTGAAGTAGACGGTGCCGGTGCGCTCGCCCTGGATGGAGATGACGCCCGTCTTGCGGCCGATTTCGAAGGTCTGGACCAGGTCCACGACGCCCATGTCGGCGAGGCTGCCCGCGAAGCCGCCCTTGGTCGTCTCGCGCTTCTCGATGCGTTCCTTCTCGGCCTTCTGAAGGATCATCTTCACGCGGGTGACGATCTCTTTGATGTAGATCGGCTTCGTCAGGTAGTCGTCGCCGCCCAGCTCAAGGCCGCGCACCTTGAACTCGACCGACTTCTGGTTCGTCAGGAAGACGAAGGGGATGAACTTGAAGCGCTCGTCGGACTTGAGCGTCTTGCAGAGCTCGAAGCCGTCCATCTCCGGCATCTTCGTGTCCGCCAGCACGAGGTCCGGAGGGCTGATCTGGACCTTCTCCAGCGCGTCCTTGCCGTGGATCGCCGTCGTGACGGAGAAGCCCGCCTTCTTCAGGCTGACCTCCATCACGCGCAGGCTCTTCGCGTCACCATCGACCAGGAGCAGGTGCTGCTTGGCCACGTTGCATGCCTTTCAAGACAGGAGGGGCGGCGGATCCGGCGGGCACGCCCCGCGGGCGCAAGCATCGGGCCCGGTTTCCAGGTGTGTCAATGGGCGGGACTGTCCGGAAAACCGTCCGGTTCCTTCCCTGGAGGACAGGCAGGTCAGCGGAAGAGACCCTTTTTGGGAGGGTTCTTCTTGCGCATGTCGATGAGCCGCAGCTCCTGGTTCGCCTCCAGGTGCTTCGGGTTCGCACGCACCGCCTCGCGGAAGTGGCGCTCGGCCCGGTCCATGTCGTTCTCCACCCGGGCGATGACGCCCAGCTGGTAGTGGGCGCGATCACAGTTCGGGTCCAGGCGCACCGCATCCGCCATCCACTGTTTGGCGCGGGGCATGTCGGCCTTGCGGCTGGGATCCATGTACACGGCCCAGGCGCGAGCGGCCAGGTACAGGGGCTTGGGCTCCAGGGCGTGCGCGCGCTCGTAGTGCTCCACGGCGGCGAGGAAGTCGCGCTTGCGGAAGTAGACCTCGCCCATCTTGAAGAGGTCCTCCGCGTTCGTGTCGGCGCGGGCACCGCCGGGGCGGCCACCGGCTGCGGCGGACGGAGGCTTGGGCAGGGCCTGCGCGCCCTGCAGCGTCTGCTGGTAGCTCTTGCGGCGCGCGTCGTCGTGGAGGACCTCGTAGGCCTCGCGGATGGACTCGAAGACGGAGGTCATCTTCTGCGCCAGGTGGGGCAGCGACGGGGGCAGCCGGTCCGGGTGGAAGACCTTGGCGAGGCTGAGGAAGGCGGCCTTCACCTGGTCGCGCGAGGCGTCCTGCGGCACACCGAGCACGGAGAAGTGGTCGCGCTTGGCCTGGATGTCCGCGAAGCGCTGTTCAATCTGCTGCGCGAGCCGGCCCTCGTCGGGCTTGGGGGCTTCGGTGGGGGCGGCGACAGGCGCGGGAGCCGCGGCCACGGGG
>NZ_RAWA01000175.1 GCF_003611675.1 Corallococcus sp. CA053C
GTGCGGGAGGAGGGCGCGCCGTGTCCGCGTCGGCGCTGTCTTCCGGGGATCGCGTGAACCAGGAGGCGAGCAGCGCGCACAGCAGCAACACGCCCAGGCTCACGCCGGGGATGACGAGCCAGTGGACGACGGTGCGTTGCGAGGGCGCCATGGGGAGCCCGCGTGTCATACCCGCCTCACGGGGGAACCGTGAAGCGGGGATGCACGCGAGCGCCCGAGGCTACGGGTACACCTCGCGGCGCGGCGGGGTCGGCTGCGTCGGCGGCGTGGTGATGACTTCGCCCTCGGCGCGGATGCGCTGGCGGCGGCTGACGCCCAGGGTGGCGCCCAGCACCGACGCGATGAGCCCCATCAGCAGCCCCGCGAAGATGCCCCAGAAGACGCGGCCGGAGCGGTCCGCCACCTGCATCGCGCCCTGGCCCACCTGCCCGGCCACCTGCCCGGCCTTGCCCTTGGCCTGGTCCACCTGCTGCTCCACGCGGGTGGCGACTTCCTCAGCGTCCTGGCGCGACAGGTTGGTGTTCTGCGCGATGTTGCTCACCAGGAGCTCGCGGTTCACCTTGCCCTGGCGCACGCCCTCGGAGACGACGTCCTTGGTCGCCGCCTGCAGCTGATCCGGCGTGATGGTGGGCTTGCCTTCCTGTTGCAGCCGCTGGTTGACGGGCGCGAGCGCGTCATTGGCGTCGAGTCCGAAGGCCTTCGCGGCGGATCCGCCCTCCTTCACGGCCCCCACCGCGGCCGAGCCGCCCGCCTCCACCGCCGCCTTGCCGACGTTGAACACCGCGCCGAGCAGCGACGACAGCACCATGCCCAGGACGATGACGCCCAGGAGTGTGGTCAGGCCCCACATCACCGCGCCGTGCATCGCGCCCGCCGTCTTGTCCACGATGCCCGCGGTGCGCGCGGCCACCACCCCGCCCACGAAGAGGGCGATGAGCGGCGAGATGATGCCCCAGATGCCGGTGAAGATGCCCGCGGAGCGCGCGCTGCCCGTGTTGCCTGGATCCACCGACGACAGGCCCAGCGCGAGCCCCAGCGTGTACAGGAGGATCCACACGCCCAGCGCGACGAAGGTCCCTCCGAAGATGGCCCCCCAGCTCAACTTGGACGCGTTGCCTGGAATCGCCGAAATCATGCCGGCCCTCTCGCCTTCGACAATGGCTGCCATGGGGTTCCACCCTCGCTTTCGTGTGTCCCCCGGCCGCGTTCGTCACGGTGAGGACGTACGTGTCTGGGTTGAAGGTGTGCACCCGGGAAGTGCGGTCATCGCGGCGGCGCCTGGTCGCCCCGCCCCGGAGGGAAGGGCGGACGGCCGGCACGGCTCAGCGCAGCCCCAGCGCGTCGAGGAGCTGTGACTCGCGCGCCACCACCGGCGCATGGGGCAGCACGTCCGTGTCGAAGCGCGCGACGAGCGCGGGCAGGTCCACCGGGCTGCCGTCACCCAGTCCGCTCCAGGCGGCGAGCAGGCCCAGGACGTGCTCGCGAGGCCGGCCGCGCGCGCGCAGCTCCCCCAGCGCGAACGCCCCGTCGCGCTTCGCCAGCCGCTTGCCGTCCTCGCCCAGCACCAGCGGCACGTGGAGGAAGGCGGGCGCGGGCAGGCCCAGGGCCTCGTAGAGCTGGAGCTGCCGGGGCGTGGAGGACAGCAGGTCGTCACCCCGCAGCACGTGGGTGATGCGGCTGTCCGCGTCGTCCACCACCACCGCGAGCTGGTAGCTGGCCACGCCGTCGTTGCGGCGCACCACGAAGTCCCCCACCAGCGCCTGCACGTCCTGGACGTAGGGCCCCATCAGGTCGTCCAGGAAGCGCACCTCGCCGGGGCGCGAGCGGAAGCGGTACGCGGGGGCGCGCGTGCGGGAGCGCTCGGAGACCTGCGCTGCGGTGAGGCTCGCGCAGGTGCCCGGGTAGCGCGGGCCTTCCTCCGACAGGCCGTGGGGCGCGCTCGCCGCGCGGGCGATCTCCGCGCGCGTGCAGAAGCAGGGGTAGATGAGCCCCTCGCGCGCAAGCTTCGCCTGCGCTTCGCGGTACACGTCGTCGCGCGCGCTCTGCACGAGCGGCGTCTCGTCCCAGTCCAGGCCCAGCCAGCGCAGGTCCTCGTAGAGGTCCTCCACGAACTGGGGCTTGCAGCGCGCGCGGTCCAGGTCCTCGATGCGCAGCAGGAACGCCCCGCCCGCGGCCCGCGCCTGGAGCCAGCCCAAGAGCGCGCTGCGCACGTTGCCCAGGTGCATCCGTCCGGTGGGGCTGGGCGCGAACCGCCCTCGCATCGTTGGCGCGGCCATGACGGCGCGACCATAACTTCTTCCCCGCCCTGCCGGCTGGGAGAGAATGCCCCGCCGCCGGCCTCCGTTCCCCAAGGCGTGACCCCCTCCATGCGCTTCCTGCACTGCTCCGACGTCCACATCACGGAGGACTACTTCGCCCTCCCACTTCGCAAGCTGGGCTGGCGCCGCTGGGTGGCGCTCGTCGAGTTGACGGCCGGCGGCCGGGCGAAGGCCTACCGGAACGCGCAGCACACGCTCTCCGCCATCGCCCGCGACGCGGGGACGCACGGCGTGGATCACTTCATCCTCTCCGGCGACCTCACTGCCTACGCGCTGGAAGGCGAGTTCCGCGCCGCCCGCGCCGCCCTGGGCCCCCTGGCCTCGTCGCCCGCGCGCTGCACCGTCATCCCCGGCAACCACGACGTGTTCACCCCCGGCAGCCACGCGAGCGGCCGCTTCGCCCAGCACTTCGGCGAGCTGCTGGAGAGCGACCTGCCCGAGCACCGCCGCGAGGGGGCCTTTCCCTTCGTGCGGCTCGTGGGAGAGGGGGCCGCGGTGGTGGGGCTGTGCTCGGCGCGGTCGCTGCCCTCGCCGGGGCTGTCGTACGGCACCATCGGGCCCGCGCAGCTCGAAGGCCTGGCGGCCCTGGTGGCGGACCCCCGCCTGGACGGCCGCGCCATCCTGGTCGTCGTGCACCACGCGCCCCGCACCTCGAAGGACCACGCGGACGGCTGGCACCACGGGCTGCGCGACGCGGAGGCCCTGTTGAAGCTGCTGCCGGGCCCGCGCTTCGCGGTGCTCCACGGCCACATCCACCAGCGCTACCACCACCCGGCCACCGCGGACCGGCCCCACCTGTTCGGCGCGGGCTCCTCCACCCAGGCCGGCAAGGAGGGCTACTGGCTCATCGAGGTGGAGGGTGGCGTGGTGGTGGGGGGCACGAAGCACAGGCCTGGCTCCGTCTCAGCGGCCACCTGACAGGGCCCACGTGTGGCGGTAGAAGGGGCCGACATGACCCCTGCGCCCATCACCCCACCCGCTGAGTTGTCCCTGGAGGAGTACCGCTTCCTGCGCCAGCTGGGGCGCGTGGCGGACGACCTGCTGGAGGAGAGCCTCCGGGAGCGCGAGACGCTCGCCCAGTGTTTCCGGCGCTGCTTCCCCGCGCTGCTTCAGCACACCGGCGCGCGCGCCATCGCGCTCACCACGCGCGACGAGGAGCTGGTGGAGCAGACCTGGGCCGAAGGGGACTGGGGCGGCATCTTCCCCGGTGCTCTCCTCGCGGGCCCGACGGGCATGCGCGTCCATGGCGAGGCCACGCTCGTCACGCAGACGCTGGACGTGGCGTGTTCGCCGGTGGGCACGCTGGGCCTGCTCTACCCGGGCCCGCCCGTCGACGCGGAGACCACGGCCCGGCGGCTGCGCGCGCTGGACGTGCTGGCGGAGGAGCTGGACACGGTGCTGATGCTGGTCCACACCGCGTCGGAGAAGCACCAGCTCATCCTCCAGTGCAACGAACACCTGGCCAACCCCGTCTTCGAGGCGGGCATGGATCAGGCAGTGCGCACGCTGGCGCAGCGGGTGCGGCTGCCGGGCTTCCTCCTGCTGTACCGCGACGCCGTGCAGCCCCACGTGCTGCACTACCGCACCTACCGCCACGGCCAGCTGGAGTACGAGAGCGGAGAGCAGCCCAGCTCCGCGCTGGAGGCGCTGCTGCAACAGCACGGCACGCGGCTGCTTCACGGCGACGCGGGCGTGCTCAAGCGGCTGTTCGACGGGCGCACCACGGAGGCGGTGCTCATCTCCGCGGCGGCGCGCAGCGAGCCCCTGGGCAAGATTGTCGTCTGGAGCAACGAGGGCTTCTCCGCCTACGCGATGGACCTCATCCGCGTGCTGGCCTCCACGCTGAGCCAGCGCCTGCTGGACTACAACCGCGAGCGCATCCACCTGTCACAGTTCTTCCCCACGGGCGCCATCGACGCGCTCTTGGAGGACCCGGACTACGCGCGGCACCTGCGCGCGCAGGAGCAGGAGGTGGGCATCCTGTTCGCGGACATCAACGGCTTCACGCGCATCTGCGAGCAGGGCTTCGACAGCCCACGCAGCATCGGCCGCTTCGTGGACGAGTGGAGCGCGCGCGCCGTGGACTGTATCTGGGCGCACGGTGGCGTGTTCGACAAGATGGTCGGCGACTGCGTCATCGGCCTCTTTGGTCCGCCGTTCTTCCAGACGGATCGCGTGCGCCGCGCGGAGGCCGCCGTGCGCGCCGCGTGCGACATCCAGGCCTTCACGGCGGAGCTGGGCGCGCGCGCGGAGGTGGCGGCCCTGTGCCAGCGAGTGGGCCTGCCCGGGCTGGGCGTGGCCGTGGGCGTGAACCTGGCCAACGCGAACTGCGGCCTCTTCGGCCCCAACCGCAACTACACCGCCTTCTCCAGCGGGATGAACCAGGCCGCGCGGCTCCAGTCCCTGGCGGGCTTCCGCGAGACGCTGGTGATGCAGAGCGTGCACGAGGCGCTGCGCACGTCGCAGGAGCCCTTCGTGCGCAAGCTCCAGTTCGGGCCCCTCACGGAGACGCCGGTGAAGAACGTGGCCCAGCCGCTGCGGCACTACCAGCTCTCGCTGTAGGCCTCGCGCGCGGCCGGGCCCCGGGCTCCAGGCTCGGAAACGTCAGGCCAGCAGGTGCGCGCTCGCGTAGCGGCGCGAGAAGTGGATCCACCGGCGGTCGTCCACCTCCACCTGCCACTCGCTGTTGGGCGTCAGCGGCAGGCGCTGCTTGAGGAAGCTCTCCAGGTGATCCGCCGCCTTGATGGGCGTGAGCCCCGGCGCGCGGAACGCGATGTGGAGCGTCACGTCCAACGTCGGCGCGACGTCCACCGACGCGCAGATGCGCAGGGATCCCACGCGTCGCTGGTACTGCATGTCCGACGCCGGCCACGCGGCGGAGCCCTCGGGCTGCGGGGCCGCCTGCTCGAGCCAGTTGTCGGGGATGAGGATGAAGTCGAGCAGGTTGCTGCTCGCCTCTTCCACCGTGCCGTGCTCCTGGATGGAAAGCATTGCCCACCTCCTCCGGGAAAGCCGTTGGGTTTGCGTGGAAGCCGTCGCCAAAGAATGTGCCCACGAGCCAGTGCCACGCAAGGGCCTGCGCAAATGCGCGACGGACCCACACGCCATGGTGCACGCGTGGGCGGGCGCACCCTAGCGGATGGGGGTGACACGACTGGTCGGGTGGACAGGGCAGGTGTGCCGCAAGACCCTGTTGTCGCTCAGGAGTCGCTCAGGAGTTGCTCAGCAGGTGCTCAGGACGCGACGGGAAGCGTGCGGCGGGGCTTGCGCTCCACGGCGGCCTTGAGCTGTCCGCAGCCCGCGTCGATGTCGATGCCGCGTCGCTGACGCACCGTGCTGGGGACCCCGTGCGACGTGAGCACGTCTTGAAACGCGCGCACCGCGTCCGGCACGCTGGGCCCGCCGTCGTAGCCCACCGTGGGATTCAGCGGGATGACGTTCACGTGCGCGTCCATCCCGTGCAGCAGCGCGCCCAGGTGGTGCGCGTGTTCGGCGGTGTCGTTGCGCCCGGCGATCAGCGTCCACTCGAAGAAGATGCGCCGCTTGCGCTTCGCCACGTAGTAGCGGCACGCGTCCATCAGCTCGTTGAGTGGCCAGCGCCGGCCCGCGGGCACCAGCGCGGCGCGCTCCGCGTCGGTGGCGCCGTGGAGGCTCACCGCGAGCTGCACCGGGCGCGCCTCGTCCGCGAGTCGGATGATGCCGGGCACCACGCCCACGGTGGACAGCGTGATGAAGCGCGGCGCCAGCGCGAGCCCCTTGGGGTCCACGAGGATGTCCACCGCGGCCATCGTGTGCTCGTAGTTGTGCAGGGGCTCGCCCATGCCCATGAGCACGATGTTGCGCAGCGCCTCTCCGCGCTCGCGCAACAGGCGCGTGACGTGGAGCACCTGGCCCACGACCTCGCCCGGCGTGAGGTGGCGCGACAGGCCCATCTGTCCGGTGGCGCAGAAGACGCAGCCCATGGCGCACCCGGCCTGCGTGCTCACGCACACGGTGGCGCGGCCCTTGAAGCGCATCAGCACCGTCTCGATGGTCTGTCCGTCGTGCAGGCGCAGGAGCAGCTTGTGCGTGAGCCCGTCGCTGCTGAAGCTCTCGTGGTGCGTGGCGAGGTGTCCCAGGTGCGCGCGCTCCTGGAGCACGGCCTGGAGGTCCGGGCGCAGGCCCGCCACGTCGCCGAGCGCCGTCACCCCGTCCCGGTACAGCCCCGTCCACACGCGCTCGCGGTACTGGGGGCTGAAGCCCCAGTCGCCCAGGCGCGCGTCGAGCACGGGGCGCGGCAGGTCATAGAGGTTGAGCAGGGCGGGGGCGTCCGACATGACGGGGTCGAGATAACACACCCCGGCCCCCGCGCACCCGGGCCCGCCGGCCCGCAGGGCGACCAGGGGAGCGAGGGGACCGGGGGACGACGGTTTTCGCGGGGGCACGGCGTCCAACGGGTGACACCTCGCGTGCCAGCGCGGTGCGTCGTGCCAATCGTGGAAGGCCTATGGGGTTCGCCATCCAGCAGGAGGAGTTCACACCGGAGGAGCACGAGCGGTTCGTGCAGCGGCTCGCGGAGAGCCTGGAGGCCCTGCGCGCGCTGCTGAAGCGCCTCGACTTCGGCGTGGGGCCCACGACGATGGGCGCGGAGCTGGAGGTGTACCTGGTGGACGGCGCGGGCCACCCGCTGCCGGTGAACCAGCAGGTGCTGGCGCGCACGCAGGATGAACGGGTGACGCTGGAGCTCAACCGCTTCAACATGGAGGCGAACGTGCGGCCCTCGCTGCTGGCGGGGCGGCCGTTCACCGGGCTGCGGGCGGAGCTGGAGGACGTGCTGAAGGAGCTCCAGCGCGCCGCGGCGCTGGAGGGCGCGCGGGTGGCGTCCATCGGCATCCTGCCCACGCTGCGGCAGGCGGACCTGGGCAAGGGCGCGCTCACCCAGCAGCCCCGCTACCGGGCCCTCAACACCGCCATCCGCGAGCGGCGCGGCGGGCCCTTCCAGGTGGCCATCGCGGGCGACGACACGCTCCACCTCACCTGGGACGACGTGACGCTGGAGGGCGCCAACACGTCGCTCCAGTTCCACCTGCGCGTGGCGCCGGAGGACTTCGCGCGCGTGTACAACGCCGCGCAGCTCGCCACGGCGCCGGTGCTGGCGGTGGCGGGCAACTCGCCGTTGTTCCTGGGCAAGCGGCTGTGGGAGGAGACGCGCGTGGCGCTCTTCCAGCAGGCCACCGACGACCGCAGCGAGAGCGCCGACGAGGCCGCCCACCTGCACCCGCGCGTGACGTTCGGCCACGGCTGGGTGCGCGAGGGCGTCCACGAGCTGTTCGCCGAGGCGGTGGCCCTCTACCCACCGCTGCTGCCGGTATTGGGCAAGGAGGCCTCCCCCCTGGACGTCGTCGCGGCCGGGGGCGTGCCGGCGCTGGAGGAGCTGCGGCTGCACCAGGGCACGGTCTGGAGCTGGAACCGCGCCATCTATGATCCGCACGGGGACGGCCACGTGCGCATCGAGTTCCGCGCGCTGCCGGCGGGCCCGACCGTGGTGGACATGGTGGCCAACGGCGCGTTCCTGCTGGGGCTGACGCTGGGGCTCGCGGAGCGGGTGGACGCGCTCCTGCCGGCGCTGCCCTTCTGGCAGGCGCGGCGCAACTTCAAGCAGGCCGCGATGCGGGGCCTGGACGCGGTGATGCTGTGGCCGGCGGAGGTCGCGCCCAGCCCCCGCCCCCTGCCGGTGGTGGAGTTGGTGAAGCACCTGCTGCCCATCGCGCGGCGGGGCCTGACGGAGCACGGGGTGGACGCGGGGGAAGCGGACGCGATGCTGGACATCATCGCGCAGCGCGTGGCCCTGCGGCGCACCGGGGCGCGCTGGCAGCGGGAGGTGCTGGCGCGGCTGGAGGCCCACATGCCCCGGCAGGACGCGCTGGCGGCCCTGCTGGAGCGCTACCTGCACCATTCGGAGTCGGGGCTGCCCGTGCACACCTGGCCCGTGGAGCCGTCGTGAGTCCCGGCTGAGCCGGGGGGCCTTGTCCGGACGCGGGCGTCGCTGTGAATATGAGGGCCCGCTGGGTCGTCCGCCCGAGGGCCGCGCCACGCGCTGAAGGATGCCGTCCGTGATCACCTCCACCTCTCCGTCGTTCCCCTCCGGCGCGCGCCGGAAGCTCTTCCTCGTGCCGCTGCTCGTCTGCGTGAGCGCGGTGACCGCGTGCTCGTCCCTCCGGGGCAAGGCCAATGACCTGGCGGAGAAGGGCCGCTTCGTCGAAGCCGCCGAGCTGTACGTGAAGGTCGTCGAGGATTCGCCCAACGACCCGGAGCTGCGCTCCTCGCTGGACGACCTGCGCTGGCGCGGCCTGTCGCAGCTGCTCACCCAGGCGCGGCAGGCCCGCGTGGAGGGCCGCGACGAGGACGCGGAGCTGAACCTGGAGCAGTTCCTCACCTACCGGAAGAAGTGGAGCTCCAAGCTGGACGGCGGCATGGAGAGCTCGCTCCTGGAGGAGATGGGCGGCACGCACCGGCACCTGCGCCAGCTCATCAGCGAGCAGGCGAAGCGGGGCAACGCGCTGACGGCGGAGGCGCACCTGAACCGCAAGCGTGCGCTGCTCGCGTACGCGGAGATGGCGCCCATCCGGCGCGACGTGGAGGAGGCCGTACAGCAGGGCGGCGCGGCGACGTGCGACCGGCTGAAGCAGGAGCCGTCGAACGGCACCGCGCACTGGGCGGAGCTGGTGGCGCGCTACTGTCGGCACTACCACCAGGACGCGCCCAAGGCGGCGCTGTTCCCGGAGGCCCTGGGCGTTCCCGTGTGGCAGGTGTCCGTGGATGGCATCAGCAACGACGTCGTCAAATACCTGATGTCGCGGCTGTCGGGCGCGTTCGAGTCCTCGCCCTGGTACGCGGAAGCCTCGCCGCGCCGTCCGCCGCTCACCATCGAGGGGAGCTTCAGCGAGGAGCGCACCAGCCAGCCGGTGTCGCTGTCAGCGCCGTGGACGGAGCAGGTGCCGTACACCGCGCACGAGGACCGCACCGCGACGGCGGAGGTGCCGTACACGGTGGAGGAGTCCTACGTGGACAAGGGGGAGATGAAGAAGCGCCTCGTCACCCAGAAGAAGACGGTGGAGTACACGACGACGGTGGAGGTGACGAAGTACCGCGAGGTGCAGCGCTCCTTCGAGTACCGCGCGCTGCGCCGGGGCGTGGAGTACCACTTCGCGGTGGTGGCCCAGGCCGTCCTCCAGGAGCAGCACGCGCCCCTGGCGGTGAAGGCGGAGAGGTCCCTGTCCGCCTCCGGCTACGAGCACAACATCACCTTCGACCCCGGCCACGTGAGGCCGGAGAAGTTCTCCCAGCCCAGCAAGGAAGGATTTCTGGATGGCGAGTTGAGGGGCTACGAGCAGACCTTCTCGCAGACGCTGCTGGCCCGCTGGCAGGACTCCTTCTGCAAGGCGCCCGCGCTCACCCGCGAGGAGGCGGCCCGCTGCGCCCGCGGCGGCGTGGAGCTGCCCGTGCCCGCGCGTCAGGCCCTGGCGGACACGCTGGGCGAGGACGCCGGGCAGGTGCACCAGCTCTTCGTCTGGAACTAGGCCCCTTCGTCCTCCGCGCCCTTGCGCAGGCCCAGCAGCCGGCGCAGGTCGCGCGCGGACTGGCGGCTCACCTCCACCGAGTGTCCCCGCGCCGTGCGCGCCAGGTAGCCGCCCGTCTCCAGCGGCTCCAGCCGCGTCACGTGCGACAGGTTGAGCAGCGCGCGCCGGTGCACGCGGTGGAAGTGTTCGGCGGGCAGCTTGTCCGCCAGCTCGTTGAGGGTGAAGTCGGTGAGGAAGTCGCCCTGAGCGGTGAACACCGTGACCAGCTCGTCCTCCAGCGACGCGTGGGAGATGGCGTCCGGCGACACCAGCACCAGCCCCTGCCGCGTGGGGATGGGCAGCCGCGCGAAGGCGGGCCGCTCCGTGGAGACCGGCGGAGGCACGGGGAGCACCTTCGCCTTCGCGGGCGGGGGCGACGCCGGCTGTCGGGCCCGGACGCGCTCCAGGGCCTTCTGCAGCCGGGCGGCCTCCACGGGCTTGAGGACGTAGTCCACCGCGCCGTGCTCGAAGGCGTTCACCGCGTGCTCCGCGTGGGCGGTGCAGAAGATGACGTGCGGCCCGCCTTCCGGCAGCAGGCCCATGGCGTCCAGGCCGCTCAGGCCCGGCATGTGGATGTCCAGCAGCACCACGTCCACGCCGCCCTCCCGCACCCGGGCGAGCACCGCGTCTCCGTCCACCGCCTCGCCGCAGACGCTCACGTCCGGCAGCGCGGCCAGCAGGCGGGCCAGGCGCTTCCGGGCCAGCAGTTCGTCATCGGCGATGAGGACGCGCAGGGGCTCTCTCACGTGAGGACTCCGGGTTGGGGGCCCTGACGGGGCAGGGTGACGGTGACACGGGTGCGTCCGTCCGCGCTCGTGAGCGACAGCAACGCGCGGCCGGCGTAGGCGAGCGCCAGGCGCCGCTCCACGGTGGGCAGGCCCACGCTGCCCTCGCGAGGCCCCTTGGACGCGCCCGGGTTGTCGATGGACACCTCCACCGCCCCGTCGCGCGCCGCGCTCACGTCCACGAGCAGCGGTCCACGGTGCCCGGAGGCCGGCCCGTGCTTCACCGCGTTCTCCGCGAGCGGCAACAGCAGCAGCGGCGGCACGGGCACGTCCCCCAGGCCGTCCGCCACCGTCATGCGCAACTGGAACAGGTCCGGGTCGCGCAGGAGGTGCAGGTCGAACAGCGTGCGCATCAGCTCCAGCTCCTGTGACAGCGGCCAGGTGACGCTGCGCACGCCCGCGAGCACCGAGCGGAGCATGGTGGACAGGCGCAGCACGGCGGCCTCGGCGACGGCGCCGTCCTCGCGGCACCACTCCGCGATGGCGTTGAGCGTGTTGAAGAGGAAGTGCGGATCCAGGTGGCTGCGGATGGCCAGCAGCTGCGCCTGCTCGGCCTCCCACGCGAAGCGGGTGGCGCGTGCGCGCTCGCGGGTCAGCGTCTCTTCAAACCCGATGTCGCGTCCCAGGCCCCAGCCGGCCACGAGGAACAGCCCGCCGCAGACGGCCAGGTTGTAGCGCTCCGACAGGAAGGTGGGCTGCATGTCGGTGAGGCGCGGCAGCGCGTAGCCCACGGACAGCACCACGCCGCTGCCCACCGCTCCGTAGAGCAGCAGGCGGATGCCGCCGTGGCTCAGGTCCAGCCCTTCGGGGAACAGCACCCGGTACGACACGGGCGCGACGGCGACACACAGGAGGCACAAGAGGATGCCCAGCCACAGCGCGTTCGGATCCACGCTCCAGCGCACCTGGGCCGCGAGCAGGGGCAGTGACACCAACACGATGGGCCCCAGCCGCAGCGGCGCGACGAGGGCGCGCAGCGTGGCGCGAACGATGGACCCTTCCGACGTCTCCGACATGCTCCAGCGGAAGGCTACACCGTCCGGCCTCCTAGCGCCGGGGGATGGGCGCGGGAACGAGGTCCAGGACGAGCGTGCTGGCGAGGAGGGCGGGGAAGAAGAGGAGGGCAAGCACGAACAGGAGCGGCGAGCGCAGTGAGAACATGGGGGATTCCTCCGGTGTCCGTGAAACATGCCCACGTACTGTGTCAGCGCCCCAGGGGCCCTCCGGGGAGGGTTGCGCCCGGCCGTCGCGGAGTGGGGGCGAGCGGTCGCGCCCGAGCCCCCAGCCGTCCCCCCGCTGCTACGCCAGCGTGTCCCCGAGCCGCGTCGCGTCGCGGATGCAGTCGTTGACGCCCACGCCCCGGTACGCGTTGCCCGTGAGGTGCAGGCCGGGCCAGCGCTTCAGGCCCGCGTCCAGGGATGCCAGGCGTTCCAGGTGGCCCACGGTGTACTGCGGGATGCCGCGCGGCCAGCGCACCACCCGCGTCAGCTCCGGCGTCGCGGTGAGCCCCGTCATCGCCTTCAGCTCCTCGCGCGCCAGCGCCACCAGCGCGTCCTCGTCCCGCGCGACGACGTCCGGCCGCCGCGCGCCGCCCATCAAACACGTGAGCAGCACCCGGCCGCCCGGGGCGCGGAAGGGGAACGTGGTGGAGACGTGGATGGTGCCCAGCACCGCCTTGCCCTCCACCGCCGGCACCAGGAACCCGAACCCGTCCGGCTTCGGCGTCGCCCCCGGCGCGAAGCCCAGGTGCACCACGGCGATGGGCGCGTACGGGATGCCCTCCAGCTTCGCCGCCAGCGGTTCATCCAGCGGCCGCAGCAGCCCCGCCGCCACGTGCGACGGCACCGCCAGCACCACCTGGGACGCGAGCAGCTCCACCGTCCGGCCGTGCTCGCGCACGCGCACCTTCCAACCCGAGGCCTGGGGCGTAAGGCCCTCCACCTTCGCGTCGGTGTGCACCGCGTCGCCCAGCGCCGCCGCCAGCGCGTCCACCAGCACGCCCAGGCCGCCGTCGAACGTGCTCAAGAGCCCGGTGAGCTTCGACTTCGAACCCCCGTCCGCGTCCGCGGCGGAGGCCTTGCGCGCCGCGCGCTGCGAGCGGATGGCGCCCAGGATGAGGCTGCGGTGTTCGCGCTCGAACTTCACCAGCTGCGGGAAGGTGGCCTCCGCGCTGAGCTTCTCCGGGTCGCCCGCGTAGATGCCCGTCTGCACCGCGTCCAGCAGCACCGTCGTCGCTTCAGGGCCCAGGTGGCGCCGTCCCAGCTGCGCCAGCGACTCGTCCACCCCCGCGGGACCGCGGCCACTGAACAATTCGGCCAGCACCCGAAGCCGCGCGGAAAAGGGAAGGATGTCCGACGTCAGGAAGGCGGGCGGCGACGAGGGCAGCTTCCGCATTGCACCCCGAGTGTAGATGTAGCGGTTTTTTGCCGCCGCATCCGCCGGACGGATGCGCGCCTCCACCCCCAGCGCCGCCGCCAGCTCGCGCGTCGCGGGCTCCCGGTCCAGGAAGCTGTTGGGCCCCGATTCCAGGACGTATCCCTCGTGGGCAGGGCTCTGTACGTTTCCACCCACGCGCGCGGCGGACTCCAACACCACCGCCTTCGTGCCTTGGGACCGTAACCGGTGAGCCAGGACCAGTCCTGAAATCCCGCCGCCGATGACCGCGACCGTCATGTCGTCCTCTCCGTGCGGCTGTCCTGGGGTGAGCAGCCCTGGGGCGCCTTAGTGCGACGGGGGCGCTTTGCCAAGGAGCGGTGGACCGCGCGTTAATACAAGCATGCGCTACGTGATCACGGGTGCCAGCCGCGGCATCGGTTTCGAGTTCGTGCAGCAATTGCTGCGACGCGGAGAGACGGTGGACGCCGGTGTGCGTGCCCCGGAGCTGGCGCGTCGGCTGGAGCCGCTGTTGCATGAATCCGGCAACCGCCTGCGGATCCACTCCCTGGACGTCACCCAGGCGGACAGCGTCAAGGCGTTCGCGGCGAACGTCTGCCGCGAGCCGGTGGACGTGCTCATCAACAACGCGGGCGTGCAGGGTCAGTGGGTGGGGCTGCACGAACTGGACTACGAGGACCTGGAGCGCACCCTCGCGGTGAACGCGCTCGGGCCCCTGCGCATCACCTCCGCGCTCCTGCCCGCGCTCCGGCACGGCAAGGGCCGCAAGGTGGCGCACGTCACGTCGCGCATGGGGTCGCTCTCCAGCAACACGGAGGGCGGCGCGTACGCCTACCGCATGTCCAAGGCCGCGCTGAACATGGGCGTGCGCTCCATGGCCAACGACCTGCGCCGCGACGGGCTGTCGTTCGTGCTGCTGCATCCCGGTTGGGTGCAGACGGACATGGGCGGAGCGGACGCGCCGCTGCCCGCCCGCGATTCGGTGAGCGGAATGCTGCGCGTCATCGACGGCCTCTCGCTGGAGCACTCCGGCCGCTTCTTCGACTACGAGGGCGCCGAAGTCCCCTGGTAGTCCGTTCGTCCCCGCGTGGTGTCCGGAGCTGAACGCGCCCCGACGGACACCGGAGCCTGGCGGCAGGCAGGCAGCCCTCCGGTGCGAGGCCCGCCCTGGCGTCTGCCCGCGTTCGTCCCCATCTCGTCGCAGGACGTGGGCGACGGTCGAGGCGGCGCAGGGGGACGGCAAATGGGGCGGCGGCATCTGCCGGTGGCGTGGGTGGCGGCGTGTTGGATGGCGTGCAGTCCCGGGGCGTCCATGCCGTCGAAGGACCCGGGGGCCGTGACGCCGCCGGGCGAAGGGTCCCCGCCGCCGACGACTCCGCCCGACGACACCCCTGACACCCCGCCGCCTCCGGTGGATCCGCCTCCGCCCGGCGAGGTGACGCCCGACGAAGGGCCGCCGCCGGAGGAGGAGGTGCCTCCCGTGCTGACGGCCTGCGCGCCGGAGCCCGGCGCCGACGCGGCCCTGTCCGAAGCCGAACGCAAGGCCCGCCACGACTACGCCTGCACCGGCATCGCGCTGGAGGGCACGCTGGTGTCCGTCGCGGGCACGCCGGTCGCGAACACGCTTGTTCGGGTGGGGAACGCCGAGGCGCGCACGGGCGCGGACGGGCGGTTCCGCTTCCCCGCGCTGCCCCGGCACAACCGGCTGCTCCAGGTGGAGGCGGAGGGCTTTCGTCCGGCGGTGGTGGCGGTGGAGCTGCGCCGCGGCCTGTCGGAGACGCGCGTGACGCTGCCCCCGGTGCGGCTGTCCCCGAAGGGCGGCGTGCGGATGCTCTTCGCGGGCGACGTGTCGCTGGGCCGGCGCTTCCTGGATCCGGACGACACCACGCCCCGCAACCAGATGCCTCCGGACGACCCCGCGGCGCTCATCCGCGTGTCGGATCCGCTGCCGGGCACGAAAGCCGTGTTCACGCACGTACGGCCCTACTTCCAGGCGGCGGACTTCCGCGCCGTGAACCTGGAGACGCCGGTGACGGACTCGCCCACCACGCCCCACGACGAGAAGGCGTATGCGTTCTTCACGCTGCCCGGCTCCCTGCCCGCGTTGCCGTGGCTGGGCGTGGACTACGTGAGCCTGGGCAACAACCACGTCTACGACTACCTGGCGCCCGGGCTGAACGACACGCTCGCGAACGTGGCCGCGACGGGCATGGCCTTCAGCGGCGCGGGCCGCAACGAGGTGGAGGCCTTCGTCCCCGCGCGCGTGTCGCTGGCGGGTTCCGGCTACAGCCTCGTGTCCATGTGCTCCATCACGGGCAGCGCGCACGAGCAGCAGTACGTCGCGGGCCCGAACCAGGGCGGCGCGGCGGACGCGCGGGACCTGGCGCGGGCGTCGGCGCTGCTGGGCGCGGAGCGTGCGCAAGGGCGAGTGCCGGTGGCGGTGCTGCACACGGGCGTCGAGTACAGCGTGCGGCCCTCCACCCCCACCGCGCAGCGGATGCGCGACCTCATCGACGCGGGCGCGGGGCTCGTCATCGCGCACCACCCGCACATCCCCCAGGGCTTCGCGCGCTACCAGGGCGTGCTGATGGCGCAGTCGCTGGGCAACCTCGCCTTCGACCAGGACCGCCTGGAGACGATGGTGGGCCTGCTGGCGGAGGTGGAGGCGACGGGCGCGCGCGTGGACCGCGCCCGAGCCGTGCCGGTGTACATCGAGGACTACCGCCCCCGGCCCATCGCGGGCGAGCTGGCGGAGAACTTCCTGCGCAACCTGGCGGAGCTGTCCCGCGAGGGCGGCGTGGAGCTGGTGCCGCAGCCCTCCTGGGGCGAGCTGCTGCCCGCGGGCGCGCACGCGGCGGTGAGCGAGCGCACCGTGGACGTGCCGGTGACGGTGGACGCCAACGGCCGCGCCACGGTGGACCTGCGCGCCCTGCGCCACGAAGGCGAGTCCGTCGCGGTGGCGAAGCTCACCGGCGCGGAGGGCCTCACCACCGTGAAGCTCAAGGCCGGGCGCGACGTGCTCCTGCACGGCGACTTCGAGGACCACGACGTGGATGACGACGTCAACGAGGCGCCGCGCTGGGGCCTGGAGTACGGCGCGGGCTTCGTGTGCCAGGACGGTCCGCACCGGGGCGCCGCGGCCCTCTGCCAGCGCAAGGGCATGGTGCCGCTGGTCAACCGCTTCCGGCCGCCGGGCTTCGCGGAAGGTCCGCCCCTCCGCGACCTCACGGCGGTGGCGTGGCTCAAGGGGCAGGGCGGCGGCGCCTTCTCCGTGGGCGTGCAGTACCTGCCCGTGGAGTCCTACACCCTCTTCGGCGAACAGACGTTGCTGCGCCACGACGGCGGCACCTACGACTGGACGCAGGTGTCCGAAGACCTGCGCTTCCCGGCGGATCCGCCCCGCCCGGACCTCTGGAACGCGCCCTGGGCCCTCAACCTCACGCTCCACACCGCGTCCCCGAAGACGGGGCAGGGCGTGACGGTGGTGGACGACCTGGCGCTGGTGGCCTGGGAGCGTCAGGCGCCCGGCGCGACGCTCACGCTGGAGACGCCGCACGCGCGGGACTTCGTGCGGGTGGAGGCCCCCGCGGGCACGTACACCCTGCGCGTCACCTTCCGCGAGCACCGCGTGCCCTGAGCTGATTGTTCAGGGGAACAGCAGCTGCGTCTTCCAGCCTTCGCCCTCGCGCAGGTACAGGTTGCGCTCGTGCAGGCGGCTGGGGCGGCCGTGCCAGAACTCGATGCGGTCCGGCACCACGCGGAAGCCGCTCCAGTACGGGGGCCGCTCCACCGGCCGGCCCTGGAAGCGGGCTTCCACCTCCGCCACGCGCGCGTCCAGCAGCTCGCGCGTCGGCAGCTCCTCGCTCTGGAGGCTGGCCCACGCGCCAATCTGGCTGCCGCGCGGACGGCTCTGGAAGTACGCGTCCGCCTCCGCGTCCGACACGACCTCCACCCGGCCTTCGATGCGCACCTGCTGCTCCAGCGGCGGCCAGTGGAAGCACAGCGCGGCGACGGGGTGCGCGGTGAGCTGGCGCCCCTTGCGGCTGTGGAAGTTCGTGAAGAACACGAAGCCCCGCGCATCGAAGTCCTTGAGCAGCACCACGCGGGAGCTCGGGCGACCCGCGTCGTCCACCGTCGCTACCACCATGGCGTTCGGGTCCACGGGGATGACCTGTCTTGCCTGGGCAAAGAGGTCGGCGAAGCGCTGGATGGGGTCGGGTGGGATGATCACGCGTCGCACCATAGGAAACCCCGCCCTGGCGCGCACGTTCGCGGTTGACTCCCGGTCTGGACTCGCAATGGTGCGTTCATGAAGATTCTCTTCATCGCCTCGGAGGTCACCCCCTTCTCGAAGACGGGGGGACTGGGAGACGTCGCGGGGGCCCTGCCCACGGCGCTCGCCGCGCTGGGGCACGACGTGAAGATCGTCACGCCCCGCTACCAGGACGTGCGCAACACCGGACACCTGGAGCCCACCGGACAGTCGCTGGTGCTGCGCTTCCCCTTCGGTGAGACGGGCGGCCCCGTCCTGTCCGCGCGCCTCTCCGAACGGCTGGAGGTGTGGTTCCTGGAGAACGAGGCCTTCTTCGGGGGCCGCAAGGGGCTCTACGGCGACGCGGGCGGCGAGTTCGCGGACAACCCCCGCCGCTACGCCTACCTGTGCGTGGGCGCGCTCCAGGCCGCGCAGCGGCTGCGCTTCTTCCCGGACATCATCCACCTGCACGACTGGCAGACGGGGCTGGTGCCGGTGGCGCTGCGCCGGGGCTTCCAGGGCACGCCGCTTGGGCGCGCGAAGTGCGTCTTCACCATCCACAACCTCGCGTACCAGGGGCAGTTCCCCAAGGGGACCATGGCCGACCTGGGGCTGCCCTGGGACCTCTTCACCCCGGAGGGCGTGGAGTTCTACGACCAGGTGAACTTCCTCAAGTCGGGGCTCGTCTTCTCCGAGGCGCTCACCACCGTGTCGCCCACGTACGCGCGCGAGATCCAGACGCCGGAGCAGGGCTACGGGCTGGACGGCCTGCTGCGCCGCCGCTCGCACGCGCTCACCGGCATCCTCAACGGCATCGACGCGCACGAGTGGAACCCGCGCACGGACGCGTACCTGCCGGAGCGCTACGGCCCGGACGACCTCTCCGGCAAGGCGGTCTGCAAGCGCGCCCTGCTGGAGCGCTTCGGGCTGCCCCCGGACGACGGCGCGCCGGTGTTCGGCATCGTCAGCCGGCTGGCGTGGCAGAAGGGCGTGGACCTGCTCTTGGAGACGATGCCCTCGGCGCTCCAGGCGGACCTGCGCTTCGTCGCGGTGGGCAACGGCGACCCCGGCCTGGAGGAGGGGCTGCGCGCGCTGCAGGCCCGCTTCCCGAAGCAGGTGGGGGTGCACATCGGGTTCGACCCGGAATTGTCACATTGGGTGGAGGCGGGGTCGGACTTCTTCCTGATGCCCAGCCGCTACGAGCCGTGCGGCCTGAACCAGATGTACTCACTGCGTTACGGCACGGTGCCCATCGTGCGGGCCACGGGCGGGCTGGTGGACACGGTGGAGGGGGGGCTGGACGGCAACGGGCTGCTCTTCGAGTCCTTCCACCGCACCGCGCTCCTGGCCGCCATCCGCCGGGCGATGTCCCTGTACGCGGATCCGGTG
>NZ_RAWA01000176.1 GCF_003611675.1 Corallococcus sp. CA053C
CGTGACGGGGAAGCGGTAGCGCTGGTCCTCCGGAGCCTGCGCCCCGCGGTCCTGGCGCTCGCCGACCTTCCGTGTCCACTCGTCGGGCCGGTGGCCGCCCCCAAACGCCGAGGCGAGCACGCGGTCGCGGGCGCGCGCGCCATCACCGCCGTGCTGCCCGACGGGCTCAGGACCCAGGTGGTCCAGGTGACCGCGGTGGACGAGCGGCGCGACCTGGCCCTCCTGCGCCTGACCCTGCCCGGGGTGGTGCCCCACCTGCCGCTCGGCCCGGCCACGCTGCCCACCGAGGGGGAGCGCCTCCACGTGCTCCAGGCCCGCCCGGGCCGCCCGCCCGAAGTCCGCGCCCTGGAGGTCCGCGCGGTGCAGGTGCTGGGGGACTGGCTCACCCTGCTGGAGCTGGCGCGCACCCTGCCCGAGGACGCGTCAGGCGCCCCGGTGCTGAACGCGCAAGGCCAGGTGGTGGGGGTCGCCACCGCGGCGCTCGCCAATGGCCGCGCGCTGGGGCTCGTCATCCCGGTGCGCTACGTCGGGCCCCTGCTCATGATTCCGGGCGAACCCCGCCCCCTGTCGGCGCTGGACGCGCCCCGGCTGCGCGCCAGCCGCGTGCGCCAGGTGCCCCAACATCCCGTGGGCCTGCTGGAGGGCTGCGCGATGCCCGCCGTGGAGGCCGTGGCCGCGCTGCTCGGCCATGCCATCAACGTGGGCGCCCCCGCCTACAACCGGGGCGACGTGGAGGGCTGCTACCGGCTCTACGCCCACACCGCCGAACAGCTCATCGACGAGCGCGACGACTGCCCCGGCGTCCAGCGCGCGCTGCGCGACGGCCTCCTGCGGTGCCAGAGCCTGCGGGACGCGGAGGACCGCGCCTGGGCCCTGCGCGACACGTTCGACGGGCTGATGGACGTCATCGGCCGGTGGCGGCAGTCGCGCCCCTCTGGCCCCGTGTCCTCCCCGAAGCGCCCCCCGCCGAAGACGTACCTCAACTAGCGGCGGGAGGACGCGCGCCGCCCGTCAGGCCTCGTCCCAGCGGATCCGCAGCGCGTAGGCGTGGGAGGCGCACTCCACCACGTCCACGCGCGGCAGCACCCGCGTGAGGCGCAGCACCTGCTCCACCACCCCCGCCACGAAGTCCGGCAGCGGATCCGCGTCCACCACGGTCGCCCGCCACTCGCGCGCGCGCACCACCTCCAGCACCAGCTTCATGTCCTCGCGGCCCGCGCGCAGGTACGTGGGCAGCCGCGACAGGCACCGCTCCACGCCCAGCAGCGGCGCCGCGGAGGCGAAGATGCGCCCCACCAGCGTCTGCGCGAACCCCTCCACGTAGTGCCGCCCCAGCACCCGGTTGGCCTCCTCGCCCGGCAGCCCCGGACACGCGTGCCGCCGCGCCACCGCCAGCGCCGCGCGCCACACCTCCAGCGGGAGGTACTCGGGCGCCGTCTCCGGCTCGTAGCCCACGTCCCGCAGCGCCTGGGCGAACCCACCCGACGGCCGCAGCGCGTGCTCGAACAGCCCCTCGAAGTTGCGACGCGGCACCATCACCGACGCCAGCGGGAGCCGAGGCGCTCCCGTCATCCCTGCTTCAGTCCATGGCTCCATGCGCCAACCCCCCCAGGGTCCAGCCCCCGCCCTTCAGGCCGGGAAACCGTGCAGTACTGTATCAGTCCGTCGGACTCGACCCGCCACCCCACCTTCCTGCCCCGACGGATTTTTCCGGTGATTTTCCGCCTTTTTTCCCGCCATTAAACACTCGATTTATGGCGCCCTGCGTCGGGCAATTCCTGTTTTCGGGTCCAGTAGGACCCCTGCTGCAAGTAAAATCAGCGTGTCAACTGCCGAAAAAGCCGGAAGTCAACCAAAGGTAATCATTGAATCCAAGGTAGGCGTTCTAACTTCCTCACCCCACCGGAAACTCCCTCCGCTCGGTATGCGAGAATTGTTCATCCCCCTTGCAGTGTGAGTGACCCCATGAGCATTCGCCGCACCGAAGGTCAGACTCCCGTTACCCTCCGTCCCTCCACCGACACTTCGAAGACGGCGCCGAAGGCGAAGAACGTCCTGCGCGTGAAGGACGGCTTCGAGTCCGTCAAGGGCGTGGGCGGCGCCAACGTCGCCGCGGCCATCGCGCCCCCGACGACGACGTCGACGCAGGGCGCCGCCACGGGCCGCCTCGCGCTGGACAGCAAGGACGCGCAGGCCGCCATCCAGACGTCCATGGCGTACCTGACGCCCCCGATGAGCGCCCAGACGCTGCTCGCCGCCAACAAGGCCGGCGCGACCCTGGCGCCCAAGAGCGTCGAGCGCGACTCGCTGGGCATGACCCACGTGCGCCTGGACCGCATGCACGAAGGCGTGAAGGTCTTCGGTGAGCAGGTCATCAGCCACCTGGGCAAGGACGGCAAGGTCTCCAGCATCACGGGCGAGCAGAACCCCATCCCCGCGGGCCTGGGTTCGCAGAAGCCGAAGCTGGCGCCCCAGCAGGCCATCGACATCGCGAAGAAGGCGCTGGGCGGCAAGGCCGACAAGCAGCCCTCTTCCGAGCGCGTCATCTACCAGGACCAGGCCGGCAAGTACCACTCGGCCTACCAGGTGGAAGTCACGCAGATCGCCGGCCAGGAGAAGCCGAAGAAGCAGAACTACATCATCGACGCGAACACCGGGAAGGTCCTCGAGAGCTTCAACAAGATCGACGGCTTCTCGCGGCCCAAGGCCAGCGCGGCGGGCGACGCCAAGCAGGTGACGGCCACGGCGACCCCGAACGCGCCCATCCCGGACCTGGGCTCGGCCACGTCGAAGATCACCATCGCGGATGACGTGACGGTGGATCAGCTCAAGCTGAGCGTGGACATCAAGCACACGTACAGCGGCGACCTGGACATCAAGCTGACCAGCCCCTCGGGCAAGACGGCCATCGTGCAGAGCCGCAAGGGCGGCGGCGTGGACGACGTGAAGGGCACCTTCGACCTCTCCGCCTTCGCGGGCGAGAAGGCCAAGGGCGAGTGGACCATCACCGTCGACGACAAGGCCAAGCGCGACACGGGCACCCTGCAGTCGTGGGGCCTGAACATCACCGCGAAGGAGAAGACCCCCACGGATCCGCAGCAGCCGCCGGTGGGCACCGCGGACGACCTGTCGATGTACAGCGGCCACGTCGACCTGAAGACCACGAAGAACGCGGACGGCACGTACTCGCTGGAGGACTCGACGCGCGGCAAGGGCATCGTGACCTACGACGCGAAGAACGCGGCGACGGCCAGCGGCCAGACGAAGATCACCGACAACAACGACAAGTGGGGCGAGGCCACCGACCCGGCGCGCGCCAAGGCCGCCATCGACGCGCACTACGGCGCGGCCATGACGTCCGACTTCCTCAAGGACATCCTGGGCCGTGACTCCATCGACGGCGCGGGCGAGAAGCTCGTCAACTACGTGCACGTGAAGAACAACTACGTGAACGCGTTCTGGGACGGCGAGAAGATGAGCTACGGCGACGGCGACGGGAAGAACTCCGGTCCGCTGACGACGCTGGACATCGCCGGCCATGAAATCGCGCACGGCCTCACGGAGCGCACCGCGGGCCTCGTCTACAGCGGCGAGTCCGGCGGCCTGAACGAGTCCTTCAGCGACATCATCGGCACGGGCGTGGAGTGGTACGCCGCGAAGAACAACCCCGAGGCCAAGTGGAACTGGACCGTGGGCGAGGCCGCCTGGACGCCGACGAACGGCGACCCGAACGACGGCCTGCGCTACATGAACGACCCGACCAAGGACAACTACTCGGTCGACAACTACAAGAACTACCCGAAGCAGACGGAGGTGCACGGCTCCAGCGGCATCTCCAACAACGCCTTCTACCTCCTGGTGGAGGGCGGCAAGAACCGCACCTCCGGCCTGGAAGTGAAGGGCGGCATCGGCATGGAGGACGGCCTCAAGATTTTCGGCCGCGCCCTCACCACGTACATGACGCCGAAGACGAACTTCGCCCAGGCCCGCGAGGCCACCATCAAGTCCGCCACGGACCTGTACGGCGCGGACTCCACCCAGGTCCAGAAGGTGAAGGACGCCTGGACCGCGGTGGGCGTGAACTAGTCGTCGTCCACGCTTCCTGAAGCATCCTGAGGCGGGCCCGGTGTCGAAGCCGGGGCCCGCCTCTTCCTTTTGCCGCTCAGGCGCCGCTCAAGCAAAGAAGCGCGTCAGCACCGCCACCATGCGGGCCACGTCGGAGGCGGCGGCCAGCTCACGGATGGAGTGCATGGACAGCATGGGGTTGCCCACGTCCACCGTGCGGATGCCCAGCTGCCCCGCCGTGATGGGGCCAATGGTGCTACCGCAGCCCAGGTCCGTGCGGGTGACGAAGTGCTGGGGCGTGACGCCCGCCTCGCGGCACAGCGTGGCGAAGTGCGCCCACGACTCGCCGTCCGTCGCGTAGGACTGGTTGACGTTGGTCTTGATGACCGGGCCGCCGCCCAGCTGCGGCTGGTGCTTGGGTTCGTGCAGGGACGGGTAGTTGGGGTGCACCGCGTGCGCCATGTCCGCGCTCACCAGGAACGAGCGGCGGATGCTCCGGTGGAACGCGTCCGCCCGGCCATCCGAGTGCCCCTGGACGATGCGCTCCAGCAGGTCCTTCAGGAACGGCGACGCGGCGCCCTGCGCGCTGCGGCTGCCGCACTCCTCGTGGTCATAGAGCACCACGCCGCAGGTGGCCTCGCGCGGGCCGGAGGGCGACAAGAGAGCGGTGAGGCCCGTGTGGCAGCTGGCCAGGTTGTCCAGGCGGGGCGCGTGGAGGAACTCCCCGTGCAGGCCCGAGCGCGTGGACGGCTGCACGTCGTAGAGGCACAGGTCATAGCCCAGCAGGTCGTCCGCCGCCGCCGTCACGCCCTCCTTCGCCAGCTCCTCCACCAGCAGCGCGCGCAGCTCCGCGGGGCCCGCGCTCTCCAGGCCCAGCACCGGCACCATGTGCTCCTGCGGGTTGAGCTTCAGCCCGTCGCTGTTCACGCCACGGTTCAGGTGGATGGCCAGGTTGGGCACGCGCAACAGCGGCCGGCGGAAGTCCACCAGGTGGTGCTGGGGACGGCCGTTGTGCAGCGTCACCACGCGGCCCGCGAGCGACAGGTCGCGGTCCGTCCACGTGTGCAGCAGGACCCCGCCGTAGACTTCCACGCCGAGCTGCTGGTAGCCGTGGCGGTTGACGGGCGAGTTCGGCTTGAGGCGCAGGTTGGGCGAGTCCGTGTGCGAGCCCACCAGCCGGAAGCCGGTGGCGTCCGTGGGCTTCGTGCCCAACTGGAAGGCGGCGATGCTCGTGTCGCCGCGCACGACAAAAACCTTGTCCCCGGGCTTGAGGGACCAGGACTCCCGTTCGTCGAGCGCGCGGTACCCCGCGGCGGTGAGGCGGCGCGCCGTCTCCCGCACGGCGTGGTACGGCGTGGGCGACGCGTCGATGTACTGGAGGAGGTCTCCGGCCTGCTTGTCGGTGTCGGTGGGGCTCATGGGCCCGGCACGCTAACGCCGTCCGGCCTCCGTGCCACGTCCCAGTGTCGTTCCCCCGACAGGCGGACGTGCGCCCGGCGGCAGGATGGTGGAGGAGGCGCGCGTCCTGGGCCCCGCGTCCAGGAACGTCCCCAGCAGCACCCAGCGGCGCGCGGCGTCCTCGCGGGCCTTCTTCGCCGCCAGCGGCGTCGTGTAGTGCCAGAAGGGCAGCCGGTACACGGTGATGCCGCCCACGGTGCTGACCTTGGTGAGCTCGGAGAAGTGCCCGTCCTTCGCGTACACGAGGTACTGGTGGTCCACGGCGGGCATCGTCAGGCTGACGTGCATGTCCACGTAGCCGTCGCGCGCGTCGTCCTCTTCCGGGTGGTGGTCGTTGTGCGGGCCCGTGTAGTCGCCGGGGCCGTAGCAGAGCACCTGGATGCCCCACGCCCGCTTGAGTGCCCGGCCGCTCACCGCCGCCGCGAACCCCGCGAAGGTGTCCGAGCGCAGCAGGGCGACCAGCCCCACTCCTTCCGCGGCGCGCCACGAGCGCGAGCGACGGCTCTCCAGGAGCGCGGTGCGCACCCGCACCGTCTTGGGCAGGGCCTCCGTGTAGTTCTCCACCATGCCGGAGATGGAGTCCTCCGGGATGGGGTCCTCCATCGTCACGAGCGTGTCGCGCAGCGCCGCGTCCAGCACGTCGCGGGCCTCCGCGGCCTTCTTCACGTCGATGACGCCTTGCAGCGCGACGAAGGGGCGCGTGGGGTCCAGGAGGGCACCACACGTCTCGGGGTCTCGACCTTCGAGAATGCGGCGGCCTCGGGGGGTGAGCAGGTCGGCGAACTGGGTGGGGAAGCGCGGGGCCATGGCGCGCACCATAGCGGTCCGGGGGTGGAACGCACGCGCTGGAGCACAGCGTCCAGGCAACTCCCCTGCCCGCCCGGCGGATAATCCGTTACCCGAAATCCACGGTAGAAGGTGTCCATGACGTCCATCCGCAACCGCCCCAGCGCTGTGCCCCCCGCAGCGTCTTCCCGCACGCAGGCCCCGGCCGCGCAGCCGGCCCGGACCAACCAGGTCACGCAGGTGTCGCGCGCGGACGTGCTCAACCGCGCGGAGCTGGCGCGGGTCCGTTCCACCCAGCCGCCGGTGGCCCCGGTGGCGGGCTCGTGGCGGGGTGGCCCGAACACCGAGGTGGGCCGGGCCATCCAGACGATGCGCGCGCGGCTCCAGGACGTGAACATCACCATCAAGGGTGACACGCCGTCGAGCCTGTTCGACCGCGCCATCCTGGACAACAAGCACGTCACGAACGAGCAGATTCTGGAGATGTCCAAGGTGAAGCTGGAGCAGCTCGCCACGGATCCGAAGGACCGCGCGAAGGTGCTGGAGAAGGTGCCCAACGCGCGCGAGCTGCCGGTGCACAAGTTCACCGTGGCGATGCTGTCCGCGGTGACGGGCATCGACCGCGCCGCGCTGTCGGAGGCCTGCCCCGACCTGGGACTCACGGGCGCGCCGGGCACGCCGCTGCTCTACGCCGCCAAGACGGAGCGCATGCAGCGCTCCACCGCCCTGCACGACTTCACGGACTACATGCGCGGCGCGGGCGTGAAGGGCATGAACAAGGCCGTCTGGGGCGTGGAGAACCGCATCCTCTCCGCCATCGTCTCCGCGGCGGGCGGCGGCCGGTACTAGGTCGCACGCCTTGTCGGCCGTGGGGTGGGCTCAGTCGTCCGAGCCGCCCCCGGCCAGCTTCTGACGCGCGGACTCCAGCCGCATCATCCGCACCCTGGACGCCAGGTCGAGCAGGCGCCGGTCGCGCTGCCACCGCTCCCGCGTCTCCACGTCCACGCCCTCCCAGGCCGTCTCGCAGCGCTCCAGCGCGCGCTGCAGCTGGGTGAAGGCGCCGCCCAGCGCCACGTGGACGCCGGGGTCGCTGGGGTCCTCGTTCGCCAGCGCCCGCATCAGCACCGCGAGCGACACCAGCTCCTCGCGCAGCGCCACCGGCCAGCCGCAGCGGCGGCCCACCTTCACCAGCCAGCCCAGCACCGCCAGGTTGACGTGGCAGTCCTCCACGGTGCGGAACGGCCGCAGGTAGCGCGTGTAGCCATCTCCGGGCAGCACGTCCTCCGTGCTCACGGTGACGCCCTCCAGCCGCAGCGCCGCGTGGGGCACCTCCGGCACGAAGGACAGCGCCGGCAGCGGCTCCACGTGCACGCCGGGCTTCTTCGCGTCCAGCAGCACCATGCGCAGGCGGTTGCGCCCCTGCGCGTCGCGGCCCTCGGTGGCGACCACCAGGAGGACTTCCGCGTGCGTGCCCAGGGTGACGTAGGTCTTCTGCCCGTCGAGCCTCCAGCCGGTGCCCGCGGGCGTGAGCGTCGTTTCCATCGCGTTGGGGTGCCCGCCGCCGGGCTCGGTGGCGCAGAGCGCGCCGCGCCGGTCCCCCGGGAGCTGGGGGAAGAGGGAGCGCAGCGCCGCGTGGTAGCCGGAGGCGAACGCGAACCCCAGCCGGTCCATGCGGAACCCGCTGGCGAGCGCCTGATCCGCAGGGGCCGGGAAGCGCGGCAGCACCGCGAGGTGCCGGCGCCACCAGGCCTCCACGGAGTCGAGCGAGGGAGACTCGGGGGCTTCGGTGAGCAGCAGGCGCAGGACGTCTTTCACGCCTTCACTCTAATCTCCGCCCCCCGGAACGCGCGCGGCGTTTGGCGCTCAGCTCGCGGCGCGGCGACCCCGGCCCGCGGACTTCGAGCGGGAGGTCGCCTGGGACTTCGACTTCGAGGCGGCCTTGGACTTCGACGCGGGCTTGGGCGACGACTTGGACTTGGAGGCGGCCTTGGACTTCGACGGGGCCTTGGCGGAGCGCTTGGCCTTGCTCGCGGCCTTCTTGCGGCGCGCGGGGGCCTTCTTCTCCGGGGCGAGGATGGTGCCCCGGCAGGAGGGCGTGCCGCAGCGGCAGACGTAGAGCCCTTCCGCGTCGTCGTCCATCTCCGGCGTGCGCTCGTAGGCGTAGTCGTACGTCAGCTCCTCGCCCGGCTCGATGGTGCGCAGCGCGTAGATGTGGATGTGGCCCTTGTCGATGAGCGACTGGCAGTTGGGCTCGCACGAGTGGTTGATGTAGCGCGACTCGTTGTGCACCGTGCCCGCGTCCAGCACCGTGTCGTCATCCAGGTTGAAGAGGAAGGTGTGGTGGCGCTCCATCGACTCGTCGTCGTAGCGCACGTCCGCTTCGGCCTGGGTGATGCGCTCACCGATGTACTCGATGATGCGCGCGCCCTTGCGGATGCGGCGGGTGGCGAAGGCACCGAGCCCCTGGATGGGCGACTGGCGCAGCTCGAAGGGGATCGACGGGGTCGGCTGGAAGGAAGGAGAAGTCATCATCGGGATGGGAGCGGCTGGGGCGGGGTGCAGGTTCGGCCAGGACGCTGCCTTCAGGCGCGGTGTAGCGTGCCGCAGTCAAGCCCGCGAAGAAAGGCACTCGAACATGCGGTGGTGGCTCGTGGTGGGAGCGGTGAACGCTTTCCTGTCCGTGGCAGCGGGAGCCTTCGGGGCGCATGCGTTGCGCGCCCGACTTCCCCAGGACCTGCAGGTCATCTTCGAAACAGGCGCGCGCTACCACATGTACCACGCGCTCGCGCTGGTGGCCGTGGGACTGCTGGGCCTCACGCGCCCCTCGCCCCTGCTGTCCGCCGCCGGGTGGGCGATGCTCGCGGGCATCGTCCTCTTCTCCGGCAGCCTCTATGCGCTCGCCCTCTCCGGGGTCCGCGTCCTGGGCGCCGTCACCCCGCTGGGCGGCCTGGGCTTCCTCGCGGGCTGGGTCCTCTTCGCCATGGCCGCGTGGCGGACGACCCCGTGAGCGGGTGTCACTCCTTCAACAGGGGCGGCATGGGGTAGATGAGGTCCAGGTCGCGGTGATTGCGCAGCCCGCAGGCCTCGCGCTGCACGGTGAGGTTCCAGCGCAGCCGCTCCGCTTCCTTCCAGAGCGCGCGGTATGCCGTGTAGCGCTCCGTCCTTGCGAGGCCGCTCGATGCGCGCAGCTCGCGCTCGGAGCGGGACAGCGCGTCGAGGGCCTTCTCCAGGCTGTCCCCGGAGCGGCGCAGCCCGGAGGCACGCTCGCGCTGGAAGTCCACTTCGACAGGCAGCAGGGTCTCGATTTTCACCGGACGGGCCATGGCCTCCCCCTAACAGCGAGGCGGTGGCCGCGCATCGCGCGCCGGGGACAGCCCGGCCTCCTCGCCCTGGACCCCACCGGACGGGCAGGCGGACTCAATCCGGCGGCGGCGGCGCGCCCAGGCGCCACACCTCGCGGGCCCAGGCGAGGCCCGCGCCCAGCACCATCCCGTTGCGCACGAGCAGCAGCACCGTGTGGGGCCACTGGAGGCCGGAGTAGTACGTACTTCCCGCGAACAGGCCCCGGGTGATGGCCGCGGCGACCAGCAGCACGACGGACGGTCCCACCGCACCGGAGAGCAGCGCGAGCGCGGCGGCCCCGGTGAGCCAGATGAGGTACTGCGGGCTCAACACCGGGTTGAGGATGACGAAGGCCACGAGCGGCACCAGCGCCAGCCGGGCCAGGTCCTCGATGTGCTGGGGCGGCCTGCGCCACGCGCCCCGCACGGACACCGCCGCGGCCAGCAGCGAGCCCGCCACCCAGACGGAGCGGGTGAGGACGCGCACCGCCTCCGCGGCGGGGCCGTGCAGCTCATAGGAGGCCGGCGCGTGGACCCACTGCACCTGGACGAACCCCAAGAGCTTCGCGGCCCACAGCAGGCCCGCGCTCAGCGCCTCCACCTGGAGCCCCCGGTCCACGTGGAACGACGCGAACCGCCACCACGGCCACAGGAAGCTCATGGGCAGCAGCGGCAGCACGCCCGCGACGAGCCCCAGCACCAGGGCCCGCGTCGGCTTCAGGCCCCGCCGCCAGCACACGGCCAGGGCCAGCGGGATGAGCACCGCCGGGTACAGCTTGGTGACGGTGCCCACCGCGAGCGCGACGCCCGCCCACCCCTCGCGCCGCCGCATCAGGGCCACCAGCGCGGCCAGGACGAACACCGCGGGGATGAGGTCGTAGCGCTTGAGGTAGTGGATGCTCTGGATCCAGCTCGTGACGCTGTACGCGGCGAGCGGCACCCACGCGCGCCGGGCCGTGCCCCAGCGCCGCACGCCCTCGGACAGCAGGAGCCACTTGATGACCGCGTCGAAGAGCGTGAGCTGCAGGCCGAAGGCGAGGATGAAGCCGCGCTCGTCGCCCCCCACCCAGGCGGCGGGCACGAACCACAGCAGCGCGTAGGGCGGGTATTCAAAGCGGAAATCGACGTTGGGGACCGCGCCCTCCAGGAAGGCGTGGGCCGTGCTGAAGTACAGGTACAGGTCGCCCGCGCGCGGAGAGAACGCGTAATAGGCGAGCGGCAACACGCTCACGGCGAGCGCGAGCCAGTGCAGGGGCCCCAGCCGGACGCGGGAGGGCACGGCGGGAGTCGAGGCGGACACGGGGCGGCACTCTGCCCGCGTGGCCCGGGCGCTGTCGCGGGGAAAGGCGTCCGGAGCCTCCCCTGCCCCTCGTGCCGCCTCGCTTCCGGTGTGCGAGGCGGCACCCGACCCGCTAGGTTTGGCCCTCCCGTGCCTACGACGCTTCACAAGCCCACGAAGGACGAGCTGTTCGCCGCCACCGGCCGCTCCATGCCGGATCTGCTGTCACCGGGCCTGCGCGTGCTCTTCTGCGGCATCAACCCCAGCCTCTATTCGGCGGTGGTGGGGGTGCACTTCGCGCGGCCGGGCAACCGCTTCTGGCCCGCGATGCACGCGTCGGGCTTCACGCCGCGAAGGCTCCATCCGTCCGAACAGGGCGAGCTGAAGGCGCTGGGCCTGGGCATCACCAACGTGGTGGACCGGGCCACGGCGTCCGCGGACCTGCTGGAGCCCGGGGAGCTGGCGGCGGGCGCGAAGACGCTGAAACGCAAGGTGAAGCGCTACCGCCCGGCCTTCCTCGCGGTGCTGGGCCTGGGCGCGTACCGCACCGCCTTCGCGCGGCCGAAGGCGGGGTTCGGCCTGCAGGCGGAGACGCTGGGCGACACCCGGCTGTGGGTGCTGCCCAACCCGAGCGGGCTCAACGCCAGCTACCAGCTCCCGGACCTGGCGCGGCTGTTCGGTGAACTGCGCCGCGCGGTGGACGCAGGCGGAGCGCGCGCTACTTGAGGAGGCCCGCCTCGCGCGCCACCTGCGAGGCAACGGGCAGCACCTGGTCGAACGCCGCGGCGTTGCAGGCGAGCAGGCCCCGGTGGTTCTGGAGCTCGGAGCCGTCGTAGCGGTACGGCGTGCCGGCGAGGTCCGTGAGCACGCCGCCCGCGGAGCGGATGACGGCCTCCGGCGCGCAGTTGTCCCAACGGTAGCTCTTGTCGCTGACGTGCACGTAGAGGTCGCAGCGGGACTCGGCGAGCAGGCCGCACTTGAGGCCCACGGAGCCGGACTCCGTCTCGCGGGTGATGCCCAGCCGCTTCACCACCGCGTCCGTCGTCTTCGAGCGGTGCGAGCGCGACACGACGAGCCGCAGCGCCGCCGGGTCCACCACGTCCGACACGCGCAGCGCACGGCGGCCCCGCGGATCCTCCACGTACCCCTGCTCGCCGACGACGCCCGAGTAGAGGACGTCCCCGACGGCGCGGTAGACGACCCCCAGCGCCGCGCGGCCCTCCACCGCGAGGCCGATGTGGATGGCGAACTCGCCGTTGCGGTTCACGAACTCCTGCGTGCCGTCGAGCGGATCCACGTACCAGCAGCGCTCGAAGCGCTTCGCGTCGGACGCGTCCTCGTTCTCTTCCGCGACCACGCCGTCGGACGGGAAGGCCTTGCGCAGCTCGCCCACGATGAAGGCGTTGGCGCGCTCGTCGGCCAGCGTGACGGGACCTGCGCCGCCCGCCTTGTCCGTGACGGAGAAGTCGGTGGCATAGACCTGCAGGAGGATGTCACCGGCCTGGCGCGCGATGCGCCGGGCCACGTCGAGCTCGTGTGCGAGTGCGGGCATGGAGGCCGGCGAGTCTGCCCGCTCGGCCCTGCTTTGGAAACCAAGGGAAGCGCCCGGATGGGGCGGATTGCCCCGAGGGGGTGAAATGCCCCGCCCCCGCGCACGTGTCCCGCCCGGCAGGGGCCCTGGCCCGGCGGCTGCAAAACCCGGAGGGAAGACGTCTTTCAGCGCCGGGGGCAGCGGGCCGGGCGCGGCAAGGAATTACGCGATGATGAAATGGCTGATGGGACTGGCGCTGCTGGGCATCGGCGTGGCGCTGGCGTTCGCGGGCGGGCGGATGGTGTACCGCTCGCAGGTGAGCACGGGCTGGCCCACGGCGCAGGGCACGGTGGTGAGCTCGCGCGTGGAGACGCTTCGCAGCAAGCGCGCGGTGAGCTTCCGCCCGGAGGTGAGCTACCGCTACGAAGTGAACGGCACCCCGTACACGTCCGACACGGTGGCCTTCGACGGTCACGGCGCCGGGGGGCTCGTGGACGCGCAGGCGGTGACGCGCCACTACCCGGCGGGGGCGCCGGTGACGCTGCACTACGAACCGGGCGACCCGTCGGTGTCCTGCATCCAGTGCGGCGCCACGGGCTTCATGAACTACGTGGTGTCGCTGGTGGGCGCGGTGTTCGCGGCGGTGTCCGCGTGGGGCCTGATGGACATGGCGCGCACGGGCCTCAAGGAGCGCAAGCGCCAGCCGCCGCCGTCGGTGCGCGCCGGGGTCCGTTAGGCCATAGTCCTGGCATGCCCGTCACCATCCGTCCCGCGAAGGCCTCGGACGAACCCGCCCTGGGCCGCATGGGCGCGGCGCTCGCGCGGCAGCACCACGGCTTCGACCCGCAGCGCTTCATGGTCCCGGACGACGTGGAGGCCGGCTACCGCTGGTGGCTGAGCAAGGAGGCGCGCCGTCCGCAGGAGGCCGTGGTGCTCGTGGCCGAGCTGGACGGCGACGTCGTCGGCTACTGCTACGGCCGGCTGGAGGGCGTGGACTGGAACATGCTCCTCGACAAGCACGGCGCCCTGCATGACATCTGGGTGGAGGCGGCGGCGCGCGGCACCGGCACCGGCCGCCTGCTCGCGGAGGCCATGGTGCAGCGGCTCACGGAGCTGGGCGCGCCGCGCGTGGTGCTCTCCACCGCCGCGAAGAACGAAGCCGCGCGGCGCCTCTTCGAGCGGCTGGGCTGGCGCGCCACCATGGTCGAGATGACCCGCGAGACGCCGCCCCGCTCATAGCCGCCCGGCTCACAGCCGCCCTTCTGGCACCCGGCCCTGCTGGAAGGCCTCCACCTGCCGCGGGGTGAAGGGCTGCGTGTAGAGGCCCCGGTCCTGCTGACGGGAGCGGAACACGTCCACGATGAGGTTCATCCGGTCGCGCAGCGAGCCCCAGTCCCGGGCCGCGCTGCCCGCGGTGTCGTCCGGCGTCCGGTCCAGCTTCTTCATCAGCGCCAGCAGCTCCGGGTGCTCCAGCCGCAGCAGGTCCGGCGGGAAGTCCCCGGTCGGCGTCAGCGCCGGGACGTCCTGCCCCAGCCGCAGCGTCCGGTCCGGCAGCTCCAGCGTCATCAGCGCGCGCGTGGTCAGCTCACGCCAGCAGCGCTCCAGCCGCTCCGCCAGCGGCGTGAAGGCCGCGAGCAGCCACGTCTCCGGCAGGCCGGATCCACGCGCACGCAGCGCCTCCAGCAGCTGGCCCAGGAACAGCTCCTTCAACGGGGCCATCAGCGCGCCGTGCACGGGCTCCTGAAGCCGCACCTGCTCGTGGTAGCCCACCAGCGCGTTGGCCAGGAACACCCGCTCCGCGCGCGCCTTGGGATGCGCCGTGCGCAGCGCGTCCTGGTAGGCGCGCACCGCCTGGATGAGCAGGTCCTGCCCGCCGGCCTCCACCGGGCCCGGCTTCAGGCGCGACACCACGCGCTCCAACGCGGCGGGGCTCGTCGCGTCGGGTGCGCAGAAGTGCTGCAGCATCGACACGTAGAGCGGTCCCAGCTCCTGGAACACGATGCGGTTGCCCAGGGCCACCTGCTTCGCCACCGCGTCCATCACCGGCTCCACCACGTGGGACAGCACGGAGAACACGCCCGTGGACAGGCCCCAGGCGCCCAGCAGCTGGGCCTGCACCCCGACGAGCGTGCGCAGGATGCCGTCCGCCCGGGACAGCAGGTCCCTCAGCAGCGCGGGCAGCACGTCCTTGCGGATGAACGTCCCCGCCGTCTTCGACGCCCAGGTCGCGACGCCACACCAGCCCACGTCCTTCTCCCCCAGCACGTCGGTGAAGGACACCACCAGCACGTGGTACGTGTGCGTGATGTGGAGGTTGCGCAGGGCTCCGTCCTCCATGCGCGAGATGGCCTCCACCTCGGCGTGTGTCGGCGGGGGCCAGGGGCGAGGCAGCGGGCTCGGTGCCATGGCGGGACGGTCTCCGGAAGGCGGCGCGGAAAAGGGCCGTCCTTCAGCATGGCCCTTCCGGCGCGCGGGCCGCCATCGCCCCGTGGGAGCGCGTGGACTAGCTTCGCGGTCCCATGCCCCACCCTTCCGCGCGCTTGCTCTGGCTGCTGTCCGTCACCCTGCTCGGGGGCTGCATGGAGGCTCCGGTGAGCCCGTCCGCCAATCCGGTGGACGTGGGCGTCACCACCGCCGCGCTCGACGTGACGACCGATGACGGCCCCGTCCGCGGCGTGAGCACCGGTGGCCTCAACATCTTCAAGGGCATCCCCTACGCGGAGCCGCCGACAGGCAACCGGCGCTGGGCCCCTCCCGCGCGCCCGTCGCGCTGGACGCAGCCTCGGCCCGCCACCGACTTCGGACCGCCCTGCCCCCAGGTGAAGGACGGAGCTGTCTACGCGTCCGAAGACTGCCTGCGCCTCAACGTGTGGGCTCCCGCCGCGCCCGCGAAGCCGCGCGCGGTGCTCGTGTGGATCCACGGCGGCGGCTACGTGGAGGGCCACTCCAGCGAAGGCTGGTACGACGCCGCGCAGCTCGCGCAGCGCGAGGACCTGGTCGTCGTGTCGTTCAACTACCGGCTGGGCCTGCTCGGCTTCCTCGCCCTGCCCCAGCTCATCGCTCCGGACGGGGGCACCGGCAACTGGGGTCTGAGGGATCAGATCGCCGCGCTGGACTGGGTGCGCCGCAACATCGCCGCGTTCGGAGGCGACCCGCAGCGCGTGATGATCGCCGGGGAGTCCGCGGGCGCCGTCTCCGTGACGACGCTGCTGGCGGCCACGCCGGCCCAGGGACTGTTCCAGCGCGCCGCCATCCAGTCCGGCACCTCCCGGCCCGTGCTGGAGAAGGAGCAGCCCGTGGGCGCGTTCCCCTCCGCGTACTTCGTGGGCCTCCAGACCGCCATCGTCCTGGGCTGCACCGAAGGCGATATCGCGGCGTGCCTGCGCTCGAAGTCCGCCGTGGAGGTGCTGGGAACGCAGGCGCGGCTGACGCCGGTGACGGAGCTCGGCCTCGCGTTGACGCCCACGTTGCCGGTGGTGGATGGCGTGGTGTTGCAGGGCCGGCCGCTCGCGCGGGTGCTCGCGGGCCTCGGGGACGTGCCCGTGCTGGTGGGCGCCAACGACAACGAGGCGAGCTTCGTGCTCGCCAGCATCGGCGTCGTTGGCAACCCGGGCGACTTCGGCCGCTACGTGGACTACGTCGGCGCGGGGGCGAAGAAGGCGGAGCTCACCGCGCTCTACCGACCGGCCGTCGTGGGTGAGGTCGCGGCGGCGGACGCGCTGGGCACGGACCTGTCGTTCGCGTGTCCGGCGCAGCGGCTGGCCACCGCGAGCGCCACCGTGGGCACGGCCCGCGCGTACCTCTACCGCTTCGCGCGCGCCCTCCCCAACGGCCCCTTCGCGTCGCTGGGCGTCGCGCACGGCACGGACCTCGTCTACCTCTTCGGCCACTTCGACGCCGTGGGGAGCGTGCCCACGCCGCAGGACCTGACGCTGTCCCAGCAGCTGCAATCCGCCTGGGGCGCGATGGCGCGAAATGGTGCCCCCATCCCCGCGTGGCTGCCCTTCTCCCCCGGCGGGACGTTCATCACCTGGAACACGCCGGCCACCACGGAGGTGACCTGGCGCGCGGGACGCTGCGCCTCGCTGGAGGCCTGGGGCCTGCTGCCCCCGTAGACACGACAAAGCCCCGGGTGCGGACACCCGGGGCTTCGGTGGGGCGTCACCTGTTTGGAGGCAGCGCCTACTTCTTCTGCTCCTTCACCCACGAGTCCTTCAGCGTCACCGTGCGGTTGAAGACAGGCGCGCCCGGCTTCGAATCATTCGCGTCCGCGCAGAAGTACCCCAGGCGCTCGAACTGGAAGCGGTCACCCGGATTCGCCTGCGCGAGCGACGGCTCCACGCGCGCATCCGAGACGACCTCCAGGCTGTTCGGGTTCAGGAACGCCTTGAAGTCCTTCTCCTTGTCCCGGTCCGGCTGCTCCACGGAGAAGAGCCGGTCATAGAGCCGCACCTGCGCGGTGGGCGCGTTGCCCGGCACCCAGTGCAGCGTGCCCTTCACCTTGCGGCCATCCGGCGAATCCCCACCGCGCGTCGCCGGGTCGTAGGTGCAGCGCAGCTCCGTGATGTGGCCGGCCGCGTCCTTGATGACCTGCTCGCACTTGATGAAGTACGCCGAGCGCAAGCGCACCTCCTTGCCCGGCGCGAGGCGGAAGAAGCCCTTCTCCGGCACCTCCTGGAAGTCGTCCGCCTCGATGTACAGCTCGCGCATGAACGGCACCTTGCGCGAGCCCAGCTCCGCCTTCTTCGGATGGTTGGCGACCTCCAGCTCCTCGGTCTGCCCCTCCGGGTAGTTCTCCACCACGACCTTGAGCGGACGCAGCACCGCCATGGCGCGCGGCGCCGTCTCGTTGAGGTCGTCCCGGATGGAGAGCTCCAGCACGCCCATATCGATGAGACTGTCCGACTTGCTCACGCCGATGCGCTTGGCGAAGTCGCGCAGCGACGCGGGCGTGTAGCCCCGGCGACGCAGGCCGCTGATGGTCAGCATGCGCGGATCATCCCAGCCCGACACCAGCTTCTCCGTCACCATCTGGAGCAGCTTGCGCTTGCTCATCACCGCGTAGGTGAGGTTCAGCCGCGCGAACTCGTACTGGTAGGGCCGGTCGCCCTTGATCAGCGCGTCGACGATCCAGTCGTACAGCACGCGCCGGTTCTCGAACTCCAGCGTGCACACCGAATGGGTGATGCCTTCGATGGCGTCCGACAGGCAGTGCGCGAAGTCGTAGAGCGGGTAGATGCACCACTTATCGCCCGTGCGGTGGTGGTGCGCCTTGCGGATGCGGTAGATGGGCGGGTCGCGCAGCACGGGGTTCGGCGAAGTCATGTCGATCTTCGCGCGCAGCGTGTGCTTGCCGTCCGGGAACTCGCCCGCCTTCATCCGGCGGAACAGGTCCAGGTTCTCCTCCACCGTGCGCGTGCGGTACGGGCTGTCCCGCCCCGGCGTGGTGAAGTCACCCCGGTACTGGCTGATCTCCTCCGCGGACAGGCTGCACACGTAGGCCTTGCCGTCGGTGATGAGCTGCTCGGCGAAGGCGTAGAGCCGGTCGAAGTAGTCAGACGCGAAGAAGCGCCGGTCGTCCCAGTCGAACCCGAGCCAGCGCACGTCGCGCTGGATGGACTCCACGTAGTCCGTGTCCTCGGTGAGTGGGTTGGTGTCGTCGAGGCGCAGGTTGCACTTGCCGCCGTACTGACCGGCCAGCCCGAAGTTCACGACAATGGCCTTGGCGTGACCGATGTGGAGGTAGCCGTTGGGCTCGGGCGGGAAGCGGGTGTGCACGCGACCGCCGTGCTTCCCGGTCCGCTGATCCTCCTCGATGACCTCCTGGAGGAAGTTGAGGCCCTGCGTCTCAGTCGTCGTCGTCATTGGGAGCGAATCCTCTTGAAGCCGGACAAGGGGGGCAAGGGTTTCCTGACCCGAATCCCCCTCCCGCCGTTTTAACCAGGCCGTGTCACACGTCCGAAAGCAGCGACTCCCAGGCCTTGAGTGCCCGCTCGGAGGACAGCTCCTCCGCGCGCTCCAGGGCCCGCTCGCGCAGGTCCTGCCGCCACACGGCATCCCCCACCACCCGGCCCAGCGCCTCCGCCATGGCCGCGTCGTCACCCATGGGCACCAG
>NZ_RAWA01000177.1 GCF_003611675.1 Corallococcus sp. CA053C
GGGCTGGGGCTGTCCATCTGCCACGGCATCATCGAATCCATGGGCGGCTCCATCCACGCGGAGAGCGTGCCGGGGCAGGGCAGCACCTTCCGCGTGGTGTTGCGCTCGGCGCAGCACGAGGCGGACGTGTACCCGAGGTTGTCGGCGGCGGCGCAGCCGGGGGCGCGGGCGCGCATCCTGGTGGTGGATGACGAGCCCAACGTGACGGTGGCCCTGCAGCGCTCGCTGGCGACGGAGCACGAGGTGGCCACGGCCAACAGCGCGCAGGCGGCGCTGCGGCTGGTGAACGAGGGCGGCCGCTTCGACCTCATCCTCTGCGACGTGATGATGCCGGGGATGACGGGCATGGACCTGTACTTCGAGCTGGGGCGCTCCGTGCCGGAGCAGGCCGGGCGCATGGTGTTCATGACGGGCGGGGCCTTCACGCCGCGCACGGTGTCCTTCCTGCGCGACGTGCCCAACCTCAAGCTGAGCAAGCCCCTGGACCTGACGCAGCTGCGGGAGTTGGTGGGGCGCTCGGCGGAGGCCGGTCGATGAGCTCCCCCGCCGGTCACCCCGCGGCTCCTCCCGAGGCCGCGGCGGGGCCGGGAGTGCCGGGGCCCGTGGTGACGAAAGTGGGCGCTCCGGCGTCCGAGGGCCGCGAGTGGACGGCGCGGTCGCTGGGGATGGGGCTGCTCATTGGCGCGCTGCTGGCCGTCACCAACCTCTACATGGGGATGAAGACGGGCTGGTGGGACAGCGGCTCCATCACCGCGACGGTGCTGGGATTCAGCGGCCTGTCCGCGTATGGGCGCAGGCGGGGCGTGCCGTATACGCCGCTGGAGAACAACCTCACGCAGACGGCCGCGTCGGCGGTGGGCGCGATGCCCGCGGCGGCGGGCCTGCTGGGCGCGCTGCCGGCGCTGGCGCTGTTGGGCGTGGCGGTGCCGGGCTGGGGCATCGCGGCCTGGGGGCTCGTGCTGGGCACGGTGGGCGTGCTGGTGGCGGGGCTGCTGCGACGGCGTCTGCTGGAGCAGGAGGCCCTGCCGTTCCCCACGGGCATCGCGACCGCGGAGCTCATCTCCACGCTGCACGCGGCCACGCCCACGGAAGCGCGGGACACGCCCGCGGGACGGGGCCGGACGCTGGTGGGCGCGGGCCTGCTGGCCATGGGCGTGACGTGGCTGCGGGATGCGCGCGGGGCGCTGCCCGCGATGGTGGGCCTGCCGGGCAGCGTGGGCGGCACGGCGCTCTCGTCGCTGACGTGGGGCGTGGGCGTGAGCCCCATGCTGCTGGCGGTGGGGATGATGACGGGGTTGCAGCTCGCGCTGAGCATGCTGCTGGGCGCGGGCGTGGCCTGGGGTGTGCTCGCGCCGGTCCTCCTACGCGTGGGCGTGGTGATGGGGGCGGGCTACGAGTCGCTGTCCGCGTGGCTGACCTGGCCCGGCGTGGGGTTGATGGTGGGCGCGGCGGTGGTGTCGCTCGGCGCGCAGGCGCGGGACTTCCTGAGCGCGGCGAGGGACCTGCGTTCGGTGGGCGTGAACCGGAGCGGCCTGCCCCGGTGGACGCTGGGTGTGGCGGCGGTCGCGTGCGTGCTGGCGGTGGCGCTGGGCGGGGTGCTGTTCGGGCTGGGCGTGCCGTCCATGGTGCTGGCGCTCGTGCTGCTGGTGCCCCTGTGCGCGGTGTGCGCCCGGGGCGCGGGGCAGACGGACGTGTCGCCGGTGAGCCAGATGGGCAACCTCACGCAAGTGGTCTTCGGCGGCGTGCATCCCGGGGAGCTGGCGCCCAACGTGGCGGCGGGTTCGGTGGTGGCGGGCGCGGCGGCGCAGACGGGCGTGAGCCTGTGGTCGCTGAAGGCCGGGCACCTGTTGGGGGCTTCGGCGTCGCGGCAGCTCGCCGCGCAGTTGGTGGGCGTCGTGGTGGGCGCGGTGGTGGCGGTGCCGGCTTACCTGCTGCTGGTGGATGCGTATGGACTGGGCACGGCGTCGCTGCCGGTGCCCGCGGCGGCGCAGTTCCGCGCGGTGGCGGAGGTGTCCGTGCGCGGGCTGGCCGGGCTGCCGCCGCACGCGGGTGTGGGCGCGCTGGTGGGGTGTCTGGTGGGCGCGGTGCTGACGCTGGCGTCGCGAGGCCGGGCCGCGCGGTGGTTGCCGTCGCCGGTGGCGATGGGCATCGGCTTCATCACGCCGGCCTTCTTCGCGGTGACGCTGTGCCTGGGCGCGGGGATGGCGGCGATGGCCCGGCGGTGGTCGCCGAAGGTCACCGACGACCACGTACCCGCGCTGGGTTCGGGCGCGCTGGTGGGCGAGTCGCTGATGGGGCTGATCATCGCCGCGACGACGGCGCTCCAGCGGTCGGTGTAGCGCGGGCCTCCGCCTATGCAGCAGGCGTGAGGTCGCGCACGCGCTCCAGCGAGCGGCGGATGCGGTCCTCCATGAGGTTCGGCACGTGCGCCGCGCGCGCCAGCGCCTCTCCCAGGGCGAGCATCGCCTCGGCGAAGTCGCCCCGGCGCCACGCCGCGAGGCCCATCATCTCCAGCACCTCGAGCGGCTCCTGCTCCACGGACACCTGCGCGGAGCGCTCGCGCAGCGCGTGCCACTCCTCGGCCGTGGCGTCGCGGGCGGTCAGCTCCACCATGGAGAAGAGCACCTCCTCCGACGGGCTCAGGTTCACGCCGTGTCGGCTGTTCGCCATCGTCTGCCGCACCTGCGCGAGCAGCTCCCGCGCCCGGTCATGTCGGCCCGTCCACGCCATGGCGCGGGCCTGGAGCAGCAGGGCCCACGGACGGTGCGCCACCTCCGGGTGCCGGCGCTCCAGTACGATGGCGCGGGCGATGTGCGGCGCGGCGGCTTCCACGTCGCCGGCCTGGTAGTACAGCTCGCCCATGTTGTGCTCGGCGAAGTACTCCCAGCCCACCACGCCCAATTCGCGCCCCAGTTGCATGAAGCGCTCCTGGTCCTTCAGCGCGTGCGTCAGGTCCCTCCGGGCCACCCACAGGTTGCGGCGGTTGTTGATGGCCGAGCCCAGGTGGAAGCGATCTCCGCGCTCCGTGCACGCGCTGATGACCTCGTCCATCACGCGCTCGGCGCCGTCGATGTCGCCCAGGTTGGGGAGGATGACGGCCATCAGCAGCAGCGCCACCACCAGCGTCTCGTAGCCCGCGTCCCCCAGCTTGCGGGCACGCTCCGCCGCGGCCTCCAGCGGCATGAGCGCGTCCAGCCACTCGCCCTTGCGGAACTGCGCGCGGCCCAGCGCCAGCAGCAGCCGCGCCTGGACGTACGGGGACGTCACCGTCTCCGACAGGTGCTGCGCCTCCTGGGCCCGCTCCTCGCTGCGCGCGTAGTCGTTCACCCAGTCGAGCGCCATCGCCTCGTCGAGCAGCAGCTCCACCACCGCGCGAGAATCACCCACGCCCCGCGCCCGGTCCCTCGCGATGGCGAAGTCCGTGAGCGAGTCCTCGTACCGGCCGATGCGGTAGCGCATCAGGCCCCGGCCTCGGAGCGCGGTGAGGCAGCGCAGCTCGTCCTCGGGCTCCAGCAGCTCCAGGGCGCGCGTGTACATGGCCTCCGCGTCGAGGAAGGCGTGACGGCCGCGCGCGGACTCCGCCAGGTCGATGGTCAGCGCCGCCGCCTCGTCGCGCAGGCCGGCCGCCGCCGCGTGCAGCGCCAGCCGGGCCAGCCGCTGGCGCTCCTGCGAACCCGCCGGGCTCAGGTAGTGGCGATAGGCGGCGCGGTGGATCCGCGCCTTCTCCTCGGCGGGTAGGCCCGCGACGACGGCCTCGCGCACCAGCTCGTTGCGGAAGCTCAAGCCCTCCAGCCGGTGCTCCACGAGCAGCCCCGAGTCCAGGAGCCGCCGCGTCGCATGGCCCACGTCCAGCGGGAACTGCGCCGCGGCACCGTCGCGCTCCAGTTCGCGTACCACGCCGTCCGCGGCGGTGGCGGTGAAGGCCGCGCCCAGGAGCGCGCACAGGCGGGCATGCGCGGCGAGCGCCGGAGGCAGCGCGCCCAACTCGCGGTCCGCGAGCCACTCCACCAGCCGCAGCTCTGGGACGCGGTCCAGCTCGTCGGTGACGAGGTACCAGTTGCCGCCGGGCGAGCGCTGACGCACGAGCCCCTGGCGCTTCAGGCCGCGCACCAGCTCCACGAGGAACAGGGGCACGCGCTGCGCACGCTCGACGATGCGCTCCACCGCCTGCGCGGGCACGTTCTCCACCGGCTTGAGCAGCGCGCGGCACAGCGCCTGCGCGTCGCCCGACGTGAGGCCGGACAGGGGCAGCTCCAATTGCCGCGCGGCGCGAGCACCCCAGGACGGGCGGCTCTGCTCGAAGCCCGGGCGCACGAGCACGCAGACCCACAGCGGCACGCGCGTCTCCGCGAGCGCGGCGTACTCCAGCGCGTCCAGCGCCGTCTCCTCCGCGAAGTGCGCGTCGTCCACGACGAGGCACAGGGGCCGCTCGCGGGCGCTCGCCGCCAGCAACTCACCTGTGGCGCGCAGGGCCAGGGAGCGCAGCGCGCCCGGGGCCGCGGCCCAGCTGTGCAGCTCCGGCCCGCCGGGCGCGTACCACCCGAGCGTCGCGGCCACGCCCGGCCACAGCTCCGTTCCCAGCCGCGTCCCCAGCCGGTCGAGGATGGCGGTGCGGCCATCCTCCTGCGTGTCGGTGTCGTCGCGGTCGAAGCCGTGCAGCGCGACGCGCAACAGCGTGCGCAGCGTGCCTTCCGGGTCACCCTGCACGGGCTCGCGGGCGCGCATGGAGTAGACGCGGGCATGGGGCAACGCGGCCCGCAGGCGCAGCGCGAGCGTGGCGGCCAGGTGGCTCTTGCCATGGCCCCGGTCGCCCTTCACGGTGACGATGGTGGGCGCCGCTTCCGAGACCGCGACCCGGGCGCTCTCCATCAGGTTCTCCAGCTCCGCGTCGCGACCCAGCAGCACCGCGCTGCCCAGCTGCAACACGGTGACATCCGGTCGGGGCGCGGCACCCGGAGGCGCGGGGCGCATCAGGCTGGAGCGTCCGGGCACCGGCAGGCACGGCACCTCCGGCACGGCCTCCGCGGCGGCGTGGGACAACAGCAGGCCGCGCGTCTCCGGGACGGAGGGGTAGCGGTCCTCGCGCGCGAAGATGGCGCTCAGGTAGCGGGGCGCACCGTCCAGCCGGCGCTGCACGGTGACGGTGGCCACGTCCACGAGCGCGGCGGGGGCGAGTCCCCGGTCGGCCAGCCCTTCGGCGGCGCGCAGGGCGCGGCGCACAGGGTTCTCTCCCACGTCCGGGTCGAAGACGCCGGCGAAGCGCGCGCCGTCGGTGAAGGCCATGTGGCCTCCGTAGGCCGCGAGCGCCTTCTGCACCGCCACCGGGTTCGCGCGCGAGGCGAGGAACAGCACCGCCACCGAGCGGCGCGTCTGCGCGGGGCGCGCGTCGGGCAGGACGGTGAGACGGGGCGCGGGCTGCACCGCGGCCTGGCCCGCGTGCTCCAGCGCCGCGCGCAGCGCCTGGGCCACGGCGGCCGCGTCACGGGGACGGCGCGCGGGCTCCTTGGCCAGACACCGCAGCACGACCTCCTCCACGGACGGCGCCACCGGGGCGTACTCCGAGGGAGGCGGAGGCCGCAGCGACAGGTGCGCCTGGAGCACCTCCGCGAGCGCGCCGAAGAAGGGCGGCCGGCCGGTGATGAGCTCGTAGAGGATGACGCCCAGCGCGTACACGTCCGTGCGCGCGTCGAGGGCCGCGTGGCCGGCGCACTGCTCGGGCGCCATGTACTCGGCGGTGCCGGCGAAGGAGGTGGTATCGCCGGGCGTGCCATCCTCGGCGGGAACGCCAGGCGCAGGGCGCTGCACGAGGCCGAAGTCGAAGACGCGGGCCCGGCTGTGGGCGTCGTCCAGGAAGACATGCTCGGGCTTGAGGTCGCAGTGCACGAGCCCATGCGCGTGCACGGTGGCCACCGCCTCCAGGAGTGCGTTGGCGCGCGGGCCGAACTCCTGGGGCGACAGCGGCCCGGACGCCTGTGCGAGCCAGTCCGCCAGGGTGGGCAGGGGCACGAACTCCATCGCGACGAAGCGCTGTCCGCCCGGCAACATGCCCATCTCGTACAGCGTGGGCACGGTGGGCGGCCCGATGGTGCGCAGGGCCGCGGCCTCGCGGGTGAGCTGGGCCTCCGCGAGCGCGACGCCGGGACGGGCCAGCTTCAACGCGATGCGTTCGCTCTCCGTGCCGTCGGCGGCGCGCTTGTGCGCGGCCAGCAGGAGGCCGAAGCCGCCGCGTGCGATGACCTTGTCGCACCGATAGCCCGGAACCTCGGGCACGAGGTTCGAGACATCGGACGGCAGGGTGATGGACGGCGGGACGCCGGGCGGGCACGGCGTGTGAGTGCCTTCCCAACGTCGCCCGCATGTGAGGCAGCGCGGCACGGGCGTCACTCTATGCCAGCGCCCCTTCGATTTCCGAACCGCCGGGGTTGGTCAGTCGACGTCTGCGCGACGGAGGCGCCGGACGTTCCTCCAGCCTGGAGGGCATCCGGGCGCGCCACCTCGGAAAAACGCGCGACACCTGACAGCGCGAGCGGTCGGAGGTGCAGCGGGTCGCATGTGCACCCGCTGCGTCATTTCGCACCGCGTCGCGCCGTGAATGTCAGGACTCCCTGCTAGCCCTGATCAAGCGGGAGGTGCACGCATGGACGGGGTTCGAGCAGCGCGCGCAGGAGGCGGCTCCGCGCCGCCGTGGCTGTGCGGGGTGGTCATCGCCGGGCTGTTGCTGGGAGGTGCGCGGAGCCATGCCGGTCCGTTGCCGGTGGGGCTGCACGGCTACGCGCGCTACCGCAGCGCTTCGCCCTCATCGCTGCCGCGAGACACGGTGGGCGGTGAGGTGCTGGGGCGCTACCTCGCGTTCATCACGGAGCAGCGGGCCGCGCTGAAGAAGCCCGGCGTGACGGAGGCGGAGCGTCAGTCAGGCCATGCGGCGCTGAATGACCTGCTGATCTGGTCCTCGTCGCGGACGGAGGGACAGCTCGCGGCGGATGTACCGCTGGAGGTGTACCTGCGGCTGAAGGCGGAACATGCGCTGCGGCTGCGCGAGGACGGGGTGCGCTCGGCGCGGGTGGAAGTGAAGCTGGAGGAGTTCCACCGCTGGGCGGATGCGCGCCGACAGGCCCTGGCCGATGCGCACTTCCGCAGGCTGGGCCACGACGGGCTGCTCACCGAGAGCGCGCTGTACGAAGCGACGCAGCGGGCGCTGGTGGACGCGGTGCTGGACTGGGCCTACGCGCACACGCGGGACCCGGACTTCCCTCGCAAGAGCCCCAGTGAGGTGGGGCTCTACCTGCTGGCGCGCAACAGCCTGTTGGCCTCGGCGGTGGAGGCGGGCCGCAACGCGCCTCCGACGTGGGACCCGACCCCCGAGCCTCCGCCCATTCCTCCCGAGGAGATGGTGCTGGAGCTCGCCGTGGGCCTGCTGCCCATCGCAGGGGAAGTGGCGGATGTGAAGGGCGTGGTGCTCGGGCAGAGCCTCCTGGGATACCCGCTGTCGGGCGGCGAGCGGCTGCTGTGCGCGGTGAGCGTGGCACTGCCGGTGGTGTCAGGGCGCCTGCTGACGGAGGGCGCGCAGGGCGTGGAGCGTGTGGCGCTCCTGACAGGCCGGAGCCTGCGCGAGGTGCAGGTGCTCCAGCGGGTGGCGCAGCACCTGTCACCGCAAGAGGCGCAGCAGATCCGTCAGGTGTTGCGCGCGGCGGGGCGCGGCGAAGCGGTGTCCGCGGAGGACGTGGCGAAGCTGCAAGCCCTGGCGAAGCGGCTGGAGGGACCGCTGGCGGAGGCGGGCCGCGTGTTGAGCCAGGGCAAGCGGGTGGCCCTGGTGGGCTCACGCGTGACGGGGGAGGGCGCGCGGTTGGTGCCGGGCAGCGCGGAGCACCTGGCGCAGGCGTGGGTGGACTACCAGTTCCGCCACCCGGGCAAGTACCGGCACTTCCAGTACGCGGTGGATCCAGAGTGGGAGCGGCTCTACCAGACGGTCATCAAGAACAAGGAGGCGGGCGGTGAGTTCGAGAAGGCCGTGCTCAAGTCCAAGGGCCAGCAGAAGAACACCGCGTTGATGCTGCCGCCTCCTGGAAGCAAGGCCGAGGGCTTCGTCCCGGACGCGGTGAGAGGCAATCCGGAGGAGCTCGTGTGGGGCCAGCCCTACCACTTCGTGGAGGCGAAGGGCCGCGCGGAGATGGCCCTCACGGGCAACCTCAAGGCCATGATTGATTACGTCGAAGAATATGGAGGCTATGTGGAGGTGTATTTCCGCTCCGCGAAGCATCCAGCGGGGCCAACTCACGTGACGCGCCCCCTCGAAGATGCCTTGCGAGAACTCACCCAGGATGGCAGAGCCTTGTCTGACGTCTATCCGTGAGGCCTGCGTGTGCCGTTGAAATATCTGACGACCAAGATCAGCCTACCGCCCGTGGCTCCGTCGGAAGCTATGGTTCGAGCATTCCTCAAGAGTGCGTTTGAGGAGTACCGCTGGTTCGAACCCGCGCGATATCGCAATGAGCAGATCGACCCTCGTCGGATCGACTACGATGAGCTGGTCGCCAGGTTTCTGCATGTTCGCAGCCTGATGGTGCTGGCGAAGACGGATCGCGACTTCTTCCTGTTCTCCGCCAGGAAATCGGACGGCCCACCGCACGTGGGCAAGCTCACCTGGGAAGCCGCGCTCTCCCGCGCGAAGAGCGCGCAGTGGCGGGCAGACCACGTGAAGCAGGTCACCGCGTTGATGAAGCTGTTCAACTCACCCGTGGCTTTCTCGGCGACCTCCGAGGACACCGACCGGAAGTGCGACCAGCTCATTCCCTCCCCGTCAGGGGTCGGGCAGAGTTGGACCTGGACCGTCCGTGATCCCAGCGAAGGCCTTGCCGGCATCTTCTGGCGCAACTTCTACGGGCCGCCGTTCCTGGAGATGTTCGGAGACCGGCTGAACGCAATCCCCGAAACCCAGCGGCGCACCGTCGCGGACGGCATCGTGCTCGTGGAGCCCTATGCCCTGCCCACCGACGCGATGACTCCCGCCGCGGACGCCGCGGAGCAACAGCTCCGCGAAGTCCTCGGGCCGGAGTGCTTCTACGACCAGGTGGCGCGCACCATGCCACGCCGCGTGCCCGACCTGCCGCACCCGGGCGCGCTCTCCTCCTGACCTCGCGGCGGAGTCCCGCGCCCTACCGCGCCGGCACTTCAATCGCTCGCATCAGCGCGCCGTCCTGTCCAAGCACCCGCGCGCGCAGCAGCAGCGCGGTCCCAGGCTCGGCGGACGTCAGCGCCTGCGCGGCGTCAGCCACGCCGGACACCTTCTTGTCGCCCACCTGCGTCAGCACCATGCCGGGCGCGAGCCCCGCGCGCTCCGCGGCGCTGCCGGACTCCACCGCCACCACCTGCGCGCCGCCGCTGCCGTCCTGCGCCTCCGACAGCCGCAGGCCCAGCCGCTTCGACAGCGGCGCCGGCGTCGAATCCCGGGGCGTCATCTCCTCCTCACCCCGCTGCGTCGGACGGGTGCCCAGCTTCACCGGCACCTCCATCGCCTTGCCGCCGCGCACGAGGCTCACCTTCACCTCGCTGCCCGGCTTGAGCAGCGCCACCGCGCGCGTCAGCGACCCGGCTGAATCCACCGCGCGCTCGCCCACCGACGTGATGACATCCTCCTCGCGCAGGCCCGCCTTCTCGCCCGGGCCGCCCGCGCTGACGCCGGCCACCACCGCGCCCTTCGCGGCGTCCACGCGCAGCGCCTTCGCCAGCTCTGGCGTGAGGTCCTGCACCGCCAGCCCCACCCAGCCCCGGCGCACCACGCCAGTCTCCTGGAGCTGCGGCAACAGCGCCTGGATGAGGTTCGCCGGCACCGCGAAGCCGATGCCCGTCGCGCCGCCGATGATGGCCGTGTTCATCCCCACCACCTCACCCTTCATGTTGAAGAGCGGGCCGCCGGAGTTGCCCGGGTTGATGGCGGCGTCCGTCTGCAGGAAGTCGTCATAGGGGCCCGCGTGGATGTCACGCGCCCGGGCGGACAGGATGCCCGCGCTCACGCTGGACGCGAGCCCGAACGGGTTGCCAATGGCCATCACCGGATCCCCCACGCGCAGGCCGTCGGAGTCCCCCAGCTTCACGAAGGGCAGGTCGCCGGACACGCCCTTCAACTGGATCAGCGCCACGTCCGTGAGCGCATCGCGGCCCAGCACCTCCGCGTCGAACGCGCGCCCGTCCTCCAGCTTCACCCGGACCATGTCCGCGCCTTCGACGACGTGGTTGTTGGTGAGCACCAGGCCCGCGGGGTCGATGACGAAGCCCGAACCCAGCCCCTGCTTCGACGGCGCGCCGCCACCCTCGCCGAACGGGTTCTGTCCGCCCGGGAGGCCGAAGCGCTCGGCGAACCCCGGCGGCAGGCCCTGCATGCCCATGGCGGGGCGGGCCCTCGCCTGCACCTCCACGTTCACCACCGCGCCCTTCACCGTCTCCACCAGCGGCGCGAGCGACATGATGGCGCCGGGCGTGCCGGGCGCGGGGGAGTAGACGGCGGGCTCCACCTTCGCGCCGGAGGGCGTGGTGGCCGTGTTCGGCGTCTTCGCCGTCTTCAACGACAGCGTGGGGCGGGCGGCCGGGGCCGCATCCGGCGCGGGCTTGCAGGCACCCAGGGCGACCAGGGGCGTGAGCGCGAGCGCGCGGGCAAGGCGGCGGCGGGACGGAAGGGTGCGAACCATCGTGCGTTCTCCTTGGTGAGCGGCCGGAAGCGACCTTCCGGGCTTGAAAAAGAGTCGAACCGGATGCGGTGGGCACCCTGGGAAGGAGGCAGCGGTCCCGTTCCACCGGCGACACCGGGAGTCACCAGCGGCCCAGCTGCCAGAAGGGAGCTCGTAGGAGGAAGCCCCGCATCCGATTCGACACCCGGACCCCATTGCAGCCCGTGGGCCAAGACCCCCGAACCCCGTTCTCCAGGGGGAGCCACGCCCCGCGAGTCCCCAACGCGCGGGGCAAAGTGCCCCAACCGGGGCATTTCGCCCGGGGGCAGCGTGCCCCATGCCCCTTGGGAGCGCTTCCGCCCGGACCCGGGAGCGCGCCCATGGCACGGCGGATGCTCCAGGGCCCGGAGTCCCACCACCCGGGTGCCCGCCGCACCCTGTCCCCAGGAGGTCACTCCCATGGTGCACGAGCAGACAGAAGGGAGCGCGCGTGGCGCGGCCTGGAAGGACCCCAGGTCGGAGTCAGGGCGGGCCCCGCGCATCCTCATCGCGGATGATCAGCCGGAGATGCGCACGCTCATCCGCAAGATGTTGGTGCGGCGGGGCTATGAGGTGGTGGAGGCGTCGGACGGGCCGGGCCTGGTGCAGCTCCTCATCGAAGGGCTGACCGCGGACGAGTCGCGCGCGCCCGACCTCATCATCACCGACGTGCGCATGCCGGGCTTCACGGGACTGGAGGTGCTCGCCCGCCTGCGCCGCGAGCAGTGGACCACGCCCGTCATCCTCATCACCGCCTTCGGCGACGCGCAGCTGCACCGCGACGCCCTGCGCCTGGGGGCCGCCTGTGTGCTCAACAAGCCATTCGAGTTGGAGGAGCTGCGCGGCGCGGTGGAGGCGGCGCTCGCGGTGTCCCAGGACTGACACGGCATCGTGCGTGGCGCGCTAAGGTGTCGCCGCTCGCGAAGCCGTCGCCCTCGCAAGGAAGCCCATGCGCCGCATGCCCTGGTCCCTGTCGTTGTCCCTGCTGTGCCTGGGGTGCGCGCCCGCGCAACGCCAGACGCCGGACGCCGGACCCACCGCGGTCGTGCCGCAACAGCTGGTGGCACGCATCGTCCACACGTACCCGCACGACCCGACGGCCTTCACGCAGGGCCTCCAGTTCCACCAGGGCCAGCTCTACGAGAGCACCGGCGAGGAGGGCGACCTGCGGCGCATCTCCCTGGAGCAGGCCGCGCCGCTGTGGGTCCAGTCCCTGCCGGGCGTGTTCCCCGAAGGGCTCGCCAGTGACGGCACGCGGCTGTACCAGCTCACCTGGCAGGACGAGATGCTGTACGTGTGGAACGGCACGCCGCCCGCGCAGGAGAAGCAGGTGGCGTACGCGGGCGAGGGCTGGGGCCTGTGCTTCTGGCAGGGGCAGCTCGTGCGGAGCGACGGCACGGCCACGCTGCGCTTCCACGACCCGAAGGACTTCCACGTGAAGTCCCAGGTGCAGGTGACGTTGCAGGGCGTGCCGCAGGAGCGGCTCAACGAGCTGGAGTGCGCGGAGGACGGCGTCTACGCCAACGTCTGGTACACCGACCACGTGCTGAAGATCGACTACGCGACGGGCCGCGTGCTGGCCGTCATCGACGCGTCGGAGCTGGTGCGGACGGTGCGCGGCCGCATCCAGGGCAACGGCGGGGTGCTCAACGGCATCGCGCAGGAGCCCGGCACCGGCCGCCTGTTCTTCACCGGCAAGCTGTGGCCCGACCTCTTCGAGGTGAAGCTGGAGCCCGCGACCCCGTAGCGGGACGATGCAAGGCTTTGCCGCCGCGCTTCAGGGGGCTTCCGGAGCGCGCTGTCTTGAGAAACGCCGCCGCACGGTGCGGGTGACCTCCACGTCCCAGCGCGGCGACAGCACCTCCAGCACGGTCCGCTGGAAGGGCAGGGCACAGGCCAGACAGGCCAGCGTCGCGGCCAGCCCGATGAGGCTGTTCTGCCAGGAGGCCAGGTTCCACTGCCCGGACCAGGACCACTCCGTCAGGCTCTGCGGCCAGAGGTAGTAGATGGGCCACCCGGGTCCGCTGCCCGCGAGGTCGCACAGCAGGTGCCCGTGGAACGCCGCCGCCGACAGCAGCGCCACGGCCACGCGCCGCCGTGCCAGCGCGGCACAGACCGCCACGGTGACGAGCACCCCCACGTAGCCGTGGAAGATGACGTGGTGGTAGCGCGCGTAGAACTCCTCGCCCCCCAGCAATGACAATCCATCCAGGTCCGGCGCCAGCCCCGCGCAGGTGACGAGGATGCGGTCGCGCCGTTCGCGCAGGCCTTGCGCCAGCAGCCAGGACAGTTCGGCGTGCACGATGGGGCTCATGGGATGCGCGAGCGTACGGTGTCCCCGCACGGACGTCACCTGTCCGAAAGAAGGGGCATGCCCTGGGTGAAGATTCCTGACCCCGCGCGTTGAAACAAAGGGGGGCTCACTCTTCATGAATGACATCTTTGATTACCCAGACAGTCTCCGAATCCTCTCAAACGGACGTCGGGCGGACTTTTCCAGGCAGGACATCGCCACGCTTTTCGAAGCCCACGTCCGTGAGACTCCGGATGCCATTGCATTGCGCTTCGAGGGGGGAGTGCTTAGCTATGACACGCTCAACCGGCGTGCGAACCGGTTGGCTCGCCGGCTCCAGTCGCGGGGCGTGGGGCTGGAGCAGCCTGTGGGCATCCTCACCGACCGCACCCCGGAGACCCTGGTGGGGCTGCTGGGCATCCTGAAGGCAGGTGGCGCCTATCTGCCTTTGGATCCCAGCCATCCGGCGGAGCGTCTCGCGTGGATGATCGAGGATGCGGGCCTGCGAGTGCTGGTGGGCCGGCACGAAGACGTCCAGGGGCTGCGCTTCCAGGGGGACGTCATCGAGCCCTCGCTTCCGGAGGCGCCTGCCGGAGAAGACGGCGCGCTGAACGTGAAGGGCGGCGCGGGGCCCGACTCGCTGGCCTATGTGCTGTTCACGTCGGGCTCCACCGGCCAGCCCAAGGGCGTGTGCATTCCGCATGCGGGTGTGGCCCGGCTGGCGCTCGATGACGGCTTCATGGGGTTCCGCCGTGAGGACCGCGTCCTCCAGGCCGCGTCCTTCTCCTTCGATGCCTCCACGCTGGAGGTCTGGGGCGCGCTCCTGAACGGGGCCTCGCTGTGCCTCGTCTCACGGGAGACCCTGCTGTCGCCTCCGCTCCTCGCGGCGAAGCTGCGGAGCGACGCGGTGTCGGCGGCGGTGCTGAGCACGTCGCTGTTCCATCAACTGGCCGAGGCCATCCCGGACGCGTTCGGCGCGCTCCGCGTGCTGATGGTCGGGGGCGATGTGCTGGACCCCAAGTGGGTGGGCCATGTGATGGCGCACGGGAAGCCCCAGCGCCTGCTCAACAGCTATGGCCCCACGGAGTGCACCACCTCCGCGACGGCCCATGAGCTCCGTGCGCTGCCGGCTCCAGGCACCTCTGTTCCCATCGGCAGACCGCTCGCGAACCTCCAGGTGTACGTGCTGGATGAAGCGCTGGCGCTCCTTCCCATGGGTGAAGTGGGAGAGGTGTACCTGGGAGGAGAGGGACTCGCGCGGGGTTACCTGAACCGCCTCGACCTGACCGGCGAGCGGTTCCTACCGGATCCGTTCCGCGGCGTGCCCGGTGCTCGGCTGTATCGGACCGGAGACCGCGCACGGTGGCTCGAGGATGGCAGCCTGGAGTTCCTGGGGCGGATGGACCATCAGGTGAAGATCCGGGGGGCCCGGGTCGAGCTGGGAGAGATTGAAAGCGCCCTGCGCTCCCAGGCCCAGGTGGGCGACGCGGTCGTGCGGGTGCATGAGGTGTTACCGGGAGACAAGCGGCTCGTCGCGTATGTCTCTCCCCGCGAGGGGGCGTCACTGGACGCGGCGGGGCTTCGTGAGGCCCTGCGCTCGACGCTTCCGGACTTCATGGTTCCCCATGCGGTCCTCGTCCTGGACCGGTTGCCGCTCAATCCCAGTGGCAAGGTGGATGTCCACAAGTTGCCGGCCCCGAGGTTCGGTGCGGGGGACGGTGAAGCACCGCGCACGACGTTGGAGCAGGACATCGCGCGCATCTGGTCGGAGGTGCTGGGGACGGAGCAGGCCGGGACGCAGGACCGTTTCATGGAGTCGGGAGGGGACTCGCTGCTCGCGGTCCGCCTCATCGCGCGGCTCGAACAAGCCCTGTCCGTGCGGCTCCCGGTGCGAGCCCTCTTCGACAGTCCGAACATCGTGGAGCTGGCGCGACGCGTGGAGGCAGCGAGGGATGAAGCCCGGGGCGTGGACCTTCCTCCAGTGGTCTCCGTGGACCGGAGCCGGCCCCTGCCGCTGTCCGATGCGCAGCGGCAGCTCTGGCTCTTGACGCAGGTGGCGCCCCGGAGCGCCTTCTACAACGAGCCCTTCACGCTGTACCTGCCGGGCGACGTCCAGGCGGAGGCGTTGGAGCAGGCGTTCCAATCACTCATCGCGCGGCATGAGGTCCTGCGCACGACGTTCGGCTCCACGCCGGAGGGCCCTGTCCAACGGGTGCTGCCCGGCGTGCCGTTCCACCTGCGGAGCGTGGACCTGCGGGCGATTCCCGAGGGGCTTCGGAGCGCGAAGGCTTTGCAGCTGGCGACGCAGGAAGCGCGCGTGCCCTTCGACCTGGAGCAGGGGCCGTTGCTGCGGGCGACCCTGCTGAGGCTGAGCGCTTCGGAGTGTCGCCTCGCCCTGGTCATGCATCACCTGACCGTGGATGGCTTCACGATGGCGACGTTCCTCCAGGAGCTGCATCGGTTCTACCGGGCGGCCCTCGTGGGAGAGGTCCCCGCGCTGACGCCCGTGCCGCTTCATTACGGCGATGCCGCTGTCTGGCAACAGGGCCCGCGCTACCAGGAGGCCATCGCGCCGCACCTCGCGTACTGGAAGCAGTCGCTCGCGGGGGCTCCGGCCCTGGTGCTTCCCACGCAGCGTCCCCGTCCTCCGGTCCAGAGTTTCCAGGGCGGCAAGCTCGTCGTGCGGATCCCTCGGGAGCTGTTGGATGCGGTGAAGATGTTGGGGCGCCGTGAGGACTCGACGCTCTTCATGACGTTGCTGTCGGCGTTCGGAGCGCTGCTGCATCGATATTCGGGGAGCGACGACTTCGTCATCGGCGCGGCGTTCTCGGGACGGAGCCGCGAGGAGCTGCGCGCCATCTCCGGGCACTTCGTGAACCTGCTGCCCCTGCGGCTGCGGTTCTCCGAAGGGCTGGGCTTCCGGGCGCTGCTGGCGCGCGTGAGGAAGGCCTGCCTGGAGGCGCTCGAACACCAGGACGCGCCGCTCCTGCGCATCGTGGAGGCGGTGAACCCGGCGCGTGTTCCCGGCGCCAATCCGCTCCTTCAAGTGTCGTGCACGTTGGAGCCGCCCATCTCGGTGCCGGGTTCGGGGTGGAGGGTGGAGCCGCACGACGTGGATACGGGGACGTCGAAGCTGGACCTCTCCGTCGAACTGGATGAGCGGCCGGACGGCATGTCCGTGCGGCTGGAGTACGCGCTCGACCTGTTCGACCCCTGGATGATCACCCAGCTGGGCGAGCACTTCGTGACGCTGCTCCGTGAGGCCGTGCGGAACCCCGAGGCGCCCGTCATGGCGCTGCCGCTGCTTTCGGAAGCGGAGAAGGCGCGGCTGCTCACCTGGGCCCAGGGGCCGGTGGAGGACAACGCTGGAGCGGCCTGCCTGCATCACCCGTTCGAGTCGCAAGTCGCGCGCACTCCCGATGCGCCCGCCCTGGTCTTCCAGGGTCAGTCCATGAGCTACCGGACGCTGAACGCGGAGGCGAACCGGCTGGCCCACCACCTCTGTTCTCTGGGCGTCGGCCCGGGCGACTTCGTGGGCCTGTGCCTCCAGCGCTCGTTCGAAATGATCGTGAGCATGCTGGCGACGCTGAAGGCAGGCGCGGCCTACGTGCCCCTGGATCCGACCTATCCGAAGGCGCGGCTGGAGTTCACGGCGCGGGACGCGGGGTTGACGCTCGTGCTCGCGCAGGAGGCAACGCATCCACTCGTGGCTGATACGGGGGCACGGGTCGTCGTGCTGGAGCAGGTGCGTGACGCGCTCGCGGCAGCCTCCGCCGAGAACCCACGAGTCTCCGTCACCGGGAACGACCTCGCTTATGTCATCTACACCTCCGGTTCGACGGGCCAGCCCAAGGGCGTGCTGCTGGAACACCGAGGCGCGGTCCACCTCTGTGAGACCGTGACCTCGCGCTTCGGCTTCGAGCCGGGCGACCGCGTGTTGCAGTTCTCGCGGTTCGGGTTCGACTTCTCCGTCGCGGAGATCTTCCCGACACTCTTCTCCGGCGCCACGCTGTACCTGCTCGCGCAGGCGGAGGTGACCGCCGGTGAGGAGCTCGCGGACTTCCTGGAGTCACAGCGCATCCACATCGCGATGTTCACGCCCTCGGCGCTGGGCTCCATGGCCTGGCGGGCGCTGCCGGACTTGAAGCTGATCGTGCTCGGGGGCGAGGAGGTGCCGGAGCGGCTCGTGGACACCTGGGCCCCGGGCCGGCGCCTCATCAATGGCTATGGCCCGACGGAGACCACCGTCTTCGCGACCACCGCCGATTGCGTGGTGGGAGGAGGGATCCCCTCCATCGGGAAGCCGCTGCCGGGCTACGAGGTCTACCTCCTGGATGATGCGTTGGAGCCGGTTCCCGTGGGCGTGCAGGGAACGCTCTACATCGATGGAATGGGATTGGCGCGCGGCTACCTGCACCGGCCCGAGCTGGACGCGGAGCGGTTCATTCCGCATCCGTTCAGCGCGGAGCCGGGCACACGGCTCTACAAGAGCGGGGATGTCGCGAGCCATCGTCCGGAGGGAAGCCTCGAGTTCCACGGGCGCGCGGATCGACAGCTCAAGCTGCGCGGCTTCCGCATCGAGTTGGGAGAGATTGAGGCCGCGCTGAGGGCGCACCCGGACGTCCGGGATGCCGTGGTCGAACCCCAACTGCTCGCGGGGGAGCGGCACCTCGTGGGCTACGTCATTCCCCGCGCTGCCGACGCGGCGAAGCAGTTGCCGTCACGCGCACTCAGGGACTCGCTGGTCGAGAAGCTTCCTCCCCACATGGTCCCCCGGGAGCTGGTGGTGCTGGAGGCGTTCCCGCTGGGCGTCACCGGGAAGCTCGACCGGCGCGCGTTGCCACTGCCTCCGTCGCGAGCACAGGCCCCCGAGGCACCGTCCAGCACGGAGCGTGAGAAGGAGGTGGAGCGGATCTGGTGCCGGCTCCTCGGAGTGGAGCGGGTGGGCCGGCAGGAGGGCTTCTTCGAGGCGGGGGGAAACTCCCTGCTGCTCGCGCGTGTCCAGTCGGAGCTTGAGTCGGAGCTGGGCGTCCGCTTGAGCATGGCCACGCTGTTCCAGTTCCCCACCATCGAGTCCCTGGCGCGGCGGTTGGACGATGCGTCGGTGGAGCAGCCAGCCAGGGCGCCGAGTCCCGCCCGGAGCAGGAACACCGAGCGTTCGGACCGCATCGCCATCATCGGCATGGCGGGACGGTTCCCGGGCGCGCCGGATGTGCCGTCCCTGTGGACGCTGCTGGTGGAGGGCCGCGAAGGACTCTCGCGCTTCAGCCCGGAGACGCTGTTGGCGGCGGGAGTGGAGCCCCGGCTGCTGGAGGATCCCGCCTACGTGCGCGCGGCGGGGATCATCGAGGAGGCCGAGCACTTCGACGCGGGCTTCTTCGGCTACAGCCCCCAGGACGCCCGGCTGATGGATCCGCAGCTCCGCGTGTTCCTGGAGTGCGCGTGGGCGGCGTTCGAGGCCGCGGGCTACGACCCGAAGCGGTTGCCCGGGAGGGCGGGCGTCTTCGCCGGGGCGGGGATGCCT